>NZ_JBIAHQ010000009.1:0-130266 GCF_042870725.1 Micromonospora sp. NPDC006431
AGATCAAACGCTGCCTCAAGCGCTACATCGCCCGAGAGCTCTACCGACGCCTCGAAAACCCACCCCAGCCACTTGACGCGGCATAGGAGCGTCCGATCAGCGGAGGCGGTGCGGGCCGGCGCCCGCGGGCCGCGGGTCGCCAAGGTCGGCACGACTTCCCTGAGAGTGTGGCCTTCCGCCGCCGCAAGACCACTCTTTCGGAGAAGTTGTGGCCTGCCCTCGCGACGACGCCGAGTGGCGTGCGGTGCTGAGCGGAGGGTGGGTGGGACCTGCCTCGTGAGGGCCCTGAGCAGGTCGGGAGGGTGATCGGGGAGCTCGCGCGGCGTGGGGTTTGTCCGGCCGTGTCCGGCATCTGATCAGCGCTGGGTGATGCCGCAACTTCTCTCCGTCCGGGTGGTTTGATCATGAGTTCTTGACCGAACGGCCCCCGGAGACCTAGCCTCGCCATACAGGCTCACATTGCCCGACCAGCGCAGGCTAAGCGCACAACATAGAACGCGTAACAGAACCGCATCACTTTGGGCCAGCTTCACCGGCCTTGACGGCAGCACCGGACCGCCGGTCCGGTGCTACCGACAACTGCAACCGGACGCCGGCGATGCTCTCCACGGGCACCGTCGACGGAAAGCTACCCACGGCCAGCCGCTCCGGTCGGGCGTCCAGAGCCGCAGGCGTGTGCCGTCGGCGCGCGGGCTGCGGCGCCGACGTTCAGGGGAGGCGGCCATGGTGGGGCGGGACAGGTTCACCGGTGATCCTCCGTGGGCCCTCGGCGGGCCGTCCGCAGGCATCCGGGCCCGCGCTGACCGCAGCAGCCTGACCGTCGGCGCAGCCGTGGCCGGCCGGGCCGGACGGGGCGGAGCGGCATGAGCGCGTTCGAGGCCGTCATCCTCGTGCTGGTGCTGCTGCTCGCCGCCGTGGTGGTCGGTGCCGTCCTGCTCGGCGCGCGTACCCTGCGCCGGCTCAGTGTCACGCCCACCCCGGAGGACCCGGCCTTCATCGCCGAGAAGGATCGCCAGGAGCAGTCGCTGGCGGCCCTGCGCAGCGCCGCCGACGATGCGAACAGCACCGCCGACGTGGCGAAGTCGGCCGCTGCGGCGGCCCGGGCCGAGGCGGCCGCCGCGAAGGCCGAGGCGAAGGCGGCCCGGGCCGAGGCCCGGCGGGTCCTGGACGACGCCCGCGCCGAGGCCGACACGGTGCTGGAGCGGGCGCACAAGCAGGCCGAGGCGGACGCCGAGCGGCTCCGCAGCGCCGCCCGGCGCAGCGGCGAGCGGGAGGTGGCGGTGCTCGCCGCGACCACCCGCGAGCAGGCGGCCGAGGTCGAGCGCCGGGCCACCCGGATGGATGAGCGGGAGCGGCTGCACACCGAGGAGGTGGAGCGGCTCGCCGAGCGGGAACGGCAGCTCACGGCCGCCAGCGCCGCCCTGGCCGCCCGGGAGGCCGCGCTGGCCGAGCGGGAGCAGGCCCTCACCGAGGTGGAGGAGCAGCGCCGCCGCGAACTGGAGCGGGTCGCCGGGCTGACCGCCGAGGCGGCCCGGGTCGAGCTGGTCGAGTCGATCGAGAGCCAGGCCAAGCGGGAGGCCGCCCTGTTGGTCCGGGACATCGAGTCGGACGCCCGCAGCACCGCCGAGCAGCGGGCCCGGCACATCGTCGTGGACGCCATCCAGCGGGTCGCCAGCGAGCAGACCGCGGAGAGCGTGGTGAGTGTCCTGCACCTGCCGGGCGACGAGATGAAGGGGCGGATCATCGGCCGGGAGGGGCGCAACATCCGCGCCTTCGAGTCGGTCACCGGGGTCAACCTGATCATCGACGACACCCCCGAGGCGGTGCTGCTCTCCTGCTTCGACCCGGTACGCCGGGAGGTCGGCCGGCTCACCCTCGAGAAGCTGGTGCTGGACGGCCGGATCCACCCGCACCGGATCGAGGAGGTCTACGACCAGGCCCGGCACGAGGTGGAGGAGCTCTGCCACCGGGCCGCCGAGGACGCCCTGGTCGAGGTCGGCATCACCGAGATCCACCCGGAGCTGGTCAGCCTGCTGGGCCGGCTGCGCTACCGGACGTCGTACGGGCAGAACGTGCTCAAGCACCTGGTGGAGACCGCGCACATCGCCGGGATCATGGCCGCCGAGCTGCGGCTGGACGTGCCGACGATCAAGCGCTGCGCGTTCCTGCACGACATCGGCAAGGCGCTCACCCACGAGGTGGAGGGGAGCCACGCCATCATCGGCGCGGACCTGGCCCGCAAGTACGGCGAGAGCGAGGACGTGGTGCACGCCATCGAGGCGCACCACAACGAGGTGCCGCCGCAGACCATCGAGGCGGTCCTCACCCAGGCCTCCGACGCCTGCTCCGGTGGCCGGCCGGGGGCGCGGCGGGAGAGCCTGGAGGCGTACGTCAAGCGGCTGGAGCGGATCGAGGAGATCGCGGCCGGCAAGCTCGGCGTGGAGAAGGTCTTCGCCATGCAGGCGGGCCGGGAGATCCGGGTGATGGTCAAGCCGGAGGACGTCGACGACATCGGCGCGGCGGTGCTGGCCCGGGACGTGGCCAAGCAGATCGAGGAGGAGCTGACCTATCCGGGCCAGATCCGGGTGACGGTGGTCCGCGAGTCCCGGGTCACCGAGATCGCCCGCTGATCCCCAGCTACACAGAAGGGCCGGCCCGGTAACCCGGGCCGGCCCTTCTCGCGGTCGTCGGTCAGAGACCGTGGCCGGTGCTTTCGGACTGCGACATGATCGCCGCGGGCGGCAGGTTCTGTGCCGGCGTGCCGGCCGTCTTGCGGCCGCGGGAGAGGCGGTGCTGGACGTACTGGGCCAGCTTCGACAGCGAGTAGTTCACCGCGATGAAGAGCACGGCGATCACGACGTAGACCTGGATCGGGTTGCCCAGCACGCCGATGATCTGCTTGCCGATGTTGAGCGTCTCCTCGTAGCTGATGATGAAGCCGAGCGAGGTGTCCTTGAGCACCACGACGAGCTGGCTGATCAGCGCCGGGAGCATGATCCGGAACGCCTGCGGCAGCAGGATCATCCGGGTGGTCTGCAACGGGGAGAGGCCGATCGCGGCGGCGGCCTCCGCCTGGCCGCCGGGCAGCCCCTCCATGCCGGAGCGGATGATCTCGGCGATCACCACCGAGTTGTAGATGGTCAGACCGATGACCAGGTACCAGAGGTTGTCCCACGAGATGCCGAACTCGGGGAAGCCGCGCGCCACGAAGAAGATCGTGATGACGACGGGCAGCCCCCGGAACACCTCGACGCAGACCCGGGTCACCGCCGACAGCAGCACGCTCAGCCCGCGCAGCAGGTACGCCACCGGTGTGGCCAGCCCGGTGAAGCGCCGTCGGGTCAGGCTCTTGAGCTGGATCCGCAGCACGGCGATCAGGGTCCCCACGACCAGCGAGGACACGATGGCCAGGGCGGCGGCGATCAGGGTGTTCTTCAGGCCGAGCCCGATCCGGTCCCAGACCTGGGAGAAGTTCTCGTTGGCGGGGTCGACCAGCGGGCCCCACAGCTCCATCGAGAGTTGGCCCTTGTCGGACAGCGGCCGGTAGATCAGGAAGTACGCCCCGACGAGCACCACGACGGTGGCGACCAGGCTGCCGATCAGGGTGATCCGTCGCTGCCGGGGGCCGGGGACGTCGTACAGGACGCTGTTCTGCTGACTCATCGGGCCACCGCCTGTCGCTTCTCGATCCGGTCGAGCAGGGCACCCAGCGGCACCGTCATGATCAGGTAGCCGATGGAGATGCCGATGGCGACCGGGATGAAGGCATAGCCCTCGGCCGAGGTGAGCTGGTCGGCGGTCTGGGACAGGTCACCGACGACGCCGAAGAAGCCCACCAGCGCGGAGTTCTTGATCATCGCGATGATCACCGAACCGAGCGGCACCACCGACGCCTTCCAGGACTGCGGCAGCACCACGTAGCGCAGGTTCTGGCCGAAGGTGAGACCGAGCGAGCGGGCAGCCTCGGCCTGACCGGGCGGCACCGCGTTCACCCCGGACCGCAGCGCCTCGCAGACGAACGCCGCGGTGTAGAGCACCAGGGCGATCAGCGCGAAGCGGAAGTACGGCAGGTCGGTGCTGAGCCGCCTGAAGACCGCGTCCAGGCCGGGGATCCGCAGGAAGTCCGCGTTGGAGCCCAGCGCCGGCAGGCCGAAGGCGGCGAAGAACATCACCACGGTCAGCGGCATGTTCCGGAAGATGTTCACGTAGGCGGTGCCGACGGCGCGGAGCGGCGGCACCGGGGAGATCCGGAGCACCGCCACGACGGCGCCCAGGACCAGGGCGCCGATCGCGGCGAGTACGCAGATCTGGAGGGTGAGCCAGAAACCACCCGCAAACACGTCGAACTTGTCGATGAGCACACTCACGGGTCGGTGTTCCTCCCCACCCTCCAGATCGAACGATCAGATCAGTAGCGGTTGATGGTCGGGGCCGCGCCCAGCTGCGCGCCGAACTTGCCGGCGGTGTCGTCCCAGGCCTTCTTCCAACGGCCGTCCTGCATGGCCTTCTCCAGGACGTCGTTGATGAAGTTCCGGAAGTCGGTGTCCTCCTTCTTCACGCCGATGCCGTACGGCTCCTTGGTGAAGTTCTCGCCGGCGAGCTTGAAGGACGCCTCGTCCTTGGCGACGTAGCCGAGCAGGATCACGTTGTCCGTGGTCACCGCGTCCACCTGGCCGCCCTTGAGGGCGTCGCGGCACTTGTCGTAGGTGTCGAAGAGCACCAGCTGGGTGGCCACGTCCTTGACGTGCTTCTTGATCTCCTCAGCCGGGGTGGAGCCGGTGACCGAGCAGACCTTCTTGGTGCCGTCCTGGAACGAGTCCGGCCCGGTGATCGTGGTGTCGTCCTTCTTCACCAGGATGTTCTGGCCGGCCTCGTAGTACGGCCCGGCGAAGGCGATGCGCTCCTTGCGCTTGTCGTTGATCGTGTACGTCGCGGCGACCAGGTCGACGCTGCCGTCGACGATCTTGTCCTCGCGGACCTTCGACGGCGTCTCGACGTACTCGATCTTGTCCTCGGGGATGCCGAGTTCCTTGACGATGATCTTCGCGACCTCGACGTCGAAGCCCTCCGGCTTGCCCGACAGGCCCTTCAGGCCGAAGCCCGGCTGGTCGAACTTGGTGCCGACCTTGATCTTCTGGGCCTTGTACAGCCGCTCCATGGTGCTTCCGGCGGCGAACGACTTGCTGCCCGAGCCGGTGCCCTCGTCGCCCTTGTCGTCACCGCAGGCGGTCATCCCGAGCGCCAGGGCGGCCGCGGCGGCGACCGCCGCCATACGCTTCATGCGCATACTCATCTCCTTTTTCGACAGAAGCCGCCGGGGGACGGCGCGCTCCACTACGAATGCCTAGTGCGTGAGAATCTTGGAGAGGAAGTCCTTCGCCCGCTCGCTGCGCGGGTTCGCGAAGAACTCCGTCGGCGGTGCGTCCTCGACCAGCTGACCGTCGGCCATGAAGATCACCCGGTTGGCCGCGTGCCGGGCGAAGCCCATCTCGTGAGTGACCACCACCATGGTCATGCCGTCGCGGGCCAGCGAGGTCATCACGTCCAGCACCTCGCCGACCATCTCCGGGTCGAGCGCGCTGGTCGGCTCGTCGAAGAGCATCGCCTTGGGCTGCATGGCCAGCGCACGGGCGATGGCCGCCCGCTGCTGCTGGCCGCCGGAGAGCTGGGCGGGGTACTTGTCGGCCTGGTTGGCGATGCCGACTCGGTCGAGCAGGGCCAGGCCGCGCTCGCGGGCGGCGGTCGGCTTCTCCCTGCGGACCTTGACCGGGCCGAGCGTGACGTTCTCCAGGATGGTCTTGTGCGCGAAGAGGTTGAACGACTGGAAGACCATGCCGACCTCGCTGCGCAGCTTCGCCAGCGCCTTGCCCTCGGCCGGCAGCGGCTGCCCGTCGAAGGTGATGGTGCCCGAGCTGATCGGCTCCAGCCGGTTGATCGTCCGGCAGAGCGTCGACTTGCCGGAGCCGGAGGGGCCGATCACCACGACCACCTCACCCCTGCCGACGGAGAGCGAGACGTCGTCGAGCACGTGCAGCGGGCCGAACCACTTGTTGACCCCGTCGAGCACGATGAGCGGTTCGCCCGTCGTCACGTCGTCCACCGTCCCTGTCCGTGGAGATAAGCGGGGTCGGTCGACCCCCGGTTGGGCAACTCTAGGCGGGGCCACATGGCGGAACGCAACTCGAACGGTCACAGTGAGGTAACACCGGTCGCCCACGTACCGGGGAGTCCGATTTCTGCCACGTACCGGCCCGCTCCGGTGGCGGACCGGGCACCGCGCGGAGATCATGTGGGGATGACCCATCCGCTCCGGCTGACCGATTACGCCCGCGGCGGCGGCTGCGCCTGCAAGATTCCGCCCGGCGAGTTGGAGGCCATGGTCGCCGGGCTCGGCCCGGCCGCCGGCACCGCCGACCTGCTGGTCGGCCTGGACCACGGCGATGACGCCGCGGTGGTCCGGCTGGACGAGCGGACCGGCCTGGTGAGCACGGCGGACTTCTTCACCCCGGTGGTGGACGACGCGTACGACTGGGGCCGGATCGCCGCGACCAACGCGCTCTCCGACGTGTACGCCATGGGCGGCACCCCACTGGTCGCACTCAACCTGCTCTGCTGGCCCCGGGAGGTGCTGCCGGTGGAGTTGGCCCGGGAGGTGCTGCGTGGCGGCCAGGACGTGGCCCGGGAGGCCGGCTGCCACCTGGCCGGCGGGCACAGCGTGGACGATGACGGCCCGAAGTACGGCCTCGCGGTCAGCGGCGTGGTGCGGCCGGAGGAACTCATCACCCTGGACGCCGGCCGGGCCGGCCTGCCGCTGTCGCTGACCAAGCCGCTCGGCGTCGGGGTGCTGAACAGCCGGCACAAGCGGACCGGGGAGCGGTTCCCGGAGGCGGTCGCCTCGATGACCCGGCTCAACCGGGACGCGGCCCGGGCGGCGATCGCCGCCGGCATCCGCTGCGGCACCGACGTCACCGGGTTCGGGCTGCTCGGGCACGCCTCGAAGCTGGCCCGGGCCAGCCGGCTCACCATCGCCATCGACGCCGCGGCCGTGCCCTACCTGCCCGGCGCCCGGGAGGCGCTGCGGGACGGGTACGTCAGCGGCGGCACCCGCCGGAACCTGGACTGGGTGACCCCGTGGACCGACTTCGGCGGCCTCGACGAGGGGGAGCGGCTGCTGCTGGCCGACGCGCAGACCTCCGGCGGGCTGCTGGTGGCGGGCGAGATCCCCGGCGGCACGGTGATCGGCGAGCTGCTGCCCGCGAGCGAGCACCTGATCCGGGTCAGCTGACCGCCATGTCGGTCTCCCGGACGGGGCACCATACCCGATAAACTGTCATCTTCCCGCTACTCGAAGCGATGACGCTCGAGGAAATTTTGCCCGGAATGGTCACAGACCGGTAACTTGCCCCCGGCTGAGGTCAAATGCACCCCACCATCGTCAGTAAGGCCCGATCCGGAGGCCGGTGGGACGAGCACAGCGAGGAGGCGGCATGGCCGAGCTGTGGAACTGGAGAATTGACGGCGCGGCGCCCGTGGAGGTCTACCCGGCGCTGGCCGAGGCGCTCGGCCGGGTGGTGATGCCCCTCGCCGTCGCCGACCCGGCCCGACTGCCCGCGTACGCGGTGGTCTGTGACGTCTGGGAGGCGCCGGGGGTGTACGGCACCATGGTCGACTGTTACGGGGTGCCCGAGCGCCTGCCCGAGCTGCCCAGCATCGCGGCGCTGGCCCGGCTGCTGGACCGCAACTGCCTGATGCGCGACGACACCCTCGACGCCGGACGGCACCTGCTGGTCGCCCCGGACGGCACGATCCGTCCCGTGCACTTCGACGTGGTCGAGACCGACGAGGGCGAGGTGCTCAGCGACCAGCGGCTCTGCACCGTCGCCCACCCCGGGTGCCGGGGCTGGTCGCAGTGCCATCGCTCGCGCTGGGCCCCCGACTCGGTCGCCCCCGCGCTCGCCGCCGCCTGACCCGGACCCGGCACGGCCGGGCCGGCGGGGTCAGGCCCGGGCGGTGGGTGGGGTGCCGGGCTTCGGCCCGGATACGCTGTCCGGGTCATGACTACCGCAGCCGCAGGCAGCCCGCGTACCTACCAGGTGCGCACGTACGGCTGCCAGATGAACGTGCACGACTCCGAGCGCATCTCCGGCCTGCTCGAACAGGCCGGTTACGTGCGCGCCGCCGGGGCCGACGAGCAGCCCGACGTGGTGGTGTTCAACACCTGCGCCGTCCGGGAGAACGCGGACAACCGGCTCTACGGCAACCTCGGTCATCTGCGCCCCGTGAAGGACAAGCACCCCAGGATGCAGATCGCGGTCGGCGGCTGCCTGGCTCAGAAGGACCGCGGCGAGATCGTCCGCAAGGCCCCCTGGGTGGACGTGGTCTTCGGCACGCACAACATCGGCTCGCTGCCGGTCCTGCTGGAGCGGGCCCGGCACAACGCCGCCGCCGAGGTGGAGATCCTCGAGTCGCTCGAGGTCTTCCCCTCCACGCTGCCCACCCGGCGCGAGTCGACGTACGCCGGCTGGGTGTCGATCTCCGTGGGCTGCAACAACACCTGCACGTTCTGCATCGTGCCGTCGCTGCGCGGCAAGGAGAAGGACCGCCGCCCCGGCGACATCCTCTCCGAGGTGCGCGCCCTGGTCGACGAGGGCGTGCTGGAGGTGACCCTGCTCGGGCAGAACGTCAACTCCTACGGCGTGGAGTTCGGCGACCGGTACGCGTTCGGCAAGCTGCTGCGCGCCTGCGGCGACATCGAGGGCCTGGAGCGGGTCCGGTTCACCAGCCCGCACCCGAAGGACTTCACCGACGACGTGATCGCCGCGATGGCCGAAACGCCGAACGTCTGCCACTCGCTGCACATGCCGTTGCAGTCGGGCTCCGACGACGTGCTGCGGGCCATGCGCCGCTCGTACCGGTCGGAGCGATACCTGGGCATCATCGAGAAGGTCCGGGCGGCCATGCCGGACGCGGCGATCACCACGGACATCATCGTCGGCTTCCCCGGCGAGACCGACGCCGACTTCGAGCGGACCCTCGACGTGGTCCGCGAGGCCCGGTTCGCCTCGGCGTTCACCTTCCAGTACTCCAAGCGCCCCGGCACCCCGGCCGCGACCATGGACGGCCAGCTCCCCAAGCAGGTCGTGCAGGAGCGGTACGAGCGGCTGATCGCCACGGTGGAGGAGATCACCTGGGCGGAGAACAAGAAGCTCGTGGGGGAGACCGTCGAGGTGCTGGTCGCCGTCGGCGAGGGACGCAAGGACGAGCGCACCGGCCGGATGTCCGGCCGGGCCCGGGACGGCCGCCTCGTGCACTTCGACGCGGGAAGCCTGGCCGGGCAGATCCGCCCCGGCGACATGGTGCACACCACCGTCACGTACGCCGCGCCGCACCACCTCAACGCCGACGGCGAGCCGCTGTCGCACCGGCGTACCCGGGCCGGCGACGCCGCCGAGGCGGGGCGCGCCCCGCGTACCCCGGGCGTGCTGCTGGGGCTGCCCACGATCGGCGCGCCGGCCGCGGTGCCCACGCCCGCGACCGGCTGCGCCGCCCACTGACCCGATCGGGGCCCCGCCGGACGGCGGAGCCCCGACCGGTCCCGGCGGGGGTCGGGCCTCAGCAGGCCGTGCCGTTGAGTTTCACGGCGGCGGGGGTGGCGGCCGTGCCGTTGGCGGTGAAGCCGATGGTCACCGAGGCGCCCGGCGCGAGCGACCTCGCCCAGTCCGGGGCGGCGGCGGTGACGGTCGCGCCGGACTGGGTGACGGTCGCGTTCCAGCCGCTGGCCAGGGTGACCCCGGCCGGCCAGGTCCAGGTCACCGACCACGGGTTCACCGCGCCGGTGCCGCTGTTCCGCACGGTCAACTCGCCCTGGAAGCCGCCCTGCCACGCGTTCACCTGCTGATAGCCGGCCGTGCAGGCGCCGGTCGCCGGCGGCGGCGAGGACGATCCGGTGGGTGTCGGGCTCGGGCCGCCCCCGCCACCCACGGGCGGGATCAGGTACGGCTGGAGGATGTCCTGCTTGGCCTGGTTGATCGTGGTCCAGTCGTCGTTCGCGATGCCGCCGGTGTCACCCGAGTTCGGGTTCCACGACCAGTAGGTGAAGGACATCCCGTTCACCCCGGTCCCGGTGTAGGCCATCAGGTTCTGCAGCCACACCCGGTCCTTCGGGTCCTGGAGCGTGGTGCCGAACTCGCCCATCATGATCGGCGCGATGTTCTGCTTGTGGAGGTAGCCCCAGTACCGGTCCCAGATCGCCGGCATGTTCGCCGGGTACGTCGGGTCGTCGAACCAGGCCTGGCGGTAGACGGACGTCGCGTACTCGTGCGGGGAGTAGACCAGCCGGTTGGCCACGTTCAGCCGGACCGGGAACTGCCCGGCCTTGGACAGGTTTCCGCCCCACCAGCCACAGTCCTCGTCGTTGCTCGGGTCGCCGTCCCAGACGTTCGACAGGCCGCCGCTGGGGCAGCTCACCCCCTCCACGAAGATCAGCCAGTTCGGCTGCACCGCGAGGATCTCGTTGCCGGCCCGCTCGGCGGCCAGCCGCCAGTCGCGGGCGGTGACGCCGCAGCCCCAGCAGGCGCCGGTGGCGGCCGGGTTGGTGCCCTCGGCGTGCGGCTCGTTGTGCAGGTCGGCGCCGATCACCGTGGGGTTGTTCGCGTACCGCCGGGCGAGGGTCTTCCAGTCGGCGATCCAGGTGGCCTCGGAGACGGTGGAGGTGTACCAGAGCGGCGACTGGCCGGCCGAGGTGGGCCGGTGGCGGTCCAGGATGATCCGCATCCCCTTGCCGCCGGCATAGTCGATGACCTTGTCGAGGATCTGCAGCGGGGAGAGCCCGACCAGGTCCGGGTTGACGTAGTCGTTGATTCCGGTGGCCGTGGCGCCCGGCTTCAAGGCGTCGTTCGAGTACGGGACGCGCAGCGTGTTGTAGCCCAGCCGGGCCATGGTGTCGAGTTGGCTGCGCCACGGGTTGCTCGACCACAGACCGTGGAAGGTCTTGTTGTCGGTCTCCATGCCGAACCAGTTGATGCCGGTCAGCCGGACCGTGGCACCCGTGCTGTCGACGATCTTGTTGCCGCTGGTGTGCAGGTAACCGGTGCCGGTCCCGGCGACGGCGGCGGCGGCCGGGGCGGTGCTGACGGCGGCGGCGACGAAGACGCCGGCCGCGGCGGTGGCGAGCGCCACGAGGGCACCGCCGAGGGCGGTGGGTCGGTGCATGCGAGCTCCACTTCGGATGCCCGCGCCGCGCAGGCGCCGCGGGCGGAAGGACCAAGGGAGACGGCCCGCTCGTCATCGAGTACGCGGACAGCCGCGACGGGCCGTGTCACGTGGACGGCCACTCGTGGGGGATCACCGGCGACCCGCGACGGCGGACTCGCCGTCGGTGCCCTCGCGCCGGAGCTCGACCTGGCTCTGCCGCCATTCTGATCAGCCCACCTCGATGCGTCAACCACCCGCCCTAACCCTGCCGAGAAGGCGCTTTCCCGCCTCGTCCCGCGGCGTTCCATCCGCAAGATCGCGCTCGATCCTGGATCGAGTGGCCTCCGGCTCGCGTTGATGCCACTACTTCCCGGTTCGAGCATGGTCTTGGCGCAGGGCGCAGGGCGCAGGGCGCAGGGCGCAGGGCGCAGGGAGACCGGGACAGCCGGGAGCGCCCGGTCCCGTGGGGGACCGGGGGCTCCCGGCTGTGCTCAGGTCAGCTGGCCTGCTCGGCCAGCTGGAGGAACTGCCGCTTCGAGGCGAGCGCCTGCTCGGCCTCCTTGATCCGCCGGGTGTCGCCGGCGGCCTGCGCCCGGGCCAGCCGCTCCTCGGCCTCGGCGACCTGCGTACGCATCTGGGCCAGCAGCGGGCTGTCCTCCTTGGTGGTACGCCGCCACGCCGAGTCCATCACCTCGCGGACCTTCTCGTCCACGACGCGCAGCCGGCGCTCCAGCCCGGCGGCGGCCTCCCGGGGCACCCGGCCGGCCTCGTGCCACTGCGCCTGGATGTCCCGCAGCTTCGCCTGGGCGCCCTTCGGGTCGCCGTCGATGTCGAGCCCCTCGGCCTCGGCGAGCAGGGCCTGCTTGCGCTCCAGGTTGGCGCGTTGCTCGTTGTCCCGCGCCGAGAAGACCTCACTGCGCCGGGTGAAGAACTCGTCCTGCGCCGCCCGGAACCGTTCCCAGAGCTTCTGCTCGGCCTCCTTGGACGCCCGCGGTGCGGACTTCCACTGGGCCATCAGGTCCTTGAGCTGGTTGGCGGTGACGGCCCAGTCGGTGGATTCCTTGAGCTTCTCGGCCTCGGTGACCAGTTCCTCCTTGATCGACTGCGCCTGCTTGCGCTGCTGGTCGAGGGAGGCGAAGTGGGCGCCCCGCCGGCGGGTGAAGCCGTCCCGGGCGGCGGCGAACCGCTTCCACAGCTCACCGTCGGTCTTCTTGTCGACCCCGCGGATGGTCTTCCACTCGTCGAGGATCTCCTTGAGCCGGTCCCCGGCGGTCTTCCAGCCGGTCGACTCGGCGGCCAGCTTCTCCGCCTCGTCCACCAGGGCGGTCTTGCGGGCCAGCGCCTCGCTCCGGGCAGCGTCCCGGGCCGCCCTGGCCTCGCCGGCCTTCTCCTCGGCCGTCGCGGCCAGCTTGTCCAGGCGCGCGGCCAGCGCGTCGATGTCGCCGACCACGTGTGCCTCGGCCAGCGAGGCGCGGATCCGCTTGATCGTGGTCAGCGAGTGGCCGGCGTCCGCCGCGCCCGAGTTGAGCCGGGCCTCGGTCAGGTCCACCTCCGTCACCAGATCAGCGAACCGCCGGGCGAAGTGGGCCAGCCCCTCCTCGGGGGCTCCCGCCTGCCAGGATCCGACCACCCGCTCGCCATCGGCGGTCTTGACGTAGACGGTGCCGTCCTCGTCCACCCGTCCGAAGGCAGTCCAGTCGCTCATGTGCCCATCCTCGTTCTCCCGGCGTCGACGGGAGGTCCCGCGATCGCCGCCACGGCGCAGCAAAGTTACTTCCGGCATTGTCACAGGTCCGACCCGGTCCGTGTCGAGCGCCTGTCGTCGACCGTGACCATACGGTGTCGTAGGGCCCCGATGACCGGATCGGCGCGGGGACGCACCGGGGGGACGGATAGGTTGGACCCGTGCCTCTGGTCGCCGCCGCCGTCTGCCCCCATCCGCCCCTGATCGTGTCCGAACTGGCCGGCGCCGCCGCCGGTGAGCTGGACGACCTCCGCGCCGCGGCCGACGTCGCCCTGGCCCGGCTGCTCGCCGCCGCTCCCGAGGTGATCCTGCTGGTGGGCGGCGGGCCGGAGAGCAGGGTCTTCGGCTCCGCCGACTCGGGGTCGCTGCGCGGCTACGGCCTCGACCGGCCGGTGCGGTTGTGGCCGGCGGCCTGCTCCGGGGCGGAGGTCCTGCCGCTGAGCCTCACCGTCGGCGCCTGGCTGGTCGGCCGGACCGGCACCGAGCTGCCCCGGCTGGCCCGGTCGGTCGCCGAGGGCGCGACGCCCGCGGAGTGCGCCGAGCTCGGGGCGGCCCTCGCCGACGAGTCCGAGCGGCGTACCGCGGTGCTGGTGCTGGGGGACGGATCGGCGTGCCGGGGCACCAGGGCACCCGGCTACGACGACCCGCGCGCCGAGGCGTACGACGACGGGGTGGCCCGGGCCCTGGCCGGCGCGGACGCCGCGGCCCTGCTCGGCCTGGACCCGGTACGGTCCGCGGAGCTGAAGGTCGCCGGGCGGGCACCCTGGCAGGTGCTGGCCGGCGCGGTCCGCGCGGCCGGCGGCGACTGGCGCGGTGACCTGGGCTACTACCAGGCCCCCTACGGGGTCTCCTACTTCGTGGCGAACTGGGACCGGGAGCAGCGGTGACCGGCCCGGTGGTGGCCGTGGTCGGTCCGACCGCGGCCGGGAAGTCGGCGCTGAGCATCGCCCTCGCGCACGCCCTCGACGGCGAGGTGGTCAACGCCGACTCGATGCAGCTTTATCGGGGCATGGACATCGGCACCGCCAAGCTGACCCCGGCCGAGCGCGACGGCGTGCCGCACCACCTGCTCGACATCTGGGAGGTGACCGAGCCGGCCAGCGTCGCCGAGTACCAGCGGCTGGCCCGCGCCGCGGTCGACGACATCCTGGCCCGCGGGAAGGTGCCGCTGCTGGTCGGCGGCTCCGGCCTGTACGTGCGGGCGGTGCTGGAGCAGTTCGAGTTCCCCGGCACCGACCCGGCGGTGCGGGAGCGGCTGGAGGCGGAGCTGGTGGTGGCCGGCCCGGCCCCGCTGTACGCCCGGCTGCAGGCGGCCGACCCGGTGGCGGCGGCCGGCATCCTGCCGACCAACGGGCGGCGGATCGTCCGGGCACTCGAAGTGATCGAGCTGACCGGGGCGCCGTTCACCGCCTCACTGCCCGAGCCCACGCCGTACTACCCGTCCGTGCAGCTCGGCGTGGACCTGGATACCGCGTTGCTGGACGAGCGGATCGCGGTGCGGGTCGACCGGATGTGGGCCGACGGGCTGGTGGCCGAGACGCAGACGCTGGTCGGCCGCGGCCTGCCCGAGGGGCGTACGGCCAGCCGGGCCCTCGGCTACCAGCAGGTGCTGCGGTTCCTGGCCGGGGAGCTGACCGAGGTCGAGGCGCACGCCGAGACGATTCGGGCCACCCGCCGGTTCGTCCGGCGGCAGCGGTCCTGGTTCCGGCGCGACCCGCGGATCCACTGGCTGGACTCGGCCTCGCCTTCGTTTCTCGACACTGCGCTGCGGGTGGTCGCCGAGCATCGGGAATGATGGGGGCGTGGAGTTCACCAAGGGCCACGGCACCGGCAACGACTTCGTCATCCTGCCCGACCCGGACGGGGCGCTCGACCTGACGCCGGGCCTGGTCGCCGCGCTCTGCGACCGGCGGCGCGGGATCGGCGGGGACGGCGTGCTGCGGGTGGTGCGGGCCGCCAAGCACCCGGAGGGCGCGGCCCTGGCCGGTGAGGCCGAGTGGTTCATGGACTACTGGAACTCCGACGGCTCGTTCGCGGAGATGTGCGGCAACGGCGCCCGGGTCTTCGTGCGCTACCTGCTGGAGACCGGGCTGGCCACCCCGTCCGGTGCGGCGCTGCCGGTGGCCACCCGGGCCGGCGTCGTGCACGCGCGGGTCGAGGGGGAGGCCATCGCCGTCGAGATGCGCCGCCCCCGGGTGTACGACACGGCCACCGCCGCCCTGGGCGGACTGACCCTGACCGGCGCGGCGGTGGACGTGGGCAACCCGCACCTGGTCTGCGCCCTGCCCGCCGCCCTGGAGCTGGCCGGCCTGGATCTCACCCGGGCGCCCGACGTGGATCCGGCGGTCTTCCCCGGCGGGGTGAACGTCGAGTTCACCGCCCCCGGTGAGCCGGTCGCCGGCACCGACGGGCACGTGCGGATGCGGGTCTACGAGCGGGGCTCCGCCGAGACGCTCTCCTGCGGCACCGGGGCCTGTGCCGTGGCCGCGGTGGCCCTGCGGGACGCCGGCCGGGACACCGGCACCATGGCCGTGGACGTTCCCGGCGGCCGCCTCACGGTGACCGTGACCGACGACTCCTGCTGGCTCTCCGGCCCCGCCGTCCTCATCGCCACCGGCACTGTCACCCTCTCCACCCTGCTCCCCTGACCGCCCCCCCCGCTTCGCCCCACCGCCCAGGTCGGGTTGATCAAGAAGTTTGCGTCCCCATCCCGCGCCCTGACGACCCAAACCCCTTGGTCAACACGGCCGCCGTCGGCGATCATGAGGTTGGCTGAGGGTTTTGTCCGGATTGGCGCGGCCAAGGTCATGATCGGCGGCCGGTGGCGCGTCTTGGGTGCGTTGGTTGTCGCGTAGCGGCAAGAAACGCACCCAAGAGGGGCGGGTCGGTCAGGGGATGGCGCTGGCCTCGGCGGCGATCTCGGGGAGGTCGGCGGGACCCGGGTCGGCGGCCGGGGGCGGCATGGCGCCCGGGTTCTGCGCGGCGGCGCGGACGGCCGCCGCAACCGCCGGGGCGACCCGGGCGTCGAAGACGCTCGGCACGATCACCGTCGGGTTGATCTTGTCCTCGCCGACCACGTCCGCGATGGCCCGGGCCGCCGCGATCGCCATCTCCTCGGTGAACTCCTCCGCGTGCGCGTCCAGCATGCCGCGGAAGACGCCCGGGAAGGCGAGCACGTTGTTGATCTGGTTCGGCTGGTCGGAGCGACCGGTGGCGACCACCGCGGCGTACTTGCGCGCCTCCCGCGGGTCCACCTCCGGATCCGGGTTGGCCAGCGCGAAGACGATGGCGTCCTTGGCCATGGTGGCGATGTCGTCGCCGGTGAGCAGGTTCGGCGCGCTCACCCCGATGAACACGTCCGCGCCCTCGACCGCCCCGCGCAGGTCGCCCGCGTAGTTGTCCTTGTTGGTGTGCTCGGCCAGCCACTGCCAGGCCGGGTTGAGGTCGGTCAGCCCGCGGTGCAGGGCGCCCTGGCGGTCGCACGCGATGATGTCGCCCACACCCTGCCGGAGCAGCAGCTTCATGATCGCCGTGCCGGCCGCGCCGGCGCCGGAGACGACCACCCGGACGTCCGCGAGCTGCTTGCCCACGACGCGCAGCGCGTTCGTCAGCGCGGCGAGCACGCAGATCGCGGTGCCGTGCTGGTCGTCGTGGAAGACCGGGATGTCCAGCGCCTCGCGCAGCCGGGCCTCGATCTCGAAGCAGCGCGGCGCCGCGATGTCCTCCAGGTTGATCCCGCCGTACGCGGGCGCGATCGCCTTGACGATCGCCACGATCTCGTCGGTGTCCTGGGTGTCCAGCACCACCGGCCAGGCGTCCACCCCGCCGAAGCGCTTGAACAGCGCCGCCTTGCCCTCCATCACCGGCAGTGAGGCGGCCGGCCCGAGGTTGCCCAGGCCGAGCACGGCCGAGCCGTCGCTGACCACGGCGACCGTGTTGCGCTTGATGGTGAGCCGGCGGGCGTCGGCTGGGTTCTCGGCGATCGCCTGGCAGACCCGGGCCACCCCCGGGGTGTACGCGCGGGACAGCTCGTCGCGGGTGCGCAGCGCCACCTTCGAGCTGACCTCGATCTTGCCGCCGAGGTGCAGCAGGAACGTCCGGTCGGAGACCTTGCGGACGTCCACCCCCTCCAGCGCGGTCAGCGCCTCGACCACCTGGTCGGCGTGGTTGGCGTCGGCGGTGTCGCAGGTGAGGTCGACGATCACGTGCGCCGGGTCGGAGTCGACCACGTCGAGCGCGGTGACGATGGCGCCGGCCTCGCCCGCCGCCGTGGTCAGTCGGCCGATGGAGGAGGCGTCGGCGGGTACCGCGATCCGGATCGTTATCGAGAATCCGGCACTCGGCAGTCGGCTGATGGCCACGAAAACTCCTCCGTCATCACTGCGGTTCGCCAGGCATTTCTACTCGCTCGTCGAGTTTGCCCGGCAGCCGGCCCCGCTACTGGTGGGTATGGCCACGGGCATATAGCAGGTGCATCCGGCGTTGCCACATGTCAGGATTGCTCGTACGCGCCGAAAATCCCTCGGCAGCGGACAGAACGGACAGGAGACGCAGTTTGCGAGACCAGGAGACCTACGTACCCTTCGAGGACGACGAGCTCGACGCCACCACCGGCGAGTACGAGCTGTCGGAGCGGCAGGCGCTGCGGCGGGTCCCCGGCCTCTCCACCGAGCTCACCGACATCACCGAGGTCGAATACCGCCAGCTGCGGCTGGAGCGGGTCGTCCTGGTGGGCGTCTGGACCGAGGGGACCCAGGAGGACGCGGAGAACAGCCTCACCGAGCTGGCGGCGCTGGCCGAGACGGCCGGCTCGCAGGTGCTCGAGGGGCTGATCCAGCGCCGCAACCGGCCCGACCCGGCCACGTACGTCGGTCGGGGCAAGGTCGACGACCTGGGCGCGGTGGTGCTCTCCACCGGCGCCGACACGGTGATCTGCGACGGTGAGCTGTCCCCGTCGCAGCTGCGCAACCTGGAGCAGCGCACCAAGGTCAAGGTGGTCGACCGGACGGCGCTGATCCTCGACATCTTCGCCCAGCACGCCAAGAGCCGCGAAGGTAAGGCTCAGGTCGAGCTGGCCCAGCTCGAATACCTGCTGCCGCGACTGCGCGGTTGGGGTGAGACGCTCTCCCGGCAGACCGGTGGTAGCGGCCGCGGCGGCGGCGCCGGCGGTGGCGTGGGCCTGCGCGGCCCCGGTGAGACCAAGCTCGAGACCGACCGGCGCCGGATCCGGCACCGGATCGCCCGACTGCGCCGCGAGATCAAGAGCATGACCACGGTACGCCAGACCAAGCGCGCCCGCCGGACGCGCAACGCGGTGCCCGCGGTGGCCATCGCCGGCTACACCAACGCCGGCAAGTCCAGCCTGCTCAACCGGCTCACGGGCGCGGGCGTGCTGGTGGAGAACGCGCTGTTCGCCACCCTGGACCCGACCACCCGCCGGGCCACCACCTCCGACGGCCGGCTCTACACCCTCTCCGACACCGTCGGGTTCGTCCGGCACCTGCCGCACCAGATCGTCGAGGCGTTCCGCTCGACCCTCGAGGAGGTCGCCGACGCCGACCTGGTGGTGCACGTGGTCGACGGCACCCACCCGAACCCGGAGGAGCAGGTGCGGGCGGTCCGCGAGGTGCTCGCCGAGGTGGGCGCCGACCGGCTGCCCGAGCTGCTGGTGGTCAACAAGACCGACGCGGCCGACGAGGAGACCCTGCTGCGGCTCAAGCGGATCTGGCCCGAGGCGGTCCTCGTCTCCGCGCACAACGGGGGCGGGATCGAGGGGCTGCGCGAGGCGATCGAGCAGCGGCTGCCGCGCCCGGCGGTCGAGGTCCGCGCGGTGCTCCCGTACGACCGGGGTGACCTGGTGGCCCGGCTGCACCGGCAGGGCGAGGTGCTGAGCACCTCCCACCTGCCCGAGGGCACGCTGCTGCACGTACGGGTCAACGAGGCGCTCGCCGCCGAACTGGCGCCGTACCGGGCGGGGGACCGGCTCGCCAGCGGAGAGCGGGTCGGCGTCGGCCGGTGAGCCGTCCGGCGTCACCCGCCCGTAACCCGAGGCGTGCGACACTTGGCGCCATGCGGCATGCTGTCTCCTCGGTCACGATCGCGCTCGGCCTGGTCGGCGCGGTCGTGGCGCCGGCCGGGGTCGCCCTGGCGGCTCCCGTCACGGCCTCCGCGCTGGCCGCGGCTCCCAAGAAGAAGTGCACGATCGAGGACAAGCGGCTGCGTGAGCTGTCCGGCCTCGTCGCCACCACCAGCGGCTACGTGGTGATCAACGACGGCAGCGAGCAGGACAGCCTCAAGAAGGTCTTCTACCTCGACGCCAAGTGCAAGATCTCGAAGGAGCCGGTCCGCTACTCCGAAGACGGGCCGTTCGACACCGAGGACCTCGCGCTCGGTCCGGACGGCAAGACGCTCTGGATCGCCGACACCGGCGACAACGTCACCAGCAAGACCCGCCGGGAGCGGGTCGCCGTGTGGAGCATGCCGCTCGACGGGTCCAAGAGGCCGGTCCTGCACCGCCTGTCCTATCCCGGCAAAGAGCCGCACGACGCCGAGGCGCTGCTGATCGGTGACGACAACCTGCCGTTGATCATCACCAAGGAGACCTCCGGCAAGTCGGAGATCTTCACGCCGGAGGCGAAGCTCAAGAGCGGCGACACCGACCCGGTGCCGATGAAGAAGGTCGGCGAGGTGACTCTGCCCAAGACCGGCACCGAGAGCAAGATGGGCGCCCCGGGCCGGCTGCTGGTCACCGGTGCCGCCCGCTCGCCCGACGGCACCAAGGTCGTCCTGCGTACCTACGCCGACGCCTTCGAGTTCGACGTGGCCGGCGGCGACATCGTCAAGGCGATCACCACCGGCAAGCCCCGGGTCACCCCACTCGCCGACCTGTTCGGCGAGGCCATCTCCTACACCCCGGACGGCAAGCTCTTCGTCACCGTCTCCGACGTCGGTTTCCTCGACGCCTCCGAACCGGTCGACATCCTCAGCTACACCCCGTCGACCAAGGGCGTGGAGGCGCTGCCGAACCCTGGCAAGGAGGTGACCAAGGCGACCGCCGAGAAGTCCTGGCTCGACGGGCTGACGCTTGACCAGATCACCTACCTGATCGCCGCGGTCGGCGTGATCGGCGCGCTGATGGTCGGCGCCGGCATCTTCGGCATCCTGCGGGCCCGCCATAAGCCCGCGCCGGAGAAGCCGGCCGAAGAGCGCGGCGACGGGTCCTTCCCGCCGGGCGACCGGCCCGACAGCGCGCCGCGCGGCGGCGGGGTCTACGGCGGGGGCGCCAGCGGCGGAGTCTACGGCGGCGGTGGCGGCCACGGCGGTGGCGGTGGTGCCTACGGCGGCGGCCCGGGGAACGGCGCTCCGGGCCGACCGGCGGGCGGCGGCGTGTACGGCGGCGGCCGGCCCCAGGAGGGCGGCGGCGGTCGTGGTGGCGGCGTCTACGGCGGGGGCGAGCGGGGCGGTGGCCGCCCGCAGGGTGGCGGCGTCTACGGTGGCGGCCCGCAGCAGGGCGGTGGCGGGTACGACCGCCCGCCGCAGGGACGCGGCGGCCACGGCGGCGGACCCCAGGGCGGGGGCGGATACGGCGGCGGGCGTGCCGAGCCGCGCCGCGGCGAGCCGGACTACCGGGACCCGCGTAACGGCCGGGGCCACGGCGGCTACGACGAGCGGGGCCAGTACGGGCCGGTGTCCGGCGGCGGTCGGGAGTATCGGGGCGACCGCTACTGACGTGGCACGGGTGACCGCCGAGGTGGCGGTCACCCGTTCGGAGGTCAGATCCGGCGCAGCACGGCGACCACGCGACCCATGATGGTGGCGTCGTCGCCCGGGATCGGGTCGAAGGCCGGGTTCTGCGGCATCAGCCAGACGTGCCCGTCGCGGCGCCGGTAGGTCTTCACGGTCGCCTCGCCGTCGAGCATCGCCGCCACGATGTCGCCGGCCTCGGCGTTCGGCTGCTGCCGGACGACCACCCAGTCGCCGTCGCAGATCGCGGCGTCGAGCATCGAGTCGCCCTTGACCTGGAGCATGAAGACCTCGCCCTCGCCCACCAGCTCGCGGGGAAGGGGGAAGATGTCCTCCACCGCCTGCTCGGCGAGGATCGGGCCACCGGCGGCGATCCGGCCCAGCATCGGCACGTACGCCGGGGCGGGCCGCTGCGCGCGGGCGGTCTCGTCGTCGAGCACGTCGCCGGGGGCGCGGACGTCCACCGCGCGCGGCCGGTTCGGGTCGCGGCGCAGGAAGCCCTTCTTCTCCAGCTCCTTGAGCTGGTAGGCGACGCTGGACGGCGAGACCAGGCCGACCGCCTCGCCGATCTCGCGCACACTCGGCGGGTAGCCGTGGCGCTCCACCCAGGTGCGGATGAACTCCAGGATCCGGCGTTGCCGGGCGGTCAGGTCGATCGTGGTCGGGTCGGGGAAGCTGCTGACCACCGGCGTGACCGGGCGCACGGCGGGCTGTGCGGCCCGGGTGCGCGCGGTGCGGGGTCGACGGGTCGCCGGCGGACCCGCCCCGTCGATCGGCTGCGGGTTCTTCTGCCGGCTGGCCCGGTCCTCGGTCACGTCCGTCCTCCCTGGTCGGCGCTGGGTGCCTTGGCGGCTCGTGGTGCGTACTCGGGTGGTGCTGGTGCTGCCGACCGGCTCGACGCGACACGCCGTGTCCGGTCGTTGTTGACCGTATAGGTGAGATCAGCCATTTTCAAACATCTGTACGACCTGCTGTCGGCGTGTCGCGGTGAAATCCTGGATTTCCGAACGCCTGTTCTGGTAAATGGTACGTCGCTCTCGAACGCGTGTTCCAACGGATCGCGACGGTTCAAGGCCGGGCGGTAACCCTCCGAGGTGTCGGCCGTTGGGCTTTCGGCGACCTGGGAAGGGTGGCACGGGTGAGTGATTCTGATGACGCGCCGGACACGCCGGCCAACTTGACCTCGCTAGGGCGACGGCATACGGTCGACCCCTAGATGTAGTAGTCACACGGGCGTAAGTCGCCTACAGGTTGGGTTCAACTACCGAACGCACTCCCGTACCGTCAACCCGGCGTCAGCCATCCGACATGGCCTCGTCGCGGTGACGCGTGCCCGGAGCCGGTCGGTGTGCCCGCGGTCGATGAAGGAGGTCAGGCGATGCGGTGTCCGTACTGCCGGCACGCCGACTCTCGGGTGGTCGACTCCCGGGAGGCCGACGACGGCCAGCTCATCCGGCGGCGGCGGGCCTGCCCGGAGTGCGGCAAGCGGTTCACCACCGTCGAGGAGGCGGTGCTCGCGGTGGTCAAGCGCAGCGGGGTGACCGAGCCGTTCAGCCGCATCAAGATCATCGGTGGGGTGCGCAAGGCGTGCCAGGGCCGGCCGGTCGACGACGACTCCATCGCGCTGCTGGCGCAGAAGGTCGAGGAGACCGTGCGGGCCAAGGGGGCCGCCGAGATCCCCAGCCACGAGGTCGGGCTGGCCATCCTGGGGCCGCTGCGCGACCTGGACGAGGTGGCCTACCTGCGGTTCGCCAGCGTCTACCGGTCGTTCGACTCGCTCGCCGACTTCGAGCGCGAGATCGAGACGCTGCGCGCGGCCGCGCGGGCCCGGGCCGGCGACGAGCCGGTCGAGGCCGCCGGCCTGACCAGCTGAATTCTTTCGGATTACTGACAGATTGGAACGCGCGGTGGGTGACCGCGCAATCGAGGGGGGCGACGTCGTGACGACGAGCAAGTCACGGAACAAGGCCGGGGCGGGGCTGAAGATCGAGCGGGTCTGGACGACCGAGGGGGTGCACCCCTACGACGAGGTCGCCTGGGAGCGCCGCGACGTCGTGATGACGAACTGGCGGGACGGCTCGATCAACTTCGAGCAGCGCGGGGTGGAGTACCCGGAGTCCTGGTCCGTCAACGCGGCCAACATCGTGACCACCAAGTACTTCCGGGGCGCGGTGGGGACCCCGGAGCGGGAGTGGTCGCTCAAGCAGCTGATCGATCGGGTCGTCGGCACCTACCGCACCGCCGGTGAGGAGTACGGCTACTTCGCGACCCCGGCCGACGCGGAGGTCTTCGCGCACGAGCTGACCTGGATGCTGCTGCACCAGGTGTTCAGCTTCAACTCGCCGGTCTGGTTCAACGTGGGCACGCCGTCGCCGCAGCAGGTCAGCGCGTGCTTCATCCTGGCCGTCGACGACTCGATGGACTCCATCCTCGACTGGTACAAGGAGGAGGGGCTGATCTTCAAGGGCGGCTCCGGCTCCGGCGTCAACCTGTCCCGGATCCGCTCCTCCCGGGAGCTGCTCTCCTCCGGCGGCACCGCCTCCGGGCCGGTCAGCTTCATGCGCGGCGCGGACGCGTCCGCGGGGACCATAAAGTCCGGCGGCGCCACCCGGCGCGCGGCCAAGATGGTCATCCTCGATGTGGACCACCCGGACATCGAGGAGTTCGTGATCACCAAGGCGCGCGAGGAGGACAAGATCCGCGCGCTCCGGGACGCCGGCTTCGACATGGACCTGGGCGGCGCCGACATCGTCAGCGTGCAGTACCAGAACGCCAACAACTCGGTCCGGGTCTCCGACGAGTTCATGACCGCGGTGGAGAACGGCGGCGGCTTCGACCTGCGCGGCCGGCTCGACGGGCAGACCATCGAGACGATCGACGCCAAGAAGCTGTTCCGGACCATCTCCCAGGCCGCCTGGGAGTGCGCCGACCCCGGCCTGCAGTACGACGACACCATCAACGACTGGCACACCTGCCCGGAGACCGGGCGGATCACCGCGTCGAACCCGTGTTCGGAGTACCTGCACCTGGACAACTCCTCGTGCAACCTGGCCTCGCTGAACCTGATGAAGTTCATGCGCGCCGACGGCAGCTTCGAGGTGGCGAAGTTCGTCAAGTCGGTCGAGCTGGTCATCACCGCGATGGACATCTCGATCTGCTTCGCCGACTTCCCGACCGAGAAGATCGGCGAGACCACCCGCGCCTACCGGCAGCTCGGCATCGGATACGCCAACCTGGGCGCGCTGCTGATGGCCTCCGGCCTGCCGTACGACTCGGCGCAGGGCCGGGAGGTCGCCGCGGCGATCACCTCGCTGATGACCGGCACGGCGTACCGCCGCTCGGCCGAGCTGGCCGGCATCGTCGGCGCGTACGACGGCTACGCCCGCAACGCCGAGGCGCACAAGCGGGTCATGCGCAAGCACGCCGCCGCCAACGACGCGATCAAGCCGGCCGGCACGGTCGCCACCGCCATCCAGCGGGAGGCCACGAAGCAGTGGACCCTGGGCAACAAGGTCGGTGACAAGAACGGCTGGCGGAACTCGCAGGCCAGCGTGCTTGCCCCGACCGGCACCATCGGCCTGATGATGGACTGCGACACCACCGGTGTCGAGCCGGACCTGGCCCTGGTCAAGTTCAAGAAGCTGGTCGGCGGCGGCTCGATGCAGATCGTCAACCAGACCGTGCCGCGCGCCCTGCGCAGCCTCGGCTACCCGGAGGAGCAGGTCGAGGCGATCGTCGAGCACATCGCCGACCACGGCCACGTGGTCGACGCCCCCGGCCTCAAGCCGGAGCACTACCCGGTCTTCGACTGCGCCATGGGCGAGCGGTCCATCGCGCCGATGGGCCACGTGCGGATGATGGCGGCCGTCCAGCCGTTCATCTCCGGCGCCATCTCCAAGACGGTCAACATGCCGGAGCAGGCGACCGTCGAGGACGTAGAGAAGATCTACTTCGAGGGCTGGAAGCTCGGCCTCAAGGCGCTGGCGATCTACCGGGACAACTGCAAGGTGGGCCAGCCGCTGTCGGCCGCCAAGCCGAACAAGGCCGCCGCATCGACCGAGGCCCCGGCCCGAGTCGAGAAGGTGGTGGAGAAGGTCGTCGAATACCGGCCGGTGCGCAAGCGGCTGCCGAAGAAGCGCCCGTCGGAGACCATCTCCTTCTCGGTCGGTGGCGCCGAGGGCTACCTCACCGCCTCGTCGTACCCCGACGACGGCCTCGGCGAGGTCTTCCTCAAGATGTCGAAGCAGGGCTCGACCCTGGCCGGCGTGATGGATGCCTTCTCGGTGGCCATCTCCATCGGTCTCCAGTACGGCGTCCCGCTGGAGACGTACGTCAGCAAGTTCACCAACATGCGCTTCGAGCCGGCCGGCATGACCGACGACCCGGACGTGCGGATGGCGGCCTCGGTGATGGACTACATCTTCCGTCGCCTGGCCCTGGACTTCCTGCCGTACGAGCGCCGCGCGGAGTTGGGCATCTTCACCGCCAAGGAGCGGGCCGCCCAGCTCCAGGCCGAGGCGGAGGCGGAGGCGAACGGTGCGGACCTCACCGCGATGGCCGCCTCCGCCCCGGTCGAGGCGCCGGAGCCGAAGGCGGTCGTCCAGCCGAAGCAGGAGGTCGCGGAGGTCGCCGCCGTCAAGCCGGCGCCGTCGGTGGGCTCCAGCACCGAGCTGCTGGAGGCCGTGATCGGCAAGGCCGCCGACGCGCCGCTCTGCTTCACCTGCGGTACGAAGATGCGGCCCGCCGGTAGCTGCTACGTCTGCGAGGGCTGCGGCTCCACCAGCGGCTGCAGCTGACGTTTCACCGTCTCGCGAGCGCGGCAGGGCTTCCTGCCGCGCTCGCGGCGCTTCTGGGTGGGCGTCGGGCGCCACGGCCGACGGACCCCACGCGTGCCGGGCAGCCTGACCGATGGTGGTTCGCACGCTACGGACCTGATGTCGCAAACGATTCAGCCGGGGCGCCGGCTGCTCCCGGCGTCGTTGAATCGTCTACGGCATCAACGTTGTAGTGCCTGAGGAAGAAGATCCTGCCCCTCGTTCTGCCAGGTGCTGGTCGAGCTGTGCCGCTACTCGTGTTTGCGCTTCCCGTCGCTGAGCGTCAGCGGTCCTCGTCGCCGTCGGTCGGGCGGGGCGGGCGGTTGTGCCGGGCCCACTCGTCCACCTCGTCGGCGTCCCAGACGGTCATCCCGATCAGGCGAGCGACCGGCTCGGGAAAGCCTGGCCGGCGGGTGATCTGAAGAATTCGCTGACGCGACACGCCGAACAGCGCGGCCAACTCGCCGGGTCCGTACAAGCGCGGTCGCTTCACGACGTCAACCTAGGCAACAGCTTCTTCAGGGAGAACCAGCAACACCTGGGTCGGGGAGCCTCGCCAGCTAATGCTTCAGTCCGGAGAGGAAGATTGACCAGGCCCGGCCCTCAAAGCGAAGGGTCGGGCCCGAGCGGTCCTTGCTGTCGCGGACGAGGATGCTCCAGTCCAGGACGGCCACCTCGACGCACGCTCCGCCGTTGTTGTCGCTGCGGCTGGACTTGCGCCAGACCGGGCGATCCGAGGTCTCCATGACCACCCCCCAGGTCTGTCACCGCTTCATGTCGTCCGCCATCCTCAGGATGAGCTTGCGCGACTCTACCGGCCCGAGAGCGGCTGCCCGGAGTCGGTCCCATAGCCGAGTGTAGGCCCGCACCGCGTCCGGCCGGTCAAGGTAATCGGCGTCGGTGAACGTCTCGACGTAGATGACGTCCGACGCCGCGTCGTCACCGAACCTGAGGATGATGAAGTTGAAGGACGCCGTCTCGTAGGTCTGGGCGTCGAACGGGAAGACCTGAAGGGAGACGTTCGGCTGCTTGCCGACTTCCGTGAGGTGAAGTAGTTGACTACGCATCGTCGCTGCGTCTCCGATGCTTCGTCGCAACGCCGACTCGCTGAGGATGAAGCTGAGATCCGGCGCGCCGTCCTGCCGTAGGATCGCCTGTCGGTCCAGGCGTACGGCGACTTGTCGGTCCACATCCTCGGAGGACAGCCGCGGATGGGCTGTGACGTTCATGGCGCGGATGTAGGGCTCGATCTGGAGGATGCCGGGGATCACCTCCGGCTGGTACCAGCGGATCTCCGACGCGTCTCCCTCCAGGTCGAGGTACTGGCGGAACCAGTCGGGCACCACATTGCGGTAGGTGCTCCAACGGCCGCGTTGGCGTCCTGCCCGGGCGAGTTCCCGCAGCGGTTCAGCTTCCTCGCCTGTGACGCCGTAAAGGTCGAGTAGCAGCTTCAGGTCGGTCAGCTTGATTCCCGACTGCCCGAGTTCAAGTCGGCTGATCTTGCTCGCTGCGGCATCGATGACGACGGCAGCCTCGTCCTGCGTCTTGCCGGCGCTCTCGCGGGCGCGCTTCAGTGCGAGCCCGAGCCGCCGTCGCTGGATCGTCGGGTTGACCATCGGCTGATTATCGCCCTGCCACGGCTGCATGCCGCGACACGCCGCCGCAAGGTTCCCAAAATAGGAGTCCAACTTCTACTCTGATTGGGCTTCCAAAATAGGAGTCCAAATCAGGGGGCGGCATGCGCCGACGCGTGTCGTACGACGACTACCTGCTGGCGGTCGCGCTGACGCTGGCTCGCCGGCACCGTCCGGTGTGGTCGTGGCGGCGGTGGCGCCGGATCTGCCGGTGCGGCTCGGAGCTTCCGTGCCGCGCTCAGCACCGCATCCCGATCCGTCGAGGCCACTGGCCGGGGGAGGAGCAGCCATGACCGAGTCGCAGGTCAGCCAGATCCTGTCGGTGCACCTTCCCGGCGTCGATGGCCTGTGCGCCGGCTGCCGGTGGTGGTGGGCGCGGCTGGCTCCGTACCCCTGTTATCAGGCGGAATGGGCTCTCCGCCAGCATGCTCGCGTCGCCACCCGGCGCTTCCTGGACGGCCTGCCGTGACGACGCACGGTCCGGTCCTGCCGATCTGGAGCTGTGGCGGTTGCGGGTCGCCGTGGCCCTGCGAGACGCGGCGTAGGGAGTTGCGGGCCGAGTTCGACGGCGCGCCGGCGTCGTTGGGCCTCTACATGGGGTCTTACCTGGTGTGGGCCGCCGAGGATCTGACCTGGGTGCCGGCCGGTCTGCTGCACCGGCGGTTTCTGGGGTGGATCCGGTGAGCGTCATTCGGCGCGGCGACGAGCGGTTTCACTACAGCGACAGTTCGCACAAGTGGATCCCTCCTGACCCAGTCTTCGACCAGGAAGTCTGGGATGCCATGGTCCGCCAGCACCAGAGCCAGCACCTGGAGGAGATCTCCCGCCGGCGTAGGCCTCGCCAGCCGAGCGAGGGCGGCGGATGACACGTCAGAGCCATGGTTAACCATTAGATTGCTACCGGCGGTAGCATCGACCTATGACCGCAGAGCCGCTTCCGCCGCCCTCGGCGCACGAGGACGACCCCGAGGGAGGCTTCCAGCTGACACCGCAGCTGCTGAGTGCCGTCCATGATCTTGGAAAGGCATCTCCAGAATTCCGGGCTGCCGTGGCAAGGCTTTTGCTTGATCCGTCAGCTGATCCTGGCCCGCGGCTCCGGCCGGTGGGTCGGGCCCGCAAGGTCAGCGTGTCGATGCCCGAGGACCTGACGGCCGCCGTTCAGCAGCGCGTTGGCCGCGGCGAGTTCAGCCAGTACGTTACCGAGGCGGTCGCCAGGCAGCTTGAGCTGGATCTCCTCGCGGAGCTCTCCGCGATGCTGGAAGCGGAGCATGGGCCGGTCTCTGAGGAGGCACTAGCCGAGGCGAGGCGTTCGTGGCCCGACGTGTAGTAGGTGCCGGCGGTGCGCTCGTCCTGGACTGTGAAGGTCTGGTCAAGCTCTCAGCTGGAGATCAGAGGGCGCGCGCCTTTCTGGAAACCGCACATGAACGTCGCGCCAGAGTGATCGTTAGTGCCGTCACTTTGACGGAGGCGCTACGAGGTGGTCCCCGCGACGCGCCCGTCCACCGGGTCCTGTCTCGGATCACTGTACAGCCGGTGAGTGCGGAGCTTGGCCGACGTGCGGGCGAACTTCTCGGGGCGACAGGCCTGTCCGGACACAGGTGTGCCATCGATGCTGTGGTGGCCGCGACAGCTTTGGAGCTTGCGCGCCCGGTGGTCCTGCTGACCAGCGACCCGGATGACCTGAGCAAGCTCGTGGAGGAGCCAGATCGGCCCAAGGAACAGCGGATCGTAGTGGTTCATGTGTGATCCCCTCGTTCCGTCCGGGACCAGCCGCCATGCGCAGCTGGCGAAGCGGAGCGGCCATAGACTGCCGTCATGGTGATCCCGCCGCCGGTCGTCGAGGAGTTCGGCCGGGAACTCGCGGCGCTCGGCTGGGTCAGCGGACTGCTGGTCGCCGGATCGCTGGCGACCGGCGACTACCTACCCCGGGTCAGCGACCTCGACCTGGTCGCCCTGGTCGACGGCCCCGTCGACGCGGCCCGCCGAGCCACGCTCGCCGATCTGCACCGGCGCCTCGACGCCGGCACCGGCTCAGGGCTGAACCTCGGCTGCGTCTACGTCGACACCGCGACGATGCTCGACGTCCAGGTGCGGCATCCGACCTGGACCCACGGGCAGCTCGTCCAGCGCATCCTCTCCGGGATCACCCGGGCCGAGCTGGTGCGGCACGGGTACCCGATCTTCGGCCCCGCGCCCCGTGACGTCTTCCCGCCGATGAGCGCCGACGACGTGCGCGCGGCGGCCCGTGCCGAGCTCACCGGCTACTGGGCCTGGGCCGCCCGGCGTCCGTGGCTGTGGTGGGATCCCGTCATCGCCGACCTCGGTCTCACCTCGATGGCCCGAGGGCGCTACGCGCTCGGCGCCGGCGAACTGCTCACCAAGTCCGGAGCCGTCCAGCAGGCCGCCGCCCCGGCCTGGCTGATCGACCAGCTCGCCGCCCGGCGTCGCGGGGAGAACGTCTCCTCGCCCCGGCTCCGCACCGCCCTGATCGCCTGGCGGGACGCCCGGCGGACGGTCGCCCGGGCACGAAGGGAGGGGCAATGACCACCGCGGCCACCTACGCGAGGTTCGGCGCCCGCGAGGCGCACGGCGTGTCCTCCGCGTACGAGCGGCTGGCCCTGGCGGTGTCCCAGGACGGTGAGTTGCTCGCCCTGCTGGAGGCGCTCCCGCCCGCCAAGCGGCAGCCGAACCTGCTCTTTGCCGTGGTCCGCCTCCTCGGCGGGCCGGTCGAGGACCCGGCCGCGTTCCACGCCTACACCTTGGCGAACTGGCCGGCGGTCGAGGCGGAGCTGCGTACCCGGTCGACCCAGACGAACGAGGCCGGCCGGTGCGCCGTACTGCTGCCGGTGCTCGCCGCGCTGCCGCAGCCACTCGCGTTGCTGGAGGTCGGCGCGTCCGCCGGCCTGTGTCTCTACCCGGACCGCTACGCCTACCGCTACGGCGAGCACCTGCTCGGCGGGGGCGAGCCGGTCCTGGACTGCGCGGCCACCGGGATGGCGCCGCCGACCCGCCGGCCGGAGGTGGTGTGGCGGGCCGGCCTGGATCTGAACCCGCTCGACGTGACCGACCCGGCGGACGTGGCGTGGCTGGACGCGCTCATCTGGCCCGAACACACCCACCGCCGTACCCGGTTGCGGGCTGCGACGGCGGTCGTCGCGGCCGACCCGCCGTTGCTCGTCCGGGGCGACCTGGTGGACGACCTGCCGGCGCTGGCCGCGCAGGCACCGGCCGGCGCCACCCTGGTGGTGTTCCACACCTCAGTGCTGTACCTGGTGCCGGAGCCCCGCCGGGCCGCGTTCGCCGAGGTGGTACGCGCGCTGCCCGGCCACTGGATCGCGAACGAGGCGCCGGACGTGCTGCGCTACGACGCGCTGCCGGCGCCGCCGACCGAGGTACATCACAACGTGCTCGCGTTGGACGGCAGGCCGCTCGCCTGGACCCGCGGGCACGGCGAGGCGATCACCTGGTTCGGGTAGCGCCTCCGACGCCCGGGCTGGCGGCCGTCGCGTCGCCCGGCGACGAAGACGGCAGCAGCCGTCGCACCAGGTCCGCCACCGACCAGCCGCCGGTGAGGGCCCAGACGGCGATGACCGGGTCGCAGATGGCGCAGCCGTGCGAGGAGCCCGGCAGGAACGGGATGATCGGCGCCCCCTTCAGGTGGTGGACGACGTCCCAGGCGGTGTGCAGCAGCCAGCCGATGCCGATCCAGGTCCACGACTGCAGGCCCCGCCAGGCCACGTACGTCATCAGCGCGACGAAGGGGAACTCCCAGACCCCGAGGCCGCCGCCGCTGAGGTACGCCGCCCCGGCCCCACCCACCATGATCGCGTTGACCGTGCGGCGGTGCGGTTCGCGGATGAACGCGTTGAGGCATACGTACAGGAGGCCGATGAGCACTGGCGCGAGGATGGTCATGGGGGCCGATTCTGGGGCTCGGCCGGGGCGCCCGGCAGGGGCCGGCGCGCCAACCGTCGACGGATTCCCGCCAGGATGGATGCATGCATCAGGTGGTGGTCCTCGCCTACGACGGCGTCGTCCCGTTCGACCTGTCCGTGCCGGTCGAGGTGTTCGGCCGGACGCGTCTGGGTGACGGCAGTCCGCCCTACGAGGTGCGGGTCTGCGCCGGCACGGACGAGGTGCGGGCCGGAGCGGTCAGCCTCCGGGCGCCGCACGATCTGTCCGCGCTGGCCGAGGCCGACACGGTCGTCGTACCGGGGGTGGCCGACCTCGACGCGGCGCTGCCCGCGGCGGTCCTCGACGCGCTCGCCGCCACCCCGGCCCGGCTGGTGTCGATCTGCACGGGCGCCTTCGTGCTGGCCGCCGCAGGGCGGCTGGACGCCCGGCGGGCCACCACGCACTGGGCCGCCGCGGCCGAGTTGGCCCGCCGCCATCCCACCGTCACCGTCGACCCCGACGTGCTGTTCGTCACGGACGGGCGGGTGCTGACGTCGGCCGGCGCGGCGGCCGGGCTCGACCTGTGCCTGCACGTCGTGCGCAGCGACCACGGCGCCGCGGTCGCCGCGGACACCGCGCGCAGCTGCGTCATGCCGCTGGAGCGTGCCGGTGGTCAGGCCCAGTTCATCGCGTACGAGCCGCCCGCGCCGGCCGGGCACAGCCTGCAACCGCTGCTGGTGTGGCTGACCGACAACCTGCACCGCCCGCTCACCCTGGCCGACATCGCCGCGCACGCCGCGATGAGTACGCGTAGCCTCAGCCGGCACTTCCGCGACCAGACCGGCACCACGCCCGTGCAGTGGCTCAACCGGCAGCGGATCCGCCGCGCCCAGCAGCTGCTGGAACGCACCGACCAGCCGGTGGAACGGGTCGGCGCGCTCGTCGGCTTCGCCTCCCCGACCGCCTTCCGCGAGTCCTTCCGCCAGCTCGTCGGCGTCCCACCCCGCGCCTACCGCGCCGCCTTCCCGCCCGCGCCGCGCGCCGGCCTCTCCTCGCCCTCGCCGGGAGTAAGGGAGGCGAGGCGGGTGGCGAGGTAGGCGTGTTCGGTGTCGTTGTCGACCAGGGCCAGCGCTGCCCGGTACGCCTCCGCCGCCTCCTGATGGCGGTCGAGGCGGCGGAGCAGGTCGGCGCGGATCGCCGGCAGGTAGTGGTAGCCGGCCAGCCGGGCGTCCTGCGCCAGCGCGTCGACCTCGACCAGGGCGGCCGCTGGCCCGTCGGCCATCGACACCGCCACGGCCCGGTTGAGCGCCACGACCGGCGAGGGCCAGCGTTTCAACAGCTCGTCGTAGAGGCGTACCACCTGGGGCCAGTCGGTTGCGGCGTAGCTGGGCGCGACGGCGTGCAGTGAGGCGATGGCCGCCTGGAGCGCGTACCGGCCGACGCGGCCGGTACGGAACGCGCCGAGGACCAGGCGGTTGCCCTCCTCGATGGCGGCCCGGTCCCAGGCGGACCGGTCCTGCTCCGCCAGCACCAGCAGCCGCCCCTCGGCGTCGGTACGGGTGGCCCGCCGGGCGTCGGTGAGCAGCAGCAGCGCGAGCAGCCCGCGTACCTCCGGCTCGTCGGGCATGAGCGCCAGCAGCATGCGGGTCAGGTGCAGCGCCCGGTCCACCAGGTCGGCCCGGACCAGCTCGGTGCCGGAGGGGGCGGTGTGCCCGGTCGTGTAGAGCAGGTGGATGACGGTCAGCGCCGCGTCCAGCCGCTCGGGCAGCTCGGCGGCCTCCGGCACCCGGTAGGGGATCCGGGCGGCGGCGATCTTCTTCTTGGCCCGGGTGACCCGGGCGGCCATGGTCGACTCGGAGACGAGGAACGCCCGGGCGATGTCGCCGGTGCTCACCCCGCAGACCAGGCGCAGGGTCAGTGCGACCTGGGCCTCCCGGGCCAGCGCCGGGTGGCAGCAGGTGAAGACCAGCCGTAGCCGGTCGTCGGGCACCGCGTCCTCGCCGGGCTCGTCCGCCACCTCGGCCTCCACCGGCTCCACCAGCAGCGGCAGCTTGGACCGGAACACCTTCTGCCGCCGCAGCACGTCGAGGGCCCTGCGCTTCGCGGTCGCGGTCAGCCAGGCGCCCGGCTTGTGGGGGATGCCGTCCCGTGCCCAGGCGTCCAGCGCGGCCAGGTACGCGTCCTGCACGCACTCCTCGGCGACGTCGAGGTCACCGGCGACGCGCGCCGTCGCGGCGAGCACGAAGGCCCACTCGCGACGGTGCGCGTCCGCCACGGCACGTTCGGCCGCGGTCGTGCCGGCGTCGGTCACTCGGCCGGCGGGACGAACAGCGGCCGGACCTCGACGCCGCCGTCGATGGTTGCCGGGTTCAGCTTGGCGATCTTCAGGGCGACGTCCAGGTCGGGCGCCTCCAGGACGAAGAACCCGGCGACGACCTCCTTGGCCTCGATGAACGGGCCGTCGGTGACGAGGTCGCCGCGGACCGCCGTGGCGGTGGTGCTGGGCTGCAGCGCGAACCCCGTGACGATCCTGCCGCCCAGCTCCTCCACCTGAGCCGGGTAGCGCTCCAGCAGCGCCAGGTAGTCGGGCGTGATCTCCGTCGGGTCGGCCGGCGCGGGCGAGTAGATCAGGACTGCGTACTGGGTCATCGGATTCTCCTCAGGTGGTCGTTTCCCTCTTCCGCCTCACCGACGGACGGGTCCCGCCCGATTCGACAACACCCCGGGGAAATTTTCTTGCCCGTGCTCTGCGGCGGGCGCGGGGGCCGCCGGGGCAGCGGATGATCACGTGCGATCCCGTCCGTCGCGTCCGACGACAAGGCGAAGGCGGCTATGGCGATCAATGATGGGCTCGGCCGGCGCCGGGTCACCGTTGTGGCCGTAGCGGTCACCGTAACCCTCGCACTCACCAGCGGTTGTACTCTCCACCGACGTGCCGCCGACCGGGCGGCACCACGAACCTCGACAGCCGCGGCGGCACCGCCGGATGGGCCTGCCACGCTGCCCTGGGTATCGGCGATGGTGGCTCGAAATGGCACCGACATCACGGTGTACAGCGGCCCGGGCGACGTTCAATGCAAGGAGCTCTGGCAACCGCAGGCCACGATCACCGAGCAGAAGGACGCCCAGGTGGCGCCGTTCCCGTCGTCGCCTCGCTGCCGAAGCCGCTCGGTGGCCGGGTGCTCCGCGACGCCGCCACCGGACTAACCCCGCCGATGATGTGGTGGGAGGTCGGGGAGGTGACCTACTCCCTGCGGCTGGAGCCAGCCGAGGGTGGCACGTTCACGCTGAAGCAGTTCAAGCAGGAAATCGCCAGTTTGCGCTGGAGCTAGCGTCTCCCGGACGCCGCGTTGACCCGGCCCGTGTCTGGTCGCCGCGGCCCGGGGACGGTAACCCGGGGCCCGTCCGGTGGGCACGGCAATTCCGGGGCGGATCGGACACCGCCCGTGATCGGGGGACCACGCGCAGCGCCCGCAGTGACTAGTGTGGACGGCCGGGGGACGACGGGAGGTCCGGTATGCCGCTCCGCCGCCAGACGGTCCGTGCGGTGCTCGCGCTCCTGCCGCCGGCGGCGTGGGGACTGTTCGCCGGGTGGTGGACCCCGCGCGGCCCCGGCACCGTCGGCACCGCCCTGGTCTCGATCGGGGTCAGCCTCGCCGTCGGGCTGCTGGCCGGCTGGCTGAGCCGCTCCCGCTGGGCGATGCTCGCCGCTCCCGTGCTCTTCGCGGTCGGCGTCGAGCTGGTCCGGATCGGCCTGCGCGGGCCGGCCGTCGACCGGCCGCACCTGAGCGGCTTCGGTGTGGTGGCCCTGCTGGCCGGGCGTGGGGTGCACGGGCTGCTCACCCTGCTGCCGCTGCTGGTGGGCGCGGCGTACGGGGCTGGGATCGCCCGCCGGGTCGCCGGTGTCGCGCCGCGCGGGCCGGTCGTGCGGTGGCTCGGCCGGGGTGCCGTCGGCCTGCTCGCCGCCGTCCTTGCCCTGGTCACCGTCGGTGCGGCGGTGCCGGCGCGGACCGCACCGATCCCGGGCGGGATCGCCCGGTTCGACTCGGTCACCTCCGCCGGACGCCACCTTGGCCTGCTGATCCGCGGTACGGACCCGGCCGCGCCGGTGCTGCTCGTGGTGCCCGGCCCGCCCGGCGGCTCGGAGATCGCCTCGGTACGCCGGCACCTGGCCGCCCTGGAGCAGCGCTTCGTGGTCGTCACCTGGGACCGAGCCGCCGGCCCCCGGTCCTGGTCCGCGTTCCGGTCCCCGGCCGAGTGGACGCTGGAGGACGAGGTGACCGACCTGCTCGCGGTGACCCGGCACCTGCGCGAGCGGTTCGGGCGGGACCAGATCCACCTGCTCGCGCACTCGGGCGGCACCATCCCCGGCCTGCTCGCCGCGCAGCGCCACCCCGAGCTGTTCGCCGCGTACGTGGGGGTCGGGCAGGTGGTGAGCCTGCGCGAGGCCGACCGCAGCCAGTACGCCGACACCCTGGCCTGGGCCCGCCGTACCGGCCGGACCGGGCTCGCCGACCGGATGGCCGTCCAGGGCCCACCGCCGTACCCGGACATCTGGGCGTACGAGCCGTTGTTGACCAACGAGGCCGGCGCCTTCGCGTTCGACCGCACCGGCGCCGGCGAGGACGAGACCGGCATGGTGGGCAGCCTCGGGGTGCCGGAGCAGAGCCCGCTGGAGACCGCCCACGTCTTCGGTTTCCTCGACGGCTGGGACGTGCTCTATCCCCGGTTGCAGGAGCTGGACTTCCGCCGCGACGTGCGGCAGCTCCAGGTGCCGGCGTACTTCGTGGACGGTGCGCACGAGGTGCCGGGCCGGCTGCGCCTGTTCGACGAGTGGTACGCACAGCTCCAGGCCCCGCGCAAGGACCACCTGGTCATCCCGGGCGCCGGGCACCGGTCGCTGTTCGAGCGGCCGGAGCCGTTCGTCGCGTACCTGACCCGGCTCGGGGCCGGGACGGATCCGGCCGGCGACTAGGGTTTCCGGTCGTGACCGAACCGACCTGGCTGACCGAGACCCGCGCCGCCTACGACACGGTCGCGGTGGACTACGCCCGGCTGCTCCCCGAGGTGGTGGAGGGCCCGCTCGACCGGGGCATGCTGACCGCGTTCGCCGAGCAGGTCGGGCCCGGCCGACCGGTGCTGGAGGTGGGCTGCGGGACCGGCCGGGTCACCGCCCACCTGCGCGACCTCGGGCTGGACGTGGCCGGCGTCGACCTCTCGCCCGGCATGGTCGAGGTGGCCCGCCGGACGTACCCGGAGCTGCGCTTCGACATCGGCTCGATGACCGACCTGGCGCTGCCGGACGCCGGCCTGGCCGGGCTCGTCGCCTGGTACTCGATCATCCACCTGCCGCCCGAACTGCTGCCCGTCGTGTTCGCCGAGTTCCACCGGGTGCTCGCGCCGGGCGGGCACCTGCTGCTCGCGGTCAAGGCCGGCGACCAGCGGATCCGCCTCGAGCAGGCGTACGGCCACACCGTCTCGTACGACGTGCACTGGCTGCCGCCGGACCGGCTCGCCGACCAGCTGGCCGAGGCCGGGCTGACCGTGCGGGCCACGCTGGTCCGGGCGGCGGAGGGGCACCTCCGCGAGCGGGGGCCACAGGCGTTCCTCCTGGCCACCCGGCCGGCGCCGCTCGTCGGACCCGACCCGGTCGGTGACGGCAGGGCGGACCGATGACCGTCGCGCTGTTCACCCTCGGCGGCACGATCGCCATGGCCGGGACCAGCGGCCAGGGGGTGGTCAACCGGTTCACCGGGGCCGAACTCACCGCCGCCGTGCCGGGGCTCGCCGACGTCCCGCTCGACGTCCACGACGTGCAGGCGGTGCCGAGCGCCGCGCTGACGTACCGGCAGGTCCTGGACCTGGTGGACGCGGCCGGCGCGGCGGTGGCCGCCGGGGCGACCGGCGCGGTGGTCACCCAGGGCACCGACAGCCTGGAGGAGACCGCCTTCCTGGCCGACCTGGTCTGGCCGCACCCGGCGCCGCTGGTGCTCACCGGCGCGATGCGCAACCCCACCCTGGCCGGCCCGGACGGTCCGGCGAACCTGCTCGCCGCGGCCCGGGTCGCTGCCGCGCCGGCCGCGCGTGACCTCGGCGTGCTGGTCGCGTTCAACGACGAGATCCACGCCGCGCGGCACGTCCGCAAGACCCACAGCACCAGTACGGCCACCTTCGCCTCGCCCAACGCCGGCCCGCTCGGCCACGTCATCGAGGGAGCGGTACGGCTGCTCACCCGGCCGTCCCGGCGCGCCCCGCTGCCGCCGGTGGACGCCGACCGGCTCGCCGCCACCCGGGTGGCGCTGTACACCGTCACCCTCGACGACGACGTGGCGCTGCTCGACGCGGTGGCCCGCAATCTCGACGGGCTGGTGGTCGCCGGCTTCGGGGTGGGGCACGTGCCGCCGGACTTCGCCCCGGCGCTCGGCGCGCTGGCGGAACGGATGCCGGTGGTGCTCACCTCGCGGACCGGGGCCGGTTCGGTGCTGCGGCACACGTACGGGGCGGTCGGCTCGGAGACCGACCTGCTCCGGCGGGGGCTGGTCTGCGGCGGGCTGCTCGACCCGTACAAGGCGAAGGTGCTGCTCCGGCTCCTGCTGGCCGGCGGCGCCGACCGCGCCGAGGTCCGCGCCGCCTTCCACCGGTACGGGTGATCCCGCGCCGAGCCGTCTTGGACGGGCGCGGAGCGGCTCTCCGTAGACTCGCCCGGTGAGCGGAGAGCGACGACCCTTGGCGGCGCGGCCGTTGACCGAGCCGCACCCGTCCCGGCTGTCGCCCGAGCACCCGCACCGGGAACGGATCCTGGCCGCCCACGCGGCGGCGCTGGCCGCCGGGGAGGCCGGCTACCTCGATCCGGAGAGCGGGCTCTTCGTGCTCAGCGCCGAGTTCCTCGCCCGGCGCGGCACCTGCTGTGGCCGTGGCTGCCGGCACTGTCCGTACGTGGACGATTGAGGACTTCCCTCCCACGCGGGCACGCCGTACGGTGTCCGACGGACATCCGGCGGGCATCCCGCCGGCGAGGGTGGGGGGATGACGTGGGCGCCCGGACCTGGCTGGCCGCTTCGGCCGTACTGCTGACCGCCGGCTGTGCCGCGGAGGCCACCCCGGTGGCGCTGCCGCCCCCGGCACCGGCGCCGGTGGAGGTGGCGGCGGCGTCCTCGGGCGGCGCGTGCCGGCTGCTCGACTTCGGGGTGATCGCCAAGCACACCGGGGTGCGCTTCGACGTGGCCGCCGCCGTGGAGCAGGGGGACACGCACGTCTGCGTGGTACGCGCCGAGCGGAAACTCCTGCCGGAGTTGACCCTCACGGTCACCGACACGTCGATCGACACGTCGGGATTCACCCAGGACGTGCTGCCCCGCGGTGCCACGAAGGTCAGCAAGCTGGGGAAGATCGCCTACCGGCAGAAGCTGCCGAAGAGCGGCAAGACCGGCCCGGGGGCGGAGGTGGGCTGGCTCGCCACCGAGGGGCGGCTGGCCACCCTGCGTTGGACCTCCCCGGCGGGGACGGACCCGGCGGAGGCCGAGCAGATGACCGGCAAGCTGGTCAACCTGGCCAAGGCGGTGGACACCCGCCGGCTGTGACCGGCGGGGTCGGTGAAGATCCTGACCGGCGGGTCAGCGGGCCGCGACGAACACCCGGGAGGCCACCTCGCGGGGGAGTCGGACCCGGTCGCCGGAGCGGTCGATCGAGACGCCGTCGCGCTCCTGGGCCACGGTCACCGTGGCGCCCGGGTCGACGCCGGCCGCGTGCAGCTGCCGGAGCACGTCCGCGTCGGTCTGCACGCTCTCGCAGATCCGCCGCACCACCACCGGGCCGGCGAGGCCGGGGAAGGCGAGGTTGCGCTCGGTCTCGGCGGGCTCGGCCTCCGGCTGGCCCGGCTCGCCCAGCTCCGCCAGCCCTGGGATCGGGTTTCCGTACGGCGAGCGGGTGGGGCGGTTGAGCAGGTCGTAGACCCGCTTCTCCACCGCGTCGCTCATCACGTGCTCCCATCGACAGGCCTCGTCGTGGGCCTCCTCGTAGGGCATCCCGATCACGTTTACCAGCAGCAGTTCGGCCAGCCGGTGCTTGCGCATGACCGACACCGCGGTGCCGCGGCCCAGCGGGGTGAGCGCCAGGTGCCGGTCGCCCTCGACGGTGAGCAGGCCGTCGCGCTCCATCCGGGCGACGGTCTGGCTGACGGTGGGGCCGCTCTGCTTCAGCCGCTCCGCGATCCGGGCGCGCAGCGGCGGCACCCCCTCCTCTTCCAGCTCGAGGATGGTGCGCAGGTACATCTCGGTCGTGTCGACCAGGTCATGCTTCACGTCAGCGGCCTCCCGGTGATCGATGTTACCCCGGAGCTGCGACGATCGGCCGACGCCGAACCGTGGGGTCGATGCCCGGATGGTGTTGACTGGACCGCATGTCCGGAACCGATGACCTGCTGATCGAGCCCGACCGGCTCGCCGCCGAGCTCGACCGCGCCGACCCGCCCACCCTGCTCGACGTCCGGTGGCGGCTCGTCGGGCCGCCCGGCCGGGACGACTACGCGGCCGGCCACCTGCCGGGCGCCGTTTTCGTCGACCTGGACACCGAGCTGTGCGGCCGGCCGGGTGCCGCCGGCCGGCACCCGCTGCCCGACCCCGCCGAGCTCCAGGCCGCGCTGCGGGCCGCCGGGGTCCGCGCCGGTCACCCCGTCGTCGTGTACGACGGCGGCGACGGCATGTCCGCCGCCCGGGCCTGGTGGACGCTGCGTTGGGCCGGCCACCGGGCGGTGCGGGTGCTGCACGGCGGCTTCCCCGCGTGGGTCGCCGCCGGGCTGCCCGTCTCCACCGAGGCGCCCGCGCCGGCTCCGGGCGACGTCACCGTCGCGCCGGGCGCGCTGCCCGTGCTCGACGCGGGGGAGGCGGCCCGGCTGGCCGCCGCGGACGCCGGGGTGCTGCTGGACGTGCGGGCCGCCCCGCGCTACCGGGGCGAGACCGAGCCGATCGACCCGGTCGCCGGGCACGTGCCGGGCGCGGTGAACCTGCCCGCCCCGGAGTACGTCACCGACGGCCGGTTCCCCGCCGCGGAGGCGCTGCGCGAGCGGTTCGCCGCCGCCGGGGTTGCCGAGGGTGCACCGGTCGGGGCGTACTGCGGCTCCGGGGTGACCGCCGCGCAGGCGGTGCTGGCGCTGCACCTCGCCGGTCGGCCGGACGCCGCCCTGTACATCGGCTCGTGGAGCAACTGGGTGGCCGACCCGGACCGTCCGGTGGCCACCGGTGGGCCGTCCGGCCGCTAGCGGTCCGTGCGGTGGGCGGGGTCGGGCGCCCGTGCGACGATGAGCCCATGGCCGACGACACGGTGGTGGTGTGGGACGAGGCCCTGCTCGCCTACGACATGGGTGACCATCCGCTCGACCCGGTCCGGGTGGAGTTGACCATCGCGCTGGCCCGCGAACTCGGCGTGCTGGACCGGCCCGGGGTCCGGCTGGTCAAGCCGGAGCCGGCCGACGACGAGCTGCTGAGCCGGGTGCACGACCCCCGTTACCTGGACGCGGTGCGGGCCGCCCCGCGCGATCCGCTGTTCGCCGGTTTCGGACTGGGCACCTCGGACAATCCCGTCTTCGACGGCATGCACGAGTCGAGCGCGCTGGTCGCCGGGGCGAGCGTGGCCGCCGCCGAGGCGGTGTGGCGCGGGGAGGCCCGCCGGGCGGTCAACGTGGCCGGCGGGCTGCACCACGCCATGCCGGACCGGGCCGCCGGGTTCTGCGTCTACAACGACCCCGCCGTGGCCATCGCCCGCCTGCTCGACCTGGGCGCGGAGCGGATCGCGTACGTGGACGTCGACGTGCACCACGGCGACGGCGTGCAGGAGATCTTCTACCACGACCCGCGGGTGCTCACGGTCAGCCTGCACGAGACCCCGCTGGCGCTCTTCCCGGGCACCGGGTTCCCCGACGAGACCGGCGGGCCGGGCGCGGAGGGGACCGCCGTCAACGTGCCGCTGCCGCCGGGCGTCGGCGACGCCGCCTGGCAGCGCGCCTTCCACGCCATCGTGCCCTCGGTGCTGCGGGCGTTCCGGCCCCAGCTCCTGGTCACCCAGTGCGGGGCCGACGGCCACCGGCTCGATCCGCTGGCCGACCTGCGCCTGTCCGTGGACGGGCAGCGGGCCACCTACCTGGCGCTGCGGGCGCTCGCCGACGAGCTGTGCGACGGCCGCTGGGTGGCCACCGGCGGCGGGGGGTACGCGCTGGTCGAGGTGGTGCCCCGGGCGTGGACGCACCTGCTGGCCGTGGCCACCGGGGAGCCCCTCGACCCGGCCACGCTCACCCCGCCCGCCTGGCGGGCGTTGGCGGCGAAGCGGCGGCCCGGGCGCGAGGTGCCGCTGCGGATGACCGACGACGTCGACCCGGCGTATCAGCCGTGGCAGCCGAACGGCGAGCCGAACGCGCTGGACCGGGCCATCGCGGCCAGTCGCCGGTCGGTCTTCCCGCTGTTCGGGCTCGATCCGCACGATCCGCGCGACTGACCGGCGGTAGGGGAGGACCGACCGGTGACCACAGTCGAGCAACCGGTGGACGTGCTGCTCAGCGACGGCACGACCGTCCAGCTGCGACAGATCCGGCCCGACGACGGGCTGGGGATCGTGGCGATGCACGGGCGCTTCTCCGAGCGCACCCGCTACCTGCGCTACTTCTCGCCGTACCCGCGCATCCCGGAGCGGGACCTGCAACGCTTCGTCAACGTCGACCACCGCGACCGGGAGGCGTTCGTGGTGCTGGCCGGCGACCGGATCGTCGCGGTCGGCCGGTACGAGCGGCTCGGCCCCGGGTCGCCGGAGGCCGAGGTGGCCTTCGTGGTGGAGGACGACTACCAGGGCCGGGGGATCGGGTCGGTGCTGCTGGAGCACCTGGCCGATACGGCCCGCCGGTTCGGCATCGTGCACTTCGTCGCCGAGGTGCTCCCCGCCAACGGGGCGATGCTGCGGGTCTTCTCCGACTTTGGCTACCAGGTCCAGCGCCAGTACGCCGACGGCGTGGTGCATCTGAGCTTCCCGATCGCCCCCACCGAGGCGACCCTGGAGGTGCAGCGCGGCCGCGAGCACCAGACCGAGGCCCGCTCGATCGCCCGGCTGCTCGCCCCGCGCGGCATCGCCGTCTACGGCGCGAGCACCACCGGGCAGGGCGTCGGCGCGGCCCTGCTCGGGCACCTGCGCGACGGCGGGTTCACCGGCGCGGTCGTCCCGGTGCACCCGACGGCGGCGACCGTGGCCGGGCTGCCCGCGTACCCGTCCGCGGCCGATGCCGGGCTCGACGTCGATCTGGCGGTGGTGGCGGTGGCCCCGGAGGCGGTGACCGACGTGGTCGCCGACGCCGCGCGGGCCGGCGCGCACGGCCTCGTGGTGATCTCGGCCGGCTTCGCCGAGGCCGGGCCGGCGGGGGCGGCCGCCCAGCGCGCCCTGGTCCGCGCCGCGCACCTGGCCGGCATGCGGGTGGTCGGCCCGAACTGCCTCGGCGTCGCCAACACCGACCCGTCGGTACGGCTCAACGCCACGCTCGCCCCGGTGCTGCCGGCCCGCGGCCGGGTCGGCGTCTTCAGCCAGTCCGGCGCGTTCGGGGTGGCCCTGCTCGCCGAGGCGTCCCGGCGTGGGCTAGGCCTGTCCAGCTTCGTCTCCGCCGGCAACCGCGCCGACGTCTCCGGCAACGACCTGCTCCAGTACTGGCAGGACGACCCCGGCACCGACGTCATCACGCTCTACCTGGAGACCTTCGGCAACCCGCGCAAGTTCGCCCGGCTGGCCCGGCGGATCGGCCGGAGCAAGCCGATCGTGGCGCTCGCCTCGCTGGCTCGCCCGCCGGGTCTCGGTGACGGGCCGGCGCTGGACGCCGCCGCGGTCAGCGCGCTCTTCGCCCAGTCCGGGGTGATCCGGGTGGACACTGTCGCCGAGCTGCTCGACGTCGGCGTGCTCCTGGCCCACCAGCCGTTGCCGGCCGGCCGCCGGGTCGCCGTGGTGGGCAACTCGTCGGCGCTGACCGGGTTGGCCGCCACCGCGTGCGCCGCCCAGGGCCTCGCCGTGGCCGACGGCTACCCGCACGACGTCGGCCCCCGGGCCGGTGCCGGCGAGTACGCCGCCGCGCTCGCCGCCTCCGCCGCCGACGAGCGGGTGGACGCCGTGGTGGCCGTCTTCGCGCCGCCGCTGCCCGGCCAGCTCACCGACCCGGAGGCCGACTTCACCGCCGCCCTGCCCGATGCGGCGACCGTCGGCAAGCCGGTGGTGGCGACCTTCCTCGCCGGCCGGGTGCCCGTCGGGGTGCCGGCCTACCCGAGCGTGGAGGAGGCGGTCCGGGCGCTCGCCCGGGTCACCACGTACGCCGACTGGCTGCGCCGCCCGCCCGGGGTGCTGCCCGAGCTGAACCGGGTGGACCGGGCGGCCGGGCAGGCCGCGCTGCGGGTCGACGGCGCGGATCCGGCGGCGCTGCTCGGGGCGTACGGGATCGACCTGGTGGAGTCGGTGCCGGCGCGCTCGGCCGACGAGGCCGAGGTCGCCGCCGAGCGCCTCGGCTACCCGGTCGCCCTCAAGGCCGCCGCCCCGGGGCTGCGGCACCGCCTGGACCTCGGCGCGGTCCGCCTCGACCTGGCCGACCCGGTCGCGTTGCGCCGCGCGTACGCCGAGCTGGCCCCCGCCTTCGGCCTGGACGTCCTGGTGCAGCCGATGGTCCCGCCCGGCGTGGCCTGTGTGGTGGAGCTGGTGGAGGACCCGGCGTTCGGCCCGGTGGTCGGCTTCGGGCTGGGCGGCGTGGCGACCGAGCTGCTCGGCGACCGGGCCTGGCGTGCGGTGCCGCTGACCGACCGGGACGCCGCCGAGCTGGTCGACGAGCCCCGGGCGGCGCCGCTGCTGCGCGGGCACCGGGGCGGCGTGCCGGTGGACCGGGCGGCCCTGGTCGACCTGCTGGTGCGGGTCGGGCGGCTCGCCGACGAGCAGCCCCGGGTGCGCTCGCTGACCCTCAACCCGGTGCTGGCCCGCCCGGACGGCATCTCCGTGCTGCACGCCACCGTCCGCACCGGTCTCGAGGCGCCCCGTCCGGACACCGGCCCGCGCCGCTTGTAGGGAAGCCTGGGGCAAGCACCCCGGCCAACGACCGGGACAGGCAGCGGAGGCCCCGGCGAACCGCCGGGGCCTCCGCTGGGGCGGGCCCGCTCAGCAGGCGTACGCCTCCAGGCGGTTGGCCCGCTCCGGCGCGCGCAGCTTCAGCAGGGTGACCTTCTCGATCTGCCGGATCCGCTCCCGGGACAGGCCGAACTCGCGACCCACCTCGTCGAGGGTGCGCTGCCGGCCGTCGTCCAGGCCGAACCGGAGCCGGATCACCGCCTGCTCCCGCTGCGAGAGGGTGGCCAGCACGATCCGTACCTCGTTGCGCAGCTCGCCGTTGGCGGCGGCGTCGCCCGGCTCCTCGCGCGGGTCCACCGCGGCGACGAAGTCACCGAGCGCGCTCTCGCCGTCGTCGCCGACCGCCTGGTCCAGGCTCACCGGCTCCCGGTCGTACGAGATCAGCTCGATCACCTGGAACTCGGGGATCTCCAGCGCCTGCGCCACCTCGGCGACGGTGGGCTCCCGGCCCAGCGTGACCGACAGCTCGCGGCGCACCCGGACCATCCGGTTGACCTGCTCGACCATGTGCACCGGGATGCGGATGGTGCGGGCCTGGTCGGCCATGGCGCGGGTGATGGCCTGGCGGATCCACCAGGTGGCGTAGGTGGAGAACTTGTAGCCCTTGGTGTAGTCGAACTTCTCGACCGCGCGGATCAGGCCGAGGTTGCCCTCCTGGATCAGGTCGAGGAAGGCCATGCCGCGACCCGTGTAGCGCTTGGCGATGCTCACCACCAGCCGCAGGTTCGCCTCCAGCAGGTGGTCCTTGGCGGCCCGGCCCTCGGCCACGATCAGCTCCAGGTCGGCGCGCAGCTCGGCGGAGACCGGGGTGCAGGTGGCCAGCTTCTCCTCGGCGAACAGGCCGGCCTCGATGCGCTTGCTGAGCTCGACCTCCTGCGCGGCGGTGAGCAGCTTGGTGCGTCCGATGCCGTTCAGGTACGCCCGGACCAGGTCCGTGGAGACGCCGCGCTCGTCGGTGGCGTCCAGGTCGGTCAGCGTGTCGGTGCCGTGCTCGGCGTCGATGGTGGCAGCCGGGCGGGTCTGGTGCTCGATCATCTGCTGGGCCATCTCTGTCTCTCCCCGTGTCCTTCGTGCCGTACCGGTTCCGTGCCGCGGGCCGCGGCGGTGCCGGTACGAAACAGCTTGGCGGTCGGGGCGTGAAACGGGAGTGAGGCGATCGGGGAACCGACAGCAATCCGTGCGGAACGTCCGGTGCCGGTTGTCCGACCCGGTTACCGTGCCAGCGGCCGGCCACCGGGGCCCGGCAGCGCAGGCGATCGGAGGACGCGGTGGTCTTCAAGCGGCTCATGCAGGCGATGGGCGTGGGCGGTCCGTCGGTGGAGACGGCGCTGACCAACCCGAACTGCCGCCCCGGCGGGCAGCTGGAGGGCCGGATCCAGATGGTCGGCGGGGACCACCCGGTGGACGTCACGTACGTGGCGCTCGGCCTGGTCACCCGGGTCGAGGTGGAGAGCGGCGACAACGAGTACGACACCACCCAGGAGTTCGGCCGCCGGCAGGTGACCGGCGCGTTCCGGCTGGACCCGGGGCAGCGGTACGAGGTGCCGTTCCGCTTCGAGGTGCCCTGGGAGACCCCGCTGACCGACCTGTACGGCCAGCACCTGCACGGCATGACGATGGGGCTGCGTACCGAGCTGGAGGTGGCCCGGGCGGTGGACAAGGGTGACCTGGACCCGGTGGCGGTGCACCCGCTGCCGGCCCAGGAGCGGTTGTTGGAGGCGCTGCTGCGGCTGGGCTTCCGGTTCGCCCGGGCGGACGTGGAGCGCGGGCACCTCTACGGCGTGCACCAGCGCCTGCCGTTCTATCAGGAGATCGAGTTCCGCCCGGCGCCGCAGTACGCGCACGCGATCAACCAGTTGGAGGTCACCTTCGTGACGGATCCGCACCAGGTGCAGGTGGTGCTGGAGCTCGACAAGCGGGGCGGCCTGTTCACCGAGGGCCGCGACGCCTTCGGGAGATTCACCGTCGCCCACGCGACGGCCGACCGCACCGACTGGACCGCCCAGCTCGACGCCTGGCTCCGCCAGTCCCTCCGCCGCCGCGGCCTCTTCTCCTGACCTGCGGAGAGCCGCGTTGATCATGAAGTTGGCGGCAGCTACGGAGATCAAACCGACCGCCAACCTCATGATCAACGGAGTGGGAGGAGGGGCTAGAGGTCCAGGAGGATGGTGCGGGGGCCTACGTTGACGCTCTCGACCAGCATGTGCGCGCGGAACCGGCCGGTCTCGACCTTGGCGCCCCGGGCGCGCAGCTCCTCCACGACCGCGGTCACCTGGGGTTCGGCCTGCTCGGCGGGGGCGGCCGCCGTCCAGGTCGGCCGGCGGCCCTTGCGGGCGTCCCCGTACAGGGTGAACTGGCTGACCACGAGGATGGGTGCGCCGGTGTCCGCGGCGCTGCGTTCGTCGTCCAGGATGCGCAGCTCGTGGATCTTGCGGGCCATGGTGGCCGCCACCTGTCTGGTGTCGGTGTGGGTGACCCCGAGCAGCACCAGCAGACCGTCGGCGATCTCGCCGACCACCTCGCCGTCGACGGTCACGCCGGCCCGGCTGACCGTCTGCACCACCGCCCGCATCAGGCCACCACCGGCTCGATGATGCCGCGCTCGACCAGGTGCGCCACGATCGGGCCGGCCGCCTCGGCCAGCTCGTCCGGGGTGACGTCGTGCGCGGCGGCGAGCAGGGCGAGCTGGTCCCGCAGCGGCAGCTTGCCGTCCGCGCCGCCGACCAGGGCGAGCACCAGCGGATCGATCTCCTCGGACCAGCGCAGCCCGTGCGGCATGGCGAGGACCTGTCGGTCCACCGCCCAGCCCTCGTCGCCCATGGTCGCCTCCTGCCGCAGCTGGAGCCCCTCGGCGGCCCGGTAGCGGGCGGCCAGCAGCCCGTCGGTGTCGCGGGTCCGCAGCCAGTCCTGGCGGTCGAACCACTCGGCGATCCGGTCGCCCATCGGCGGCTCCACCCGCTGGCGCAGGTCCTCCACCCGGACGATCGGCTGGTCGTGGCCCGCGCGGCGCAGCGAGACGATGCCGAAGCCGATCGCCTCCACCTTGTGCGCGTCGAACCAGTCCAGCCAGGCCGCCATCCGGTGCGGGTCGGCGGCCTCCCCGACGTCGGTGAGCCACAGGTTGACGTACGCCATCGGGTCGGCCACCTCCCGCTGGATCACCCAGGCGTCCAGCCCGGTGCCGGCGAACCAGCCGGCCACCCGCTCGTCCCACTCCTCGCCGGTGACGTGCACCCAGTTGGCCAGGTACTGCATCGTCCCGCCCTCGGTGAGCAGGTGCGGGGCGGCGGCGGCCAGCTCGGCGCCGATCGCGTCGCCGACCCGCCCGGAGTCCCGGTAGACGTGTGTGGTGGTGCCGGGTCCGACCACGAACGGTGGGTTGCTGACCACCAGGTCGAACCGGCGCCCGGCCACCGGGGCCACCAGGTCGCCCTGGAGCAGCTCCCAGTCCTGCCCGTTGAGGGCGGCAGTGGTGGCGGCGAAGCGCAGCGCCCGCGGCGCGACGTCGGTAGCGGTGACCTTCCGGGCGTGGGTGGACAGGTGCAGGGCCTGGACGCCGGAGCCGGTGCCCAGGTCCAGCGCGGTCTCCACCGGACGGCGGACGGTCGCGCCGATCAGCGTCTGGGTGGCCCCGCCGATGCCGAGCACGTGCTCGGCGTGCAGCGGCTTGCCGGGCCGGGCGCTGGCCGGCACGTCGGCGAGCACCCACCACTCGTCCCCGTACGGCTCCAGGTCGACGCCGGCGCGCAGGCCGTCGCCGTGCCGCTCGACGATCCCGCCGGCGACGGCCTCCTCGACGGCCAGCGGGGCGAGCGCGGCGGCCACCGCCGGCTCCGGCTCGGTCTGGTCGCAGATGAAGACCCGGATCAGGGTGGCGAGCGGGTCCTGGTCCTCGGTGGCGCGCAGCGCCGCCCGGAAGTCGTTGCGGGCCACGCCGCCGGTGGCCTGCGGGCCGAGCCGGTCGGCGATGCCGTTGGCGGTGAAACGCGCCCGGGTCAGCGCGGTGCGCAGCGCGTCGACGCCCGCGGGGGAGAGCAGCATGTCATGACGGTCCACGTCGCCATCCTGCCTCCCCGGCGGCGCCGATCGCCCGGCACCCACGAGATCCATACCACGCGACAAATTGATTGGAGGTTATCTCTTTCATGGTTGTCGATGCCTGGCTACGATCTCCCCCAACATCTTCGATGGGTGCCCGGGTCACGAGCGCGGGCGCCCGGTAGGGAGCCAGACGATGTCCGACGTGTCCGTTCCTCGGCGTCGCGCGCTGCGCGCGCTCGCCGTCACGGCCGCCGCCGCGGCCCTCGCCGCCGCCGCCTCCACCCCCGCCCTCGCCGCGCCGACCGGCGACGTGCGCTACGCCGGCGCCCCGGACGCCATCAGCGGCAGCTACCTGGTGGTACTCAAGGGCGACGCGGTCGGCGCCGCCAACAGCCTCGCCGCCCGCTCCGCGGTCCCGGACCGCGCCGCCGCCCTGGCGAAGCGCTACGGGGGCAACGTCGGCACGGTCTGGAGCGCCGCGCTGACCGGCTACAGCGCGAAGATGAGCGCCGCGCAGGCCCGCCGGCTCGCCGCCGACCCGGCCGTGGCGTACGTCGAGCAGGACCGGGTGGTGACCACCCAGGGCACCCAGACCGGCGCGACGTGGGGGCTGGACCGGATCGACCAGCGCAACCTGCCGCTGAACGGCACCTACACCTACCCGAACACGGCCACCAACGTGCGGGCGTACATCATCGACACCGGCATCCGGATCACGCACAGCGACTTCGGCGGCCGGGCGAGCTGGGGCGCCAACACGGTGGACACCAACAACACCGACTGCAACGGCCACGGCACGCACGTCGCCGGCACGGTCGGCGGCAACACGTACGGCGTCGCCAAGGGCGTCCGACTCGTCGCGGTGAAGGTGCTCAACTGCGCCGGCAGCGGCAGCACCACCGGCGTGGTGAGCGGCGTCAACTGGGTGACCGCGAACGCGGTCAAGCCGGCCGTGGCCAACATGAGCCTCGGCGGCGGCGCCAGCACCAGCCTCGACAACGCGGTGGCCAACTCGATCGCCTCCGGCGTCACGTACGCCATCGCGGCCGGCAACTCCAGCGCCAACGCGTGCAGCTACTCGCCGGCCCGGGTCGCCTCGGCGATCACCGTCGGCGCCACCACCAGCACCGATGCCCGCGCCTCGTACTCCAACTACGGCTCCTGCCTGGACATCTTCGCGCCCGGCTCGTCGATCACCTCGGACTGGAGCACCAGCGACACGGCCACCAACACGATCAGCGGCACCTCGATGGCCACGCCGCACGTGGCCGGCGCGGCGGCGCTCGTGCTCAGCGCCAACCCGTCGTACACCCCGGCGCAGGTGACCAGCTACTTGACTACCAACTCCACCGCCAGCAAGGTGACCAACGCCGGCTCCGGCTCGCCGAACCGGCTGCTGTTCGTCGTCAACTGACGACCCGCCCGCCCGCGGCCCGGTGGACCTCACCCCTGTCCACCGGGCCGCGTCGCGTGGCGCGGGGAGTCGGCTCGGCGAGCGGCGGCCCGACCGGCAGGATGGAGGCATGACGCTCTCCCTGCCCATCGACCCGCAGGCCAACGAACTGCTGGCCCGCAGCCCGCTCGCGCTGCTCCTCGGCATGGTGCTCGACCAGCAGGTGCCGATGGAGAAGGCGTTCTCCTCCCCGTACGTCCTCGCGCAGCGGCTGGGCCACGAGCCGGACGCCCGGGAGCTGGCCGGGTACGCCCCGGAGGCCCTGGTCGCCCTCTTCGCCCAGCCGCCGGCCCTGCACCGGTTCCCCAAGGCCATGGCGGCCCGGGTCCAGGAGGTGTGCCAGGTCCTGGTCGACCGGTACGACGGCGACCCGGCCCGGCTCTGGTCCGACGTGACCGACGGCCGGGAGCTGCTGCGCCGGGTCGGCGAGCTGCCTGGCTTCGGCAAGGAGAAGGCGCAGATCTTCGTGGCCCTGCTCGGTAAGCGGTTCGGCATCACCCCGGACGGCTGGCGGGAGGCCGCCGGCGGGTACGGCGACGCGGAGGCGTACCGGTCGGTGGCCGACGTGACCGATCCCGAGTCGCTGCGCCGGGTCCGGGAGTACAAGCAGCTGATGAAGGCCGAGGCGAAGGCGGCGAAGAGCTGACGCGGGGCCGGCCGCCGGAGCAGCCCGCGCCGCCGATCTGACGGCCGGCCGCACCGGCCGCGTCAGGCAGCGTCGGGGCCGTGGTCGGACGGGTCGGACGGCGGTCAGGCGGCGGTCGGGCGGGAGAGCGCGGCGAGCGCCCGCCGGACGTCGGCCAGGGAGACCGTCGCCGAGTCGTCCAGGTCGGCCAGGCCGGCCTCGATCCACTGCCGCATCAGCGTGGTCACGCCGATGCCGCGCGCCTCGGCGGCCGTCCGGACCCGTTCGTACGTCTCCAGCGGAAGGCGTACCGAGCGGCTGACCATCGGCACGTCGGTGTCGGGGGTGGGCAGCTCCGCCGGCTGTGTCTCGTCGATCAGGTCGGCGAGGGCGTCGCCGCCGTCGTGGAACCGCTTGGTCGCCTCGTTACGGTGCATCGTGACCGCCTCCTCGTCGGCGTGATCTCCGTACCGCCTCGTCGTAGCGCTTGGCCTCGACGTCGCTCAGTTCGCGGGCGGAGAGGATGTCCCAGTCGTTGTCGGTGCCATCCGCCTCGGCCAGCAGCACGGCGAGGCGTCGCCCTCGGTGGTCGGTCGCGTAGACCACCATCACGTCGTCTCCGAGGTGCCGGATGACCCGTCGCGTGCTGTGCAGGGCCTCCCAGACTTCCCCGGGCGTGACGTCGTAGACCCGCAGGTTGGCCAGCGCCTCGTCGGTGAAGCTGAACCGGTTGGCCATGGCCCGAGCGTACCACGCGCGTAACACGCGCCCGGCTCCAGGCGATTTTCGCCGATCATCCGCGCGGAGTGACAGGATGAGGGGTAACCCCTTGAGGAGGCCGTGGTGAAGCGTCAGGCGTACGAGCCGATCCTGATCACCGACGCCGCGCGCAGCCAGGACGACCAGCTCAACAGCCGGCAGAAGCGCTACGTGCTGATGATGGGCATCCGGGTCGCGTGCCTGGTGGCCGGTGCGATCCTGGTCGGCGCGAAGGCACCCCTGCTCTGGCTCTGGCTGCCGCTGTGCGGCCTCGGGATGGTGCTCATTCCGTGGCTGGCGGTTCTGCTCGCCAACGACCGCCCGCCGAAGGAGCAGCACCGGCTCAGCAACAAGCTGCACGCCCGGCACGAGACACCGCCGATGGCGCTCCCGGCCGAGGAACGTCCGCACAAGGTCATCGACGCCGAGCCCTGACCGGTCCGGGCGCCCACACCCGGACCGGCCCGCCGTCAGGGGGTGGGGCGGGCGCCGACCGAGGAGACGGCGAGCGCGCCGAGGTCGCCGGCCCGGGACAGGGCCGCCCGCGGGTCCGCACCGCCCAGCCAGGCGAGGAGCAGCCCGGAGGCGAACGCGTCCCCGGCCCCGGTGACGTCCACCACGGGCACGCCGCGCGCGGACGCCGTCTCCACCCGCCCGGTCCGGTCCACCCAGACCGCCCCGGCCGCGCCCCGCTTGACCACCACCCGGTGGGCCACCGCGGTCAGCGCCCGCGCCTGCGCCGCCGGGTCCAGCCCGCCGGCCAGCACGGTCGCCTCGTCCCTGTTGACCAGCAGCAGGTCGACGTCGCGTACCCAGGCCAGGAAGGCCGCCGCACCGACGCGCCGCAGCGGCGCCGCGGAGGCCGCGTCGACGCTGGTGGTCAGCCCGCGCTCGCGGGCGACGGCCAGCGCCCGCAGTCCCGCGCCGCGCGACCCGGCGTCAAGCAGGGTGTACGCGGACAGGTGCAGGTGCCCGGCGTCGGGCGCCGCCGCCAGGGCCCGGTCGACGTGCCCGGCGGTCAGCCGCAGGTTCGCCCCGCGCTGGCTGAGCATGGTGCGGTCCCCGTCGTGAGCGAGCACGATCACGGTGCCGGTCGGGTAACCCTCGTGGCGCTCGACCGCGCAGGTCACCCCGACCCGCGCCAACTCGGCGACCCGGTCGCGGCCCGCCTCGTCGTCGCCGGTCGCGGCCACCAGCATGACGTCGGCACCCTGACCGGCCAGCCAGGCGGCGGTGTTGGCCGCCTGCCCGCCGCCGCTGAACCGGATCGCGGCCGCGGTGTCCGAGCCGGTCGCCAGGGGTCCGGAGAGCACCGCGACCACGTCGGTGATCACGTCGCCGACGACGACGATGCCGGGCGCCCGGCTCATGCCGCCACCTCGCTCATGCCGGGGAATCGGTACGCCGGGCCGCCGCGGCGACCGCGATCCGTGCCGCAAGCTCGGCGTTGCGCAGGATGATCCGCACGTTCACCGCCAGGCTGGCGCCCTCGGTGGCCGAGTGGAAATGGGCGAGCAGGAACGGCGTGACGGCCTTGCCGGTCACACCCTCGCGGGCCAGCATGGCCAGCCCCTCGGCGAGGGTACGGTCGTGCAGCGCCGGGTCGAGTTGCTGGTCGACCGGGAGCGGGTTCGCCACGATCAGCCCGCCCTGGTGCACGCCCTGCTGTTCCCGGGCGACGAGCACGTCGGCCACCTGCTCCGGCGACTCCACCGACCAGTCCAGGTCGAAGCCGGCGTCGGTGAGGTAGAAGCCGGGGAAGCGGCGGGTCCGGTAGCCGACCACGCTCACGCCCAGGGTCTCCAGCCGCTCCAGCGTGGCGCCCACGTCGAGGATCGACTTCACGCCGGCGCAGACCACCGCGATCGGCGTCCGGGCCAGGGTGACCAGGTCGGCGGACTCGTCGAAGGTCTGGGCCGCCTCCCGGTGCACCCCGCCAAGGCCACCGGTGGCGAACACCCCGATCCCGGCCGCCGCGGCCACCGCGCTGGTGGCGGCCACCGTGGTGGCGCCGTCCGCGCCGGTCGCGGCGGCCACCGCGAGATCGCGTACGGACAGTTTGCTCACCCCGTCGACCGTGGCGAGCCGGGTCAGCTGCGCGTCATCCAGGCCGACGATCAGCTCGCCGGCGACCATGCCGATGGTGGCCGGGACGGCGCCCGCGTCCCGAACGGCCTGCTCGATCTGCCGCGCCACCAGCAGGTTGTCCGGCCGGGGCAGGCCGTGCGAGACGATGGTGCTCTCCAGGGCGACGATCGGGCGTCCGGCGCGCAGGGCGTCGGCCACCTCGGTCCCGAAATGGATGTGAAAGGTGGTCACTTCCGTTACGGTACGGGCCGCTCTTCGGTGACCTGCGGTGGACCGGCCCCGGAGAAGCTGCCAAACTGGAAATTTGGAGGTGTAGCAGTGAGCACACAGGTTCTCGAGCGTCCCGAGGTGAAGGACGCCGACACCGGCCCGGAGATGTTCCACTACGTCCGCAAGGACAAGATCGCCGAGAGCGCGGTCATGGGCACGTTCGTCATCGCGCTGTGCGGGGAGACCTTCCCGGTCACCAAGGCGGCCAAGCCGGGTTCGCCGGTCTGCCCGAAGTGCAAGGAGATCTACGACTCCTGGGCCGCGTGACCGCGGGCGGCTCCGCCGCCCGCCCACGTAACCTTCGCCGGTGACCACCTCCACCGCCCTGCTCGTCGCCGACCTCACCGGGGTTGCGGTGTTCGCCGCCTCCGGGGCCTCGGCGGCCGTGGCCAAACGACTCGACCTCTTCGGGGTGGCCTTCGTCGGCGTCGTCGCCGCCCTCGGCGGTGGGATCTTCCGGGACCTGGTCATCAACGAGGTCCCGCCCCTGGCCTTCGCCGACTGGCGGTACGCGGTCACCGCGACGGCCACCGCCGCCGCCGTCTTCTGGCTGCACCCGCAGTTCGCCCGGCTGCGCACCACCGTGCTGGTGCTCGACGCGGCCGGTCTCGGGCTGTTCACCGTCACCGGCACGCTCAAGGCTCTCGACGCGCACGTCCCGGCGGTCGGCGCCTGCATGATCGGCATGCTCACCGCGATCGGCGGCGGTCTGGGGCGCGACCTGCTCACCGGCGAGATCCCGGTGGTGCTGCGCCGGGAGATCTACGCCCTCGCCGCGCTGGCCGGGTCGGTGGTGGTGGCGCTGCTGTCGGCGTACGGACAGGCACACACGGCCGGGCTGATCGTCGCGGCCGCCTTCGTCTTCGTGCTGCGGCTGGTCTCGCTGCGGCGGCGCTGGTCCGCCCCGGTCGCCACGCTGCGCCCGCCCCGCACCGGCACCCGCGGCGCGCAGGGCTGAGCCGCCACCGCGCGGGGTGGGCGGATGTGACCAGCGTGGCGTCGAGTGGGGAGAAAGGGCCCCGCTGGTTATGCTGAGTCGGCCTTCGCGGCACGTTCTGCGCGGAGGCGTTTTCATGGGCGGCGGAACCCGTGGCCCTCGGCCGGGGCCCGCCGTCGTGCGGTCGGAGAGGAGCTACGCGTGGCACCGCGGTTGCCGGCGCTCGAGACGTTCCCACCCCTGCGTGCCTGGCAACGCAAGGCGATGGTGGAGTACCTGCGTCGACGCACCGAGGACTTCACCACCGTCGCCACGCCCGGCGCCGGCAAGACCACCTTCGCCCTGCGGATCGCCGCCGAGCTGCTGAACGACGGCACCGTCGAGGCCGTCACCGTGGTCGCCCCGACCGAGCACCTGAAGACCCAGTGGGCGCAGTCCGCCGCCCGGGTCGGCATCCAGCTCGACGCCGCCTTCCGCAACGCCGACCTGCACTCCGCCGCCGACTTCCACGGCGCCGTCGTCACGTACGCCCAGGTCGGCATGGCACCGCAGGTGCACCGGCGGCGCACCATGACCCGGCGCACGCTGATCATCCTGGACGAGATCCACCACGCCGGCGACTCCCGGACCTGGGGCGACGGCGTCAAGGCGGCCTTCGAGCCCGCCGTACGCCGGCTGATGCTCACCGGCACGCCGTTCCGCTCCGACGACAACCCGATCCCGTTCGTCGCCTACGAGCGGGGCGGGGACGGCCTGCTCCGGTCCCGCGCCGACTCCGTCTACGGCTACTCCGACGCGCTGCGCGACGGCGTGGTCCGGCCGGTGCTGTTCCTGGCGTACTCCGGGGAGACCCGGTGGCGCACCAACGCCGGGGAGGAGCTGGCCGCCCGGCTGGGCGAGCCGATGACCCAGGACCTCGTCGCGCAGGCCTGGCGTACCGCGCTGGACCCGGCCGGCGACTGGATGCCGCAGGTGCTGCGGGCCGCCGACGCCCGGCTGACCGTGCTGCGCAACGCCGGCATGCCCGACGCGGGCGGGCTGGTGATCGCCAGCGACCAGCAGGCCGCCCGCTCGTACGCGAAGCTGATCGAGCAGGTGACCGGCGAGAGGGCCGCGGTGGTGCTCTCCGACGACCAGGGAGCGTCCGCGCGGATCGCGACGTTCGCGGCGTCCGAGCAGCGCTGGCTGGTCGCGGTCCGGATGGTCTCCGAGGGGGTCGACATCCCCCGGCTGGCCGTGGGCGTGTATGCGACCAGCGCCAGCACCCCGCTCTACTTCGCGCAGGCCATCGGCCGGTTCGTCCGGGCCCGGCGGCCCGGCGAGACCGCCTCGGTCTTCCTGCCCAGCGTGCCGCACCTGCTGGGGCTGGCCAGCGAGATGGAGGCCGAGCGGGACCACGTGCTCGGCAAGGCGAAGGACCCCGACGGCTTCGACGACGACCTGCTGGAGCGCGCCCAGCGGGACGACCAGGCCAGCGGCGAGCTGGAGAAGAGGTTCGCGGCGCTCTCCGCGACCGCCGAGCTGGACCAGGTGATCTTCGACGGCGCGTCGTTCGGCACCGCCGCCCAGGCCGGCACCCCGGAGGAGGAGGAATATCTCGGCCTCCCCGGGCTGCTCACCGCGGACCAGGTCGCGATGCTGCTGAGCAAGCGGCAGGCCGAGCAGCTGGCCGCGCAGCGGCGCAGGGCCGCCGAGCGGACCGCTGAGCCGGCCGCCGAGGCGCCCGCGCCGCCGATGAGCGCCGCCCAGCGCCGGGTCGCGCTGCGGCGGCAGTTGAACGCGCTGGTGGCCGCCCAGCACCACCGGACCGGGCAGCCGCACGGCAAGATCCACGCCGAGCTGCGCCGGATCTGCGGCGGCCCGCCGAGCGCCCAGGCCACCATCGAGCAGCTCGAAGAGCGCATCGCCACCGTCCAAACCCTCTAACCCCACCCACCCACCCACGGTCCAGCGGCTTGATCAAGAGGTTCGCGTCCGGTCCGGGCCGAGTTTCGACCCAAACTTCTTGATCAACGCCCTGGGGGTGGCCCTCAGGCGGTGGGGGCCGGTTCTGTGGGTGGGGCTGGCTGTGATGCCGACGCCCTCTGTTGATCCACTCCGCAAGCGGCGGTATCCATCACCCAACGACACCGCCACATACCGCACACGAAGTCGCTCACCGCGCCCTGCCCCACCACGCGCGACACTTTCGGGGAAAGTGGCCCCTCAGAGCGCCGCGAGGGCCCACTTTCGGCGAAAGCGCGCCTTGAGCACACACCCGGCGGACCGAGGACAGGCCAGCCAGGACCGGCCAACCAGGGCGAGCCTCCAGCCCGTACCCCGAGGCACGAGTCACGCAGCTCGCCCCGCCGGGTAGGTAACGCGACAGCCGGGACATCGGGTCCAGGTGCGGACATCGGGCCGAAAAAGCCGGCCGGAGGCACCTTTCGGTGCCTCCGGCCGGCTTATGTCGGGTTGCGGATTCTCAGTTCGCCATCAGATCGGCGCCACGCCAGCTGAACTCCGGGTCCGACGCGTACCGCACGGTGATCTTCACGAGATCCTCCGCGTACTTGTTCGCGTGGTGCCCACAGAACACCAGCTCGCTCCCACCCGCCAGAGTGATCCGGAGCTTGCCGGCAGCATTGCAGCGGTCGCACCGTTCATCGGCGGCCGGGGGGCTCACCGTCTCGGGCGGCGGCGTGAGGGTCGGGGTCATCGCCTTCCTCCTCTGGTCGTCACCGATGAACACTCTCTTCGGTTGCTCACCTATCGTGCAACACCCTTCTCGGGCCCTGCCTTCCCTGTGTGCCCGTCGGGGACGGAGGTCACACCTGGCGTGGGAGACAGTGTGCCGTGCACCAAGGGTGCCACGTCAACGATCACAAACAGGCAACCGTCAGGTCACCGGTGAGTGTTCTACGGCTGGTGATCAAACCGACACGACTGGTTGACGTGTGGCGGTCAGTCCAGGTAGTCGCGGAGCACCTGGGAACGCGAGGGGTGCCGCAACTTGGACATCGTCTTGGATTCGATCTGCCGGATGCGCTCCCGGGTCACGCCGTACACCTGGCCGATCTCGTCCAGGGTGCGCGGTTGGCCGTCGGTGAGGCCGAAGCGGAGGCGTACCACGCCGGCCTCACGCTCGGACAGCGTCTGCAGGACCTGCTGGAGCTGGTCCTGCAGCAGCGAGAACGAGACCGCGTCGACCGCGACCACGGCCTCCGAGTCCTCGATGAAGTCACCGAGCTGGCTGTCGCCCTCGTCGCCGATGGTCTGGTCCAGCGAGATGGGCTCCCGGGCGTACTGCTGGATCTCCAGCACCTTCTCCGGTGTGATGTCCATCTCCTTGGCCAGCTCCTCCGGGGTGGGCTCGCGACCCAGGTCCTGGAGCAGCTCGCGCTGGATCCGGCCGAGCTTGTTGATCACCTCGACCATGTGCACCGGGATGCGGATGGTGCGGGCCTGGTCGGCCATGGCGCGGGTGATGGCCTGGCGGATCCACCAGGTGGCGTAGGTGGAGAACTTGTAGCCCTTGGTGTAGTCGAACTTCTCGACCGCGCGGATCAGGCCGAGGTTGCCCTCCTGGATCAGGTCGAGGAAGGCCATGCCGCGGCCGGTGTAGCGCTTGGCCAGCGAGACGACCAGCCGGAGGTTCGCCTCCAGCAGGTGGTTCTTGGCCCGCTCGCCGTCCCGGGAGATCCACATCAGGTCGCGCTGCATGTCCCGGGTGAGCTTCTCCTCGCCCTCCTCGGCGGCGCGCAGCCGCTCGGCGGCGTAGAGGCCGGCCTCGATCCGCTTGGCGAGCTCGACCTCCTGCTCCGCGTTGAGCAGCGGCACCTTGCCGATCTGCTTCAGGTAGGCCCGCACAGAGTCGGCGGAGGCGGTCAACTCGGCGTCGCGGCGCGCCTGCTTGAGCGCCTCGGACTCCTCGTCGTCCCACTCGAAGTCGTTGTCGTTGGCGGAGTTGGCCGCGTCGGCCTCGGCGGCCCGGGTCAGCTCGGCCGGCTCGTCGACCACCACGTCCTCGATCTCGGCGGCCAGCTCCTCCGGGTCGATGTCGCCCTCGGAGCCCTCGCCCTTCGGACCGGCCTTCGCCGGCTTCGCCCCGGCGGTCTTCGCCGCCACGGTCGCCTTGGTGGCCCGGGTCGCCTTGGTGGCCTTCGCCGGGGCGGCGGCCTTGGCGGCCCCCTCCGCGGTGGTGCCGGCGGCCTTGCGCGCGGTCGCCTTCCGCGGGGCGGGGGCCGGGACCTCCTCGGCGGCCGGCGCCTGCTTCGGGGCGGGCGCGGCGGCGCTCTTGGTGGTCTTGGCGGTGGTGGCCCGGGAAGCCGGCGTGGCGGACCGGGCGGCGGCCACCCGGCGGCGGGTGCTGGCAGAGCCGTCCACGACCACCGTCACCCCCGCATCGGAGAGCGCACGCAGGATCTTCTTGGCCTGGGCCGGGGTCACCTCAGCGGACTCGACGGTGCGCGCGAGCTGGGCCGACGTGAGCTGGCCGCCGGCGCTCTGCGCGTGGGCGATCAGGGTGTCGGTGAGCGAGCGAACGTCGGCGCCGGTCTGGCGGGGTTCTGTCACGAATGACCTTCCGGAGGCGAAGAGCGAGCACGGCCGGGTCGTCCGGCGCAGCACGGAACGCCGTGCCGGGCGAGTCGTTGAGGGACCCCCGTGTCCCGGACCGGCCGGTCGCTGGCGGTCCGTGGCGCGTGGGCAGGGTGAATTGTAACGCCGTCTGCGGCGATCATCCCCCGCCGCACGGCGTACCGGCGGTATGGACCGCCGATTCGGCGCAGATGTGGACTTTGTAAGGATGATACCCGCGCTCGACCGGGCCGGTCCCGGTCGTGCGGGAAGGGGACGAACATGATCGGCTCGGCGCCCACTCCGCCGGAACTGCTGGAGATCGCGATCACGGTGGCCCGGGACGCCGCCGCCACCGCGCACCGGATGCGGGCCGAGGGGGTGTCGGTCGCCGCGACCAAGAGCACGGTCACCGACGTGGTCACCGCCGCCGACCGGGCCGTCGAGCGCCAGGTGCTGACCGCCCTGCGTACGCGCCGCCCCGGCGACGCGGTGCTCGGCGAGGAGTACGGCGCGGGGGAGACCGGGCCGGCCGCCGACGGCGGGGTGCGCTGGATCGTCGACCCGATCGACGGCACCGTCAACTACCTGTACGGGCTGCCGTACTGCGCGGTGTCGCTGGCCGCCGAGGTGGCTGGCGAGGTGGTGGCCGGGGTGGTGCGCAACATCGCCACCGGAGAGGAGTGGACGGCCACCGCGGGCGGCGGCGCCTGGCGGGACGGGGCGCGGCTGCGCTGCTCCGCCGAGACCGACCTGGGGCAGGCGCTGGTGGCCACCGGGTTCGGCTACGACGCCGGCCGCCGGGCGCACCAGGCCCGGGTAGTCGCCGAGCTGATCCCGCACGTCCGGGACATCCGCCGGATGGGCGCCGCGGCACTGGACCTCTGCCTGGCCGCCGAGGGGCGGGTCGACGCCTACTACGAGAAGGGGCTGGCCGCCTGGGACCTGGCGGCGGGCGGCCTGGTGGCGCGCGAGGCGGGACTGCGGGTGACCGGCCTGTCCGGGCGGCCGCCCGGCCCGGACCTGGTGATCGCCGCGCCGCCGGCGCTCTTCGAGCCGCTGCACACCCGGCTCGCCGCCCTGGACGCCTCCGGCGGCCCCTGACTACTTGTCCTTCCCCGACGTCGGGCAGGTGCCGGTCGGGGCCTCCGGGGAGCCGAGGTCGCCGAGGGACTGGTTGACCTCAGTGGTCGTGGCGAGCTGCTGGAAGGCGTTGCCGAGGATCACGTCGACCGTGTCGTCCGTGCGCTTCGCGTCGTACTGCTGCTCGGCGTTGTCGAGGAAGTAGGCCCGCAGCAGGTGCGCGGAGCCGACTCCCTTCGGGCCGAAGCGCAGCACGGCGACTTCGTCCACGGCCTTGGGGGCGTTGCCGACCTTCTTGACCTGGAACTTGCGGTTGCGGAAGTCGTCCGCGACGCTGCCGGCCCGGCCGACCTCGTCGGTTCCGTTGTACACGTTGATCTTGACGTCCTTCGGCTCGCGCAGCGTGACGTCCGCCAGTGGCCAACCCTTCGGGCAGCCCGCAGCGGTGCCCGCCTTGCCCTGGGTGTCGCGGACCATCGCGACGATGACGAAAACCAGGGCGAGGACCGCCAGCAGACCGACGACAACGAGTGCGCGCACTCGTGCAAAGCTCATCTGGGCGCTCCCCGTACAGAGATTGGGTGGTGGCCGTCGGCGGTCGGGCCGCCCCGCCGGCCGTCAAGTACGCCGCTGAGGTTAACGGTTGTCCGGCGGTGGCGTGGAAACAGCCCGACATGCCGGCGCGCCACCGAGGGAACGGGTAGTACTACCCCTATCTTCGTGTCGCCTGAGTCACATTGGGAACAACTTCGGGCGCAGGGGCGTACATCTCTGCCACGAGGGCGGTATACATGCCTCGCCCAATGGGGGGGTAAGGTTCCGCGCTCGCTGGGGTGTTCTTCTCTGGCGGACTCGGCCCACCGGTCGTCGGGTCGGGTGACCGACACAAAGTGGTGGCCGGCCAGTGGAACCGAAACAGCGTCCTCCGGCGTTACACCCGGAAGTGACCATATCGATATGGGAGAGTGAAACCGATGGCCACCGACTACGACGCCCCGCGTCGCGACGAGGTCGACCTCGGCGAGGACAGCCTCGAAGAGCTCAAGGCCCGGCGGGTCGACTCACAGTCGGGCGCCGTGGACGTCGATGAGGCCGAGGTGGCGGAGAGCTTCGAGCTGCCCGGCGCCGACCTGGCCGACGAGGAGCTCACGGTCAAGGTGCTGCCGATGCAGCAGGACGAGTTCCGTTGCGCCCGGTGCTTCCTGGTCCACCACCGCAGCCAGTTGGCGGTCGAGCGCAACGGCGAGCTGATCTGCCGCGAGTGCGCCTGATCACGACGTGTCTCACCGGCGGCGGCCTCCTCGATGGGGCTGCCGCGGTCCGAGCCGCCGTGCGGCGGTGGCGGGAAGCTGCTTGACTCGTAACCGGCGGCTGTCACGCCGCCCAGAGGCGGGAGGGCGGACGGGTGAGCGAGCACAGCGGGCGGGCCGGGGCACCGGACGCCGCCGGGACCGGCGCCCAGGGGCGGACCGACCGGCCCGCCGAGCCGTCCGCGCCGGCCGTCGGGGGAGCGGCCGAGCCTTCAGCGCCGGCGGCCGGGGGCGGTGACGCGGAGCAATTCGGCGCGACCGTCGCCGCGCTGACCGCGGACGACATCGCCCCGGCCCGGCGCCGGCAGCTGCTCACCCGACTGGTCGGCCAGGCCCGTGCCCGCGGCCTCGCCGACCTGTTCAAGCCGAAGGCCGCGGTCCGCTGGCTCACGGACACGGTCGCCGAGGTCGCCCCGCACGTACCGGTCCGCGACCTGGCCACGCTCCGGCGGCACTTCCCCGGCCTGACCGACGACGAGCTGGCCGAGCGGCTGATCCGCAACGCCGCCCGGGCCACTGCCGGGGTCGGCGCGGCCGGCGGCGGGGTCGCCGCGGTCGAGTGGACGGTCACCCCGACCCTGCTCACCGCCCCGGTGCTGCTGGCCGCCGAGACGGTCGCCGTGGTCGCGATCGAGCTGAAGCTGGTCGGCGAGCTGCACGAGATCCACCGGGTGCCGCTGCCAACCGGCGGCACCCAGCGGGCCGTGGCCCTGATCCAGTCCTGGTCCAGCCAGCGGGGGATCAATCCGATGCTGCCCGGGGTCGGGGTGAGCGCGGTACTGGGCACCGCCGCCCGCCGGGAGCTGCGGGACAGGCTGCTGCGCCGCTTCGGCCGCAACCTGACCACGCTCGGTCCGTTCCTGACCGGTGCCGCCGTGGCCGGTTACCTCAACCGCCGGGCCACCCGGGCCCTCGCCGACCAGCTCCGCAAGGACCTCCGCCGTCAGAGCCGAGAACTCCCCGGCTCCCGCCCCGCCCTGCCCTGACCGCGCCGCGCCTGCGTCCCGCCCGGTCAGGCGCCTCAGGCACGGAAACGGGCTCTCCGGCGGGGCACAGCCACTCGTTCCGGGAATCTGCCCGCAGCAGGGGCGGTGGTTCAGGCGGCGTCGCGGGCGGCGAGGATCGCCGTGGCCAGCTCGACCGGGTGCCGGGTGCTGACCACCCAGAACGGGGTCGGGTCGGCCGGGTCGTCCAGCACCACCTGCACCGCGCCGCCGATCCACGGGCGCTGCACCACGAAGGCCAGCGGGTCCGACCCGACGCCGAGCACCTCGCGCCGGCCGGCGGCGTCCAGCGGGACCACGTCGGCGACGTACCGCACCGGGAGGCGGGCGTCGTCCACCCGCAGCTCGCCGTCGCGGACCGCGACCCGGATCCGGCCCAGCCACCAGAGCGCGACCAGGACCGCCGGGATCAGCAGCACGAACGGCAGCCAGGACCGGACGCCCGTGGCACCCATCCAGAGCTCGGTGGCGAGCAGCCCGGCGACGGCGAGGCCGGCGGGCCAGGCCCACCACGGCAGCCCGAGCCGCTCCGCGTACTCGCGGGTGGCGGCCACCGGCGGGGTCGCGGCGGACGGGGACGACGACAGGCTCACAGTCCGAGGGTACGGCGCACGATCGGCCGGCCAACCGGCAGGATGGCAGGGTCACCCCCGCAAGGACCGGACGGAAGAGGAAGACCGTGACAGACGTCGTACCCGTGCCCGTACGGCAGCTTGATCCGCAGCTGCCGCTGCCGGCGTACGCCCATCCCGGCGACGCCGGCGCGGACCTGGTGGCCGCCGCGGACGTGGAGCTGCCGCCCGGCGGGCGCGCCCTGGTGCCGACCGGCGTGGCCATCGCGCTGCCGCAGGGGTACGTCGGGCTGGTGCACCCCCGATCGGGGCTGGCGGCCAGGCTCGGCGTGACCGTGCTCAACGCGCCCGGTACGGTCGACGCCGGCTACCGGGGTGAGATCCTGGTCAACCTGATCAACCATGATCGGGAGACACCGGCGAAGATCAGCCGGGGTGACCGGATCGCCCAGCTCGTCGTCCAGCGGGTCGCGCGGGCCGAGTTCCGGCCGGTGGCGGAGCTGCCCGCGTCCCGGCGCGGGACCGGCGGGCACGGGTCGACCGGCGGGCATGCCGGGCTGGTCCCGGCCCCGGCGAGCGGGCAGACGGAAGAGGTGGCAGGGTGAGTGTGAGCAGCGGAGGGCGGGCGCAGTGATCTTCTCCCGAAAGCGGGCCGGTGAGGCGCGGCACGCGCGTGACGAGCGGGGCGACGAGGTCCTCGACTCCCCGGCGACCGAGGAGTCGACCGCGCAGGCGACGTCTCGGGGCCCGTACGACGTCTCCGAGGCGCCCGACGCGCCCCGGCTGGACCTGGGCAGCCTCCAGATCCCGGCGGTGCCGGACGTCGAGGTGCGGGTGCAGGCCGACCCGCAGGGCGTGATCCAGCAGGTCGTGCTGGTGCACGGCGACAACGCGTTGCAGCTGGGCGTCTTCGCGGCGCCGCGGTCCGAGGGCATCTGGGACGAGGTGCGCGAGGAGATCCGGCGGTCGCTGTACAACGACGGCGCGGCCGCCCAGGAGGTGCAGGGGGAGTACGGCACCGAGCTGAAGGCCCGGGTCCGCACCCCGGACGGGCTGACCGACCTGCGCTTCGTCGGCATCGACGGCCCGCGCTGGATGGTCCGCGGCGTCTACCAGGGCGAGGCGGCCAGCAACCCGGCCGTCGCCGGCCCGCTGACGGCCTGCCTCGACGGCCTGGTGGTGGACCGGGGCCAGGAGGCCAAGCCGGTGCGCGAGCCGCTGCCGTTGCGGCTGCCCCGCGAGGTGGCTGAGCAGCAGGCGGCCGAGCAGCAGGCCACGCAGCAGGCCGCGCCGGGGCAGCGCGAAGCCTGAGCCGTATCGCACGGGCCCGGCCCGTCGGCTCCTGTCGACGGCGCCGGGCCCGTCGCGTGTCCGGCGCCATCCGGCGGACGCCGGCTCCGCGGCTCGGCCGGATCGGCGTACGCTGGCGGGACGGTTCCGCATCCCGGGGCCGAGCCAGTGCCGGCGCGGCCGGCCAGCGTGGAGAGGGTGACGCGGAGGTCATGACGACCGACGAGAGCCGGGTGTCGCTGCGACGGCTGCTGCATCGGCTCACCGCGAGCGAGGCCGAGATCGAGGCGCAGGAGCTGCGCCGGGAGAGCGCGGAGTCCGGCGGCATGCCGGCCCAGCAGTGCCTGCGGGGCCAGGTGGTGTCGATCAACGGGCGGCTCCGCACGGTGGTCTACACGCCCCGGACCAACCTGCCGACGCTGGAGGCCGACCTCTACGACGGCAGCGACGTGGTCACCCTGGTCTGGCTGGGCCGGCGGCACATCGCCGGCATCGAGCCGGGTCGGCACCTCACCGCCCGCGGCCGGCTGGCCGTCCGGGACGACCGCAAGGTGATCTACAACCCGTACTACGAGCTGGAGTCGCCGAAGTGACGACCGGACAGCATCGGTCCGCCGGGCCGGAACTCGGGCCGGAGGACGACGAACGCCTGCCCAGTCTCGCCGAGCAGATGGCCGACCAGCTCGGCGGCTGGCGGGGCCTGGTCGAGTCGAGCATCCCCGTGGTGGTCTTCGTGATCGCCAACGTGCTGGGCGAGCTGCGCCCCGCGGTGATCGCCTCGGTGGCGGTGGCGCTGCTGATCGCCGGGCTACGCCTGGCCCAGCGCCGGCCGATCCGGCACGCGGTCAACGGGCTGGTCGGCATCGCCATCGGCGCCGCCATCGCCTGGCGGACCGGCGACGAGCGGGACTTCTACCTCCCCGGCATCCTCTACGGGATCGGCTACGGGCTGGCCCTGCTGCTGTCGGCCGCCATCAAACAGCCGCTGGTGGGCTGGATCTGGTCGGTGCTGGTCGCCCGGGGCCGCTCCGAGTGGCGGGACGACCCGCGGCTGGTGCGCACCTTCACCCAGCTGACCGTGCTCTGGGGCGTGGTGTGGCTGGCCAAGGTGGGCGTGCAGGCCGGGCTCTACCTGGCCCACCAGGACACCCTGCTGGGCGTGGCCCGGCTCGCCCTGGGCTACCCGCCGTACGCGCTGCTGCTGCTGATCACCGTCTGGGTGGTGCGCCGGGTGACCCGCGAGACCACGCGGACGGCGCTGCCGGGCGCCTGAGCCCGCCGGCCGTACCGGAATCCCGGCCGGCGGAGCCGAACGGCTGCCGTCAGGCGCCGTCGCGGGTGCGCTCGACGCTGTCCGGCCCGAGGATCACCGCCCGGACCTCGTCCTCCACGGCGGCCGTGCACACGAAGACCAACTCGTCGCCGGCCTCGATGGGGTCGTCCGGGCTGGGCACCAGCACCCGCTTGCCGCGCAGGATCGCCACCAGCGCCGCGTCGCGGGGGATCGGCACGGCGTGGATCGGCTCACCGACGTACGGCGCGGTGGGCGGCAGGGTGATCTCGACCAGGTTCGCCTCGCCCTGCCGGAAGGTCATCAGCCGGACCAGGTCGCCGACCGTGACCGCCTCCTCCACCAGGGCGGCCATCACCCGCGGCTTGCTCACCGCGACGTCGACGCCCCACTGCTCGGTGAACAGCCACTCGTTCTCCGCCCGGTTGACCCGGGCGACCACGCGGGGCACCGCGAACTCGGTCTTGGCGAGCAGCGACACCACCAGGTTGACCTTGTCGTCACCGGTGGCGGCCACCACCACCTCGCAGCCGGCGATGTTGGCCTCCTCCAGGCTGGCCAGCTCGCAGGCGTCGGCGAGCACCCACTCGGCGGCCGGCACCCGGTCCGGCCGGAGCATCTTGGGCTGCCGCTCGATCAGCATCACCTGGTGCCCGTTGTCGATCAGCTCCTGGGCGATGGACCGGCCCACGTTGCCCGCGCCGGCGATGGCGATGCGCATGGCTCAGTGCCCCCCTTCCGGCGGCGCGGCCGCCACCGAGGTGACCGACGGGATGATGTCGTCGGTCACCAGCATGAAGACCTGGTCGCCCTCCTGCACCACCGTGGAGGCAGTGGGCAGGGTGCCGATCCCGAACCGGATCAGGTACGCGACCCGGGCCCCGGCGGCCTCCTCCAGCTCCCGCAGCGACCGGCCGATCCAGTCCTTGTGCACCGGCGCCTCGATGATCGACACGGTGCTCGTCGGGTCGCGGAAGATCTCGACGTTGCCCTCGGGGACCAGGTGCCGCAGCATCCGGTCGGCCGTCCACCGGACGGTGGCGACGGTGGGGATGCCCAGGCGCTCGTAGACCTGTGCCCGGCGCTGGTCGTAGATGCGGGCGGCCACCCGGGAGACGCCGAACGTCTCCCGGGCCAGCCGGGCCGAGATGATGTTGGAGTTGTCGCCGCTGGAGACCGCCGCGAAGGCGTCGGCGCGCTCGATGCCGGCCTGGCGCAGCACCTCGCCGTCGAAGCCGGCACCGGTGACGGTGATGCCGGCGAAGTCGGGGCCGAGGCGCCGGAACGCGTCCGCGTCCTGGTCGATCACCGCCACCGAGTGCCCCCGGGACTCCAGGCTGTGGGCGAGGGTCGACCCGACCCGGCCGCAGCCCATGATCACGACATGCACGGTGTCCGCTCCTCCCACGGTCCGCCCGGCGGACCCGTCGACTGCGAGCCTGCCACGTCCCCGTTGCCGGCGGGGAGCCGACCGTACCGCGCGGACCAACGCGGGGGTGATCAGCCACCCACACCGCATTCCCTGGACTGGTCGTACCCTTGGCGGTTGTGGCCAGACCCACCTCGCTGCTGAAGCGACTCCTCGTCGGTCGACCGTTCCGGTCCGACCGCCTCCAGCACACCCTGCTGCCGAAGCGCATCGCGCTGCCGGTCTTCGCCTCGGACGCGCTCTCCAGCGTCGCGTACGCGCCCGACGAGATCCTCCTGACGCTCTCCATCGCCGGCGCGTCGGCGTTCTTCTTCTCGCCGTGGATCGCGCTCGCGGTCGTCGTGGTGATGCTCACCGTCGTGGCGAGCTACCGGCAGAACGTGCACGCCTACCCCTCCGGCGGTGGCGACTACGAGGTGGCCACGGTCAACCTCGGCCCGCGCGCCGGCCTGGCGGTGGCCAGCGCGCTGCTGGTCGACTACGTGCTCACGGTTGCGGTCTCGATCTCCTCCGGGGTGGCCAACCTCGGCTCCGTGCTCCCGTTCGTGGCCACCCACAAGGTGCTGATCGCGGTCATCGCGGTGGCGCTGCTCACCGCGATGAACCTGCGCGGCCTGCGCGAGTCCGGCACGGCGTTCGCCATCCCCACCTACGGCTTCGTGATCGTGATCGGCGGCATGCTGCTCACCGGCCTGGTCCGGATCTTCATCCTCGGCGACGAGCTGCGCGCGCCCAGCGCCGGCCTGGAGATCCAGGCGGAGCACAGCGTCACCGGTTTCGCCCTGATCTTCCTGCTGCTGCGGACCTTCTCCTCGGGCAGCGCCGCGCTCACCGGTGTGGAGGCGATCTCCAACGGAGTGCCGGCGTTCAAGGCGCCGAAGAGCCGCAACGCGGCCACCACCCTGCTGCTGCTCGGCGTGATCGCGGTGAGCATGCTGTTCGGCATCATCTGGCTGGCCCGGCTGACCGGCCTGCAGTTCGTCGAGTCCCCGAGCCAGATCGTCTCCGGCCCGCCCGGGTACGTGCAGAAGACCGTCACCACCCAGCTCGGCGAGGCGGTCTTCGGCAACGGGGTGCTGCTCTACGTGGTCGCCGGGATGACCGCGCTGATCCTGTTCCTGGCCGCCAACACCGCCTTCAACGGCTTCCCGGTGCTCGGCTCGATCCTGGCCCAGGACCGCTACCTGCCCCGCCAGCTGCACACCCGCGGCGACCGGCTGGCCTTCTCCAACGGCATCGTCTTCCTCGCCGTCTTCGCGGTGGTGCTGATCGTCGGCTTCCAGGCCGAGGTGACCCGGCTCATCCAGCTCTACATCGTCGGCGTGTTCGTCTCGTTCACGCTCTCCCAGGCCGGCATGATCCGGCACTGGAACCGGCACCTGCGCACCGAGCGGGACCCGGAGGTGCGCCGAAGGATGGTGCGGTCCCGGGCGATCAACGCCTTCGGCATGGCGCTCACCGGCACCGTCCTGATCATCGTGCTGATCACCAAGTTCCTGCTCGGCGCCTGGATCGCGATCGCCGCGATGGCGGTGATCTACCTGCTGATGCTGGCCATCCGCCGGCACTACGACCGGGTCGCCGCCGAGCTGGAACCGACCGAGACCCGGGGTGTGCTGCCCGCCCGCAACCACGCCATCGTGCTGGTCAGCAAGCTGCACCAGCCGACGCTACGGGCCATCGCGTACGCCCGGGCGACCCGGCCGGACACGCTGACCGCGGTGACCGTGAACGTGGACGAGAAGGACACCCGGAACCTCCAGGCCGACTGGGAGCGGCGGGAGCTGCCCGTGCCGCTGACCGTGATCGACTCCCCGTACCGGGAGATCACCCGGCCGATCCTGAACTTCGTCGCCTCCACCCGCCGCGAGTCGCCCCGCGACGTGGTCACCGTCTTCATCCCCGAGTACGTGGTGGGCCACTGGTGGGAGAACCTGCTGCACAACCAGAGCGCGCTGCGGCTCAAGGGCCGGCTGCTCTTCGAGCCGGGGGTGATGGTGACCAGCGTTCCATGGCAGCTCGCCTCGACCGCCAACAAGAACCTGGACCGGCTGGACGCCAACCTCAGCCGCGGGCCGGCGCGCGGACCCCGGGTGGCCCCACGCAGCACCCTGCCACCCACCGTCCCGCCGGTGGCCCCCGCCCCGCCCGGCGAGAGCGGAGACCGCGCGTGACGGCGCCGGTCGACGGGCGGCGCGGGCTGGAGGAGGCCGAGCGGGTCGAACTGACCGTGGCCGCGGTCGCCCCGGGCGGGCACTGCGTGGCCCGGGTCGACGGCCAGGTGGTCTTCGTGCGGCACGCGCTGCCCGGGGAGCGGGTGGTCGCCGAGGTGACCGAGCTGCACCGGGGCTTCGCCCGGGCCGACGCGGTCGAGGTGCTGGCAGCCTCCCCGGACCGGGTCGAGCCACCCTGCCCGTACGCGAGGCCGGGCCGCTGCGGCGGCTGCGACCTCCAGCACGTCGCCCCCGACGCCCAGCTCGACTGGAAGACCGCGGTGGTGCGCGAGCAGCTCACCCGGCTCGGCGGCCTCACCGACCCGCAGGTCGACGCGCTCGGCGTTCGGGTCGAGGCGCTGCCCGGCGGGCCGCTGGGCTGGCGCTCCCGGGTCCGGTACGCCGTCGACGGCGCCGGCCGGGCCGGGCTGCTCAAGCACCGCTCGCACGAGGTGGTGCCGATCGACCGCTGCCTGATCGCCCACCCGGCGATCCAGGAGCTGCCGGTGCTCGCCCCCGCCGGGGCCCGCTGGCCGGACGCGGACGCGGTCGAGACGGTCGCCGCCTCCGGCGGGGACGTCAGCGTCACGGCGTACGCCCAGGGCGTGCCCACCCCGGTGAGCGGCCCGGCGGTGGTCCGCGAGGTGGCCGCCGGCCGGGAGTGGCGGCTCCCCGCGTCCGGTTTCTGGCAGGTCCACCCGGCTGCGGCGGACACCCTGGTCGGGGCGGTGCTCGACCTGCTCGACCCGCGCCCCGGCGAGACCGCCTGGGACCTGTACGGCGGGGCCGGGCTGTTCGCCGCGGCCCTCGCCGGCCGGGTCGGTGCGGCCCGGGTCACCCTGATCGAGTCCGCCGAGCCAGGCGTGGCCGCGGCCCGGGAGAATCTGGCCGACCTGCCCGCCGTGGAGGTGGTCGCGGCCCGGGTGGAGACCGCGCTGGCCCGCCGCCGGGTCACCGGCCCGGTCGACCTGGTGGTCCTCGATCCGCCCCGCTCCGGCGCCGGCGCGCCGGTGGTGCGGGACATCGTCGCCGCCGGCCCGCGGGCGGTGGCGTACGTGGCCTGCGACCCGGCCGCCTTCGCTCGGGACGTGCGCACCTTCACCGGCCTGGGCTGGCGGCTGGCCGCGCTGCGCGGCTTCGACCTGTTCCCGATGACCCAGCACGTCGAGCTGGTCGGCCTGCTCCTGCCGCCGTCCTGAGCCAGGCCGGCGGGTCAGGATCCCCGCCGGCCGACGGGGGCCTTCGCACCCCCCGATCCGGCTGCTGTGATCCACGGCCGAGCTGCGGGCTGTCGGGCGGCCGATAGACTCTTCGGTCATGAGTGTTGAAGAGGGCACGGCCAACCGCGGCCGACTGCTGGGCACCGTCCGGGGCCCGCAGGACGTGAAGCGGATGACCGCCGAGCAGCTGGACATCCTCGCCGCCGAGATCCGTGACTTCCTGATCGCCAAGGTCTCCCGCACCGGCGGGCACATCGGGCCCAACCTCGGTGTGGTGGAGCTGACCCTGGCGATGCACCGGGTCTTCGACTCGCCGCGGGACCGGCTCCTGTTCGACACCGGCCACCAGGCCTACGTGCACAAGATCATCACCGGCCGGCAGGAGGGCTTCGACAAGCTCCGCCAGCGCGGTGGCCTCTCCGGCTACCCCAGCCAGGCGGAGAGCGAGCACGACCTGATTGAGAACTCGCACGCCTCCACCGCCCTGTCCTACGCCGACGGGCTCGCCAAGGCGTACGCGCTGCGCGGCGAGCGGCGCAGCGTGGTCGCCGTGGTCGGCGACGGCGCGCTGACCGGCGGCATGTGCTGGGAGGCGCTGAACAACATCGCCGCCGCCGGCAACCCGCTGGTGATCGTGGTGAACGACAACGGCCGGTCGTACGCGCCGACCATCGGTGGCCTCGCCGACCACCTCTCCTCGCTGCGGCTCAACCCCGGCTACGAGAAGGTGCTCGACACCGTCAAGGAGGCCCTCGGCTCGACCCCGCTCGTGGGCAAGCCGATGTACGAGGTGCTGCACGCGGTCAAGAAGGGCATCAAGGACGCGGTCGCGCCGCAGGCCATGTTCGAGGATCTCGGCATCAAGTACGTCGGCCCGGTCGACGGCCACGACGTCGCCGCGGTCGAGTCCGCACTGCGCGCGGCGAAGAACTTCGGCGGCCCGGTGATAGTGCACGCGGTCACCCGCAAGGGCTACGGCTACCGCCCGGCCGAGGAGGACGAGGCGGACTGCCTGCACGGCCCCGGCGGCGCCTTCGACGTCGAGACGGGTCAACTGGTCGCCGCGCCCTCGGTGAAGTGGACCCACGTCTTCGCCGACGAGCTGGTCAAGATCGCCGACGAGCGGCCGGACGTGGTCGGCATCACCGCCGCGATGGCCGAGCCGACCGGGATCGCCAAGCTGGCCCGCAAGCACCCGAAGCGGGTGTACGACGTGGGCATCGCCGAGCAGCACGCCGCCACTTCGGCGGCCGGCCTCGCCATGGGCGGCCTGCACCCGGTGGTGGCCGTCTACGCCACGTTCCTCAACCGGGCCTTCGACCAGGTGCTGCTGGACGTGGCGATGCACAAGCTGCCGGTCACCTTCGTGCTGGACCGGGCGGGCATCACCGGCCCGGACGGCCCGAGCCACTACGGCGTCTGGGACATGTCCGTCTTCGGCGTGGTGCCCGGCCTGCGGATCGCCGCGCCCCGCGACGCCGGCAGCCTCCGCGAGGAACTGCGCGAGGCGGTCGCCGTGGACGACGGCCCGACCATCGTCCGCTTCCCGACCGGCACGGTGGCCGCCGACCTGCCGGCCGTGCGCCGGGTGGGTGCGGTGGACGTGCTGGCCGAGTCGGCGCGTACCGACGTGCTGCTCGTCGCGGTCGGCTCCTTCGGCCAGCTCGGCATGGAGGTCGCCGCCCGGGTGGCCGAGCAGGGTTACGGGGTCACCGTGGTGGACCCGCGCTGGGTCCGCCCGGTCCCGGCCGAGCTGGTCGAGCTGGCCGCCGCGCACCGGCTCGTGGTCACCGTCGAGGACGGTGTCCGGGTCGGCGGCGTCGGCGACGCGCTCGGCCAGGCCATGCGGGACGCCGACGTCCGGGTGCCGCTGAAGGACCTGGGGGTGCCGGCCGACTGGCACCCGCACGGCACGCGGGCGCAGATCCTGGCCGACCTGGGCCTGACCGCGCAGAACGTGGCCCGCGACGTCACCGGCTGGATCTCCGGCCTGGACGCCCAGCCCGTCGAGCCGGCCGCCTCCGAGGCCACCGCCAAGAACTGACTCGGCACGCGAGCGGGTGGTCCTGCACCAGCAAGGCCACCCACCGCAGCTAGGGAAGATCTTGGTAGGAAGTGGCCCCTCCAGGGGTCATTTCCTACCAGGATCGCAGCGTGACCCGGAGGTGCACGGGCAGCAGCAGGGGCGCGCGCGTGGTTTCATCTGGTCATGATCGAGCCCGTTCGTCGCATGGCCTACCAGTTGTACGCCCGCCGCCTGCGAGCGCAGTTGGTCGACGTCTCACTGCCTCGGCACGTTGCCATGGCGATGGACGGGAACCGGCGGTGGGCCAGGCAGATGGGCTTCGACGACCCACGACTGGGGCACCGGTACGGGGCGGAGCACATGCACGAGGTGCTGAGCTGGTGCGCCGAGTTGAGCATCCAGCACGTCACCCTGTTCGTCGCCTCCGTCGACAACGTACGCAAGCGGGCCTCCGACGAGGTGGAGCACCTGATGCGGATGATCGAGGAGGTGGTGGCGGAACCACTGCTGCGGCCGGGCAACCCGTGGCAGCTTCATGTGGCCGGTCGCCCGGACGTGCTGCCCGACTCGACGCGCCACGCACTGAAGCTGGCCGAGGAGGCGACCGGTGCGCGCGGCGGCAACTTCCATCTCACGGTGGCCGTCGGCTACGACGGCCGCGAAGAGATCGTCAACGCGGTCCGTTCACTGCTGGAGCAGGAGGCGCAGACCGGCGCTACCGTCGATGACGTCGCGCAGCGCCTGACCGCCGAGGACATCGCGGCGCACCTGTACACCGGCGGCCAGCCCGACCCGGATCTCGTCATCCGCACGAGTGGAGAACGCCGGATGTCGGGCTTCCTGCTCTGGCAGGCCGCCTACTCCGAGTTGTACTTCTGCGACGTGTACTGGCCCGGCTTCCGGAAGGTCGACTTCCTTCGCGCCCTGCGTTCCTACGCGGCACGCAGCCGGCGATTCGGGGGATGATCATCACGAGAGCCGGCCACCCGGGAGCACGGGCGGGCGGCCCAGGCGGGCGCTTGGGGCGCGTAGGTCAGCGTCCGTCCACGGAGCGGTACCAGGTCTTTTCAGTGCCAGCCAGGCTGAACGTCTGACGAGAGTCCGGCTGCGGCATCACCACCAGGCCCGGCCGGTCGACCAGGCGCGACGCCCCGGGCGGGGCGGCGAACGAGGTGTCCCGGCTGGCCCGCCAGGTCAGCACCGCGAGCGGCTGGCCCGGCATCGGCAGGTGGTACGCCTGCAGGGTGGTGGACCGGTCGGCGGGGGAGACCACCGGGGTGCCGCCGTCGCCCGGGCGGTAGACCAGCGCGGTCATCGTGCCGGTGGCGCTCTCCCAGGTGAGCTGCTGCAGGTCGCCCGGCTCGCCGCCGGCCAGCGCCACCTCGCCCAGCGACCGGACGGCGACCTTCGCCATCGGCCAGGACTCCGGCGCGGAGCGGGGCGCCAGCCGATCGCCGATGCGGCGCGGCACGCTGCCGAACGGTCCGGTGGTTTCGGCGAGAACGCAGGTGTCCAGCCCGGCCAGGGCGCGCTTGCCGGTGCCGGTCTCGTCGCGTACCAGGGGATACCGGGGGTCGGCGGTGGCCGTACCCAGGTCGAGGACGCGGTCGGCGGCCCGGCCGCGCGGCAGCGACCGGGTCGGGCGCAGCGCCACGGTCAGCTCCACGGCCCGGCAGGCCGGCACGGCGAGCGGCTCGGTGAGGCCGTCGGTGCTGGCCAGCGCGCGGCCGTCCGGCCCGAGCAGCCGCTCCACCCGGGCCGAGGTGAGGTAGCGCCGGCCCTGCGGGAGCCGCACCGGCAGCACGTCGGAGTAGACCAGGTAGCCGGGGTCGGTGTACTCGGTGGCGTGGGCGACCCGCCAGCGGTCCTCGGCGCGGTCGAGCTGCAGCAACCAGGACGCGCTCTCGCCGGGCACGTCGGCGGCGACCAGGGCGAGCGGTGACCCGGCCACCTCGCCGGAGTAGAGGATGCCGGAGGTGGGCAGGTGTGCCCGGTCGTCGACCGGCGAGCGCCAGTCCCGGACGGCCGCGCTGATGGCGGCGGTCGCGGTGGCGTCGCCGGCCAGGCTGCCCCGCGCCGGCCAGACGGTCAGCGGCCCGTCCAGGCTGTCGTAGCCGACCCGCAGGTCCGCCGACTGGCGCCCGGCGACGGGCCCGCACCCGGGTGCGGCCAGCAGCAGGGTCAGCAGCGCGGTGGCCACCGTGCCGCGTCGGCGGACTGAAGCCACCTGTACGCCCCCGATCGCGTCGTTGGTCGTGTTTGCGAGCCACATGGTACGAGACGACCGGTCGTCCGGCCGCGCCCGGCTCACCCCCTCCGGACACTCGCCACAGTGGACGGTGGTGTGCGTTTCGTGGCCATTTTCCGGCTCCGGTAGACTCCGCCGACTGTGACGCCTGCCGAGCCCCGTGGCGACTCGCCAGCGGACGCCGACGCCCCGACGGGCTCCGCCTCCGTCACCACCGTGGCCCCGCCCGCCCCCGATCCCGCCTTCGACCCCGCCCCCGGCGACGGCCGACCGGTCGCCCGGCCGCGCCCACGCTGGACACCCCGCCGGCAGGATCTCGCCATGTACGGCATCTTCCTGCTTGCCGCGCTCTGGGTGACCAGCCGGATCTGGGTCGACCCGGCCGGCCGGGTGGCCGCCCTCTACAGCAGCGACCCGGCGCAGGTGCAGTTCTTCCTCGCCCACTCCGTACGCGTCGTGCTGCACGGCGAGTTCCCGTTCTACACCGACCAGTTCAACTATCCGGACGGGGTCAACCTGATGGCGAACACCGCCATCCTGGCCCTCGGCATCCCGATGGTGCCGATCACCGTCCTGTTCGGACCGGCGGTCTCCTTCGTCACGCTGGTGACGCTCGGCCTCGCCGGCACGGCCGCCGCCTGGTACCGGGTGCTATCCCGGCACGTGGTGCGTACCCGGCTGGCCGCCGCCGTGGGCGGCTGGTTCTGCGGGTTCTCACCGGCGATGCTGTCGCACGCCAACTGGCACCCCAACATCATCTCCCAGTTCCTGCTGCCGTTCATCGTCTGGCGGGTGTTGGTGCTGACCCGCTCCACCCGCCCGGTCCGCGACGGCGCGCTGCTCGCCCTGCTGGTCACCGCGCAGGCGTTCATCAACGAGGAGATCCTGCTCTTCACCGCGCTGGCCTGCGGCGTGTTCCTGCTGGCGGTGGTCGCGCAGCAGCGGGAGCGGTGGGCCACCGCGTGGCGTCCCCTGGGGACCGCGCTGGCGGTCTGCGCGGTGCTCGCCGGGTCGCTGCTGGCGTACCCGCTCTGGGTCCAGTTCGCCGGGCCGATGGCGTACCACGGGCTCAGCGACACGGTCCGCGACTACGGCAACGACATCGCCTCGTTCTTCGCCCCCGGCTCGCCCACGCTGGGCGGCCACGAGCGGGCGAACGTCAACCTCGCCCCGAACTACTCGGAGGAGAACGCTTTCTTCGGCTGGAGCCTGTCCCTGTTGGCCGTCGGCATCGTGGTCTGGCTCCGCCGGGAGGTGACCGTCCGGGCGCTCGCGGTGACCGGGCTGTTCTTCGCGGTGCTCTCCCTCGGTGAGCGGGTGTCCTGGTGGGACCGGGAGCTGCTCACCGGCCCGTGGGAGCTGCTGGTCCGGCTGCCGCTGCTCGACGCGGTGGTGCCGACCCGGTTCGGCCTGATCACCACCGTGGTCATCGGGATCCTGCTGGCCCTCGCCGTGGAGCGGGCCTGGTCGCTGCGGACCGCCGAACGCCGGACCGTACGGACCCTGACGGTCGCCGGTCTGGTGCTGGCGCTGCTGCCCATCGCGCCGATGCCGTTGCAGGTCACCACCCGGCCGGAGGTGCCCCAGTTCATCACCGCCGACCGGTGGCGGCGGTACGTCGGCCCGGACCAGACGCTCGTGTCGGTGCCGGTGCCGAGCATGGGCAACACCAACGCGATGCGCTGGGCGGCCAGCACCGACCTGGCCTTCAAGATTCCCGGCGGGTACTTCCTCGCCCCACGCAACGGGGTCACCGGCGACCCGGGCCGATTCGGCGGTCGGCCCAGCGGCATCGGCGACCTGCTCGCGGAGGTCGCCGCCACCGGGCGTACGCCGAAACTCGACGACCGGCAGCGCCGGCGCTTCCTGGACGAGCTGCGGCACTGGCGGGCCGCCGTCGTGGTGCTGCCGCTCGACCAGCCGAACGCCGACCCGCTGCGGCAAACCGTCGAGCAGCTGATCGGGCCGGCCCGGCAGGAGCTGGACGTGTGGGTGTGGGACGTCCGGACACTGACCAGCCGGTCGGCCTGACCGCCCCGCCGGACCCGCCGGCGACCCGGTCGCGGCGTCGGCGCCTCCGCCTGGTCGACGCCCTCGTGGTCGCCGGCTACCTCGGCCTGGCCGTCCTGCTCACCGGCGACCAGTGGCGGCGGCCGGAGCGGCTGTTCCACCAGGCCGGCGACCAGATGCTCTTCGAGTGGATGCTGGCCCGGGCGGCCCGGGCGGTGACCGCGGGGGAGAACCCGCTGCACAGCACCGCGCTGAACGCCCCGGACGGGGTGAACCTGATGGCCAACACCTCGGTGCTCGGGCTGGGCCTGCCGCTCACCCCGATCACCCTGCTGTTCGGCTCCCAGACGGCCTTCCTCGTCGCCGTGGTCGCCTGCCTCGCCGGCACCGCCACCGCCTGGTACGCGCTGCTGGCCCGCCGGCTGGTCAGGTCCCGGGCCGCCGCGGCACTGGGTGGGCTGTTCTGCGGGTTCGCGCCCGGCATGGTGTCGCAGGCCGGGGCGCACCTGCACATGGCAGCCCAGTTCCTGGTCCCGGTGATCCTCGCGCTGGTGTTCCGCCCGGCCACCGACCGGGTACGCCGGGACGGGGTGCTGCTCGGGCTGGCCGTCGCCTACCAGGTCTTCCTCGGTGAGGAGGTGCTGGTCTTCGTGGCGCTGGCCGCCGGGGTTGTCGCCGCGGCGTACGCGCTGGCCGACCGGGCGGCCGCGCGCCGGCTGGCGCCCGTGGTGCTGCGCCGGCTCGGGGTCGGTGCGCTGGTGGCGGGGGCCCTGCTGGCGTACCCGTTGTGGTTCCAGTTCCGCGGCCCGGGCCACTACGCGGGGATGCCGTTCTTCGCCCAGGGTTACCGGCTGGACGTCGCCTCGTTCACCGCGGGGGCCCGGCAGAGCGTGGCCGGGGACGACCGTCACTCGCGGCTGCTGGCGCCGAACCCCACCGAGCAGACCTCCTTCTTCGGGCCGTTCCTGCCGCTGCTCGCCCTGCTGGTGGTGGTCCGGCTGTGGCGGCGGCCGCTGGTCCGCGCCCTCGCCGGCTGCGGGCTGCTGTTCGCCCTGCTCTCCCTCGGCACCACGATCGTGGTGAACCGGCACGAGACCGGCCTGCCCGGGCCGTACCGGCTGGTCGCCGGCCTGCCGCTGCTCGACCTGGTGGTGCCGGCCCGGTTCGCGCTGGTCTGCGTGCCGGTGCTCGGGGTGCTGCTGGCCCTGGCGCTGGACCGGGTCCGCCACCGGTCGGCCCGGACCTGGGCGCCCTGGGCCGGGGCGGTCGCCGCCGCGCTGCTGCCGCTGGTCCCCACGCCGATCCGTACCGTGCCGGTGGTGCCGGTGCCGGCCTTCGTCGCCGACGGCGGCTGGCGGACGTACGTCGTGCCGGGCCGGACGCTGGTGCCGGTGCCGCCGGTGACCGGTGCGGCGAAGAGCCCGGCCACCTTCTGGTCGGCCCGCACCGGGCTGGCGTTCCACGTGCCGGGAGGCTACTTCATCGGCCCGCGGAGCGCGGACGACCCGACCGCGCGCTGGGGCGCCCCGGACCGCCCCACCTCGTTGCTGCTGCGGCGGGCCGCCGAGACCGGTCAGGTGCCGCCGGTCGGCGCCGCCGAGCGCCGCCAGGCGGTCGCGGACCTGCGGCACTGGCGGGCGGCGGTGCTGGTGCAGGCCGGCTCGTTCCCGGGCGACCCGGTCCGGACCACGGTGGACGCCCTCGTCGGCCCGGGCCGCGACGTGGCCGGCGCGTACGTCTGGGACGTCCGCCCCCTGGTCGGCTGACTGGGAGCATGGTGGGGTCGGTTCAGAGCCGGTCGCGGACGTCCCAGAGCCAGACGTCGTCGATCCGCTGCGGCGGCCCGAGCAGCGCGGTCATCAGGTCGCGCAGCACCGCCTCGCGCGGGTTCGCGCCGAGGACCACCACCGACGCCTTCCAGAAGCGCAGGTCGTCGACCGCCTGACGGCGGTGCTCCGCGGTGATCGCGGGGACCTTGTTCGCGTCCATGGTGGCGTAGATGAGCGTGCTGGTCGGCCGGTTCGGCGCGCCGAAGACCCCCGCACCGTTCTCGTTGGGGCCGATGAAGTAGCCGGCGGGGATGGGGAACTCCTGCCCGGTCAGTGCGCTCCAGCGTAGGGTGGGCAGGCCGTGCACGTTGCTCGGGATCGGCACCGGGACCAGCGTCCGGCCGTCCGGCACGTACGGCCGCCAGCCGCCCGCGGTGATGAAGTGCGGCGGCGGGTCGATCCGCTCGGCCGGCAGCGGGCGCGGGAAGAGCGGTAGCAGGGCCGCCACGATCGCCGCGTACCCGATGCCGCGCAGCCAGCGGCGACGCGGGCCAGCAGCCGGCGACGTCCCGGTGGCCGCCCCGGCGCGCTGCCTCGGCACCGGCGGGCGGCCGGCCCCGGCCAGGGCGTTCCAGGCCAGCGCGAGCAGCACGCCGACGGCGCCGGCCACCACCAGGGCCAGCCGGGTCGGCATCATCATCTCGACCAGCGGCAGGTCGTCCGGCACGTACGCCCAGGGGCCGTCGACAGTGGTCTCGACCCCGTCGAAGCGCACCTTCGGGCCGATCGCGGCGACCGTGAAGACCACCACCAGCACGGCGACGATCCGGGCCGGCAGCGAGCGGCGTACCAGCAGCACCAGGGCGACCAGGGCGACCAGCACCAGCGGCCAACCGAACCAGGTGTTCTGCTCGGTCAGCCCGATGGTCTGCTCGACCGCCTCGTCACCGGCCACCGTGTCCCGGGCGAAGGTGACGAAGGCCATCAGGTCCTCGCCCCAGTTGTGGAAGACCCCGCCCTGCAGGCCCCGGTAGGACTGCGGCCCGTTGAACTGGAACCAGAGCGGGTAGGCGGTCAGCAACAGGGCCAGGCCGCCGCCCACGCCGAGCGCGGCGAGGAACGTCCCCGCCCGCTCCCGCGCCGCGCGTGGCCGCTGCACCGCGTACGCCACCACGATGACCAGGCAGGCCAGCGCGGTCAGCAGCAGCATCTCCTCGTTGAGGAAGATCTGGTACGCCACCAGCAGCCCCAACGCGACGCCGTTGCGCAGCCGACGGCCCGGCTCGCCGAGGCGCAGCACCCGGGCCACGATCAGCGGCAGCAGGAAGTTGGAGACGAAGTTCGGCTGCCCGTTGGCGTGGTGCACGATGCCGGGGGCGAAGCCGAGGAACACCCCGCCGACGAAGGCCGCCGCGCGGGAGCGGACCAGGTGCCGGGAGAGCATCCAGTACGAGGTGGCCGCCGTCGCCGACAGGGCCGCGCCCAGGTAGAGCGCGTACATCACCTGCGGGCCGAGGAGCAGGGTGAGCGGCGCGAGCGGCAGGGTGACCCCGAGCAGCGAGGTGTTCGCCATCATGTTCACCCCGTCCGGGGCGTTCTGCCGGGCGGTGAAGAGCGGGTTCTCCAGGTGACGCACCGAGTAGGCGCCGTGCGCGAAGAGCCACTCGAACCAGCTGTGGTCCGTCGGCAGGTGCGAGGAGACCCGGTGCTGCACGTCCCCCCAGTAGTTGAGGCAGACGAGAACCCCGAGCAACGCATAGGCTCCGATGGCCAGCACGTCGGCGCGGGCCGGCCGGCGCCGCGGCCGGCGTGGCGGGACCGCCGCGACGGGCTCGACCGCGACGGGCGAGGGGTTCAGCGAGGGGTCTACCACCGGCACAGCCACGACGGGCCATCGTACAGGCGACCCGGCGTCACCCCGGCCGGCCGGTACGCCCGGCGCTGGTGCGCCGGAGGGCTGCCCGGGAAGGGGTGATCGTGACGGTCATCGATCTGGGCGAGCTCCGCCGCGACCCGGCGCCGGAACCGCCGCCTCGCCCGCCGCGTGCCGTCAGCCGGCCGTACCGGGTGCTGGCCGTGCTGTTGGCCGTCCTGTGGGTGGTCGCCGGCGGAGTCCCGCGCCCGGAGCGCGCGGTGGCCATCGTGCCGGCCCGGCTCGGCGCGGACGTCTTCCTGGCGGCCGACCGCCTCTACGTCGTGGATCCGCTGGATCCGCAGCAGGGTACGGGGCGGCTGCTGGTGGCGTACCGGATCCCGGCGGAGGGGCCGCCCGCCGTCCTGTGGCGCACCTCGCTCCCGGCCGGCGGCGGCGACGTGTGGCTGCTGCAGCAGGGCGGGACGGTGCTGGTCAGCGGCCGCCAGGTGGGCGGCCCCGAGGGCGTGTTCCGGACGACCGCCCTCGACGCCGGCACCGGCCGGTCGGGCTGGCAGCAACCCGGGGCCAGCTACCCGGCGGGCGACGGCGTGCTCCTCCAGAACCTCGACGTTTCCGGCGAGGGCTCGCTCCGCCGGGTCGACGCGGCGTCCGGCCGGACGCTGTGGTCGGTGCCCACCCCGCTGGACGGCCCCAACCTGCGCTTCGGTCCCGACGGCGTGGACGGGATCGTGCTGGCCGCCCCCTCCGGCGAGGTCGAGGTGCGCGACCCCGCCAGCGGTTCCCTGCTGGCCGCCCGCAACATCCGCCCCGGTCAGCTGCCGAGCTGGCAGCGGAACCAGATCGTCGGCGACCTGCTGCTGGTGATCAGTGACAACGGCGGCACGGTGACCGGCTACGGCCTGGATCGGCTGGACCAGCGCTGGACGGCCCGGCTCGCCCAGGTCGGGTACCTGACCGACTGCGGCGACCTGCTCTGCGCCTACCGGCAGACCGGGGGGATGTGGGCGCTTGACCCGGCGACCGGCGCCGTGCGATGGAGCAACCCGCGCTGGCAGGCGGTGCTGCGGGCAGAACGCGGCCGGTTCCTGGTCAGCTCGGGCCACGGCAGGCCGGAGAGTTCCGCGTGGTCGGGCGGGGAGCGGCTCGTGGTGGTGGAGGCGGCCACCGGCCGGGAGGTGGCCGACCTGGGCACCTGGGAACTGGCGAACTGGCAGGAACCGGACAGCCGGCTGATCGGCGCCCGGCGGAGCCGGGACGGGCGCCTGCTCGTGGCCGAACTGGACCTCACGGCCGCCCGGAGCCGGGTGGTGGACGCGTTGCCCGGTGTGCTCGGTGACTGTCGGACCGGCCGGGACGTGCTGGTATGCCGGCGCAACGAGGGCGGGCTCGCGGTGTGGCGGCTGCCGTGAGTCAGCCGGCCGGTACGCCGGCCTGGCCGGTGGGCCGCGACGGAGTCACCAGTTGGCCTGGGCGGGTGCCGGCGGCAGCGGCACCGACGCCGGCCGGACCACGTACGTGACGCCGCCGCTGCCTGCCTGCCAGGCCGCCTCGAACGCCGCTCGGGGCACCGTCCGGCGGACCCCCTCGTCGTCCGGGGCGTACGGGTCGTTGAGCACCGGGTCGCCGTCGGCGGTGAAGCCGACCAGCACCATCAGGTGCCCCCGGGTGTCGTAGTCCAGCCCGGGCACCTGCCCCGCTGCGAAGGCGGTCGACAGGATCAGCGGTACGCCGGCGGCGACGAACCGTTCCGCCTCGGCGAGGGAACGCAGCCGGGTGACGAAGGCGTCCACCCCGTGCAGCCCCGCGTACGCCGTGTTGAACGCCCAGTTCCCGGCCCCCGCGTACGCGTGGTCGTAGCAGTGCCGGGCGGCGTGCACCACCACCGGCCGTGGGCCGGGCGGGTCGACCCAGGCGTACCGGTCGGGGGCGGGCCCGGCGCCCCAGAAGTCCAGCACCATCGACGTGCAGGTGGGGCTGCACCAGGAGTCCCCACCACCGCCCCAGCGGGTCTCCCCGCCGGCGTGCAGCCGCTGCGAGTAGCGGGGCACGTCCAGCACCCGCCCCCGGGCGCCGGTCGACGGCGGTGCCGCAGCGTCCACCGACCCGGAAGCCGCCCTGCCGGAGGCGACCGCGCCGACCGTGCGCAGCACCGGGCCGGCCGGGGACCCGGGGCGGCGGAACAGGCTGACCCGGACCTGCCAGCCGGTGACCACCGCGTCCGTGACCCGCAGGGTGTCCTCCGCCACCCGCGCGTCGTCGCCGGCCTGCCCGGGCACCGAGCTGCGGTGGATCGTCGTCTCATCGGCCGCCCAGTCACCCAGCACGTACCAGCCGGTCGACGGGCCAGTCTCGGCCCAGCCGCGCAGCTCCACCCGCAGCCAGCAGCCCGGCGGGGTGTCCGCGGTCCACGACGGGACGATCTCGGCCGCCGGGAAACCCAGCCGGACCGGCGGGGACGTCCAGGTCGCCAGGTCGTAGCCGGCGGTGTTGCCGGTGTGCGGATCGGTGTGCTCGACCCGGCCGGCCGCCGGGCCGACCACCAGGCCGCCCGGGCCGGCGATCACCCCGTCGGACGCCCCGCGGCCCAGTTCGTCCGGGAAGCGGAAGCGGTGGTAGGCCACGTCCCGCCCGGTGGGCGTTCCGGTCATCGGCAGCTCCTTGTCGCCAGGTGCCGGGAAGCATGGCGTACGCGAAGATTCTTTGCAACGGCGGCGCGGGATGCTGGTTTGGTGGCCGGCACTAGGTTGTCGGGAGGTCACGAGCTGGGAGGCCGGGGATGCGGGTACTGGTGGTCGAGGACGAGCGGAACCTCGCCGACGCGATCGCGCGTGGGTTGCGCAAGCGCGGGATGGCCGTGGACGTCGCCTACGACGGCGCCGCCGGGCACGAGGCCGCCTTCGTCACCCGGTACGACGTGGTGATCCTCGACCGGGACCTGCCCGGCGTGCACGGCGACCAGATCTGCGCCGAACTGGCCGCCTCCGGCACCCTGACCCGGGTGCTGATGCTGACCGCCAGCGGCACCGTCGCCGACAAGGTGGAGGGCCTGCAGCTCGGCGCCGACGACTACCTGCCCAAGCCGTTCGCCTTCGACGAACTGGTCGCCCGGGTGCAGGCGCTGGGCCGGCGGGCCACCCCGGCCGCCCCGCCGGTGCTGGCGGTCGCCGACCTGGTGCTCGACCCGGCCCGCCGGGTGGTCACCCGCGGCGGGGTGCCGGTCGACCTGACCAACAAGGAGTTCGGCGTGCTGGCCGAGCTGCTCAAGGCGCGCGGCGCGGTGGTCTCCAGCGAGGAACTGCTGGAACGGGTCTGGGATGCGAACACGGACCCGTTCACCACCATCGTCCGGGTCACCGTGATGACGCTGCGCAAGAAGCTCGGCGACCCGCCCCTGATCGAGACGGTGGTCGGCGCTGGCTACCGCACCGCCGAGGTGTCAGCGTGAGCGCGAGGAGTGAGCCGGTTTTGCGAGCCCCGCAGTCGCGAACTGAGGAGGCACTGTGAGCGCGAGGAGTGAGCCGGTTTTGCGAGCCCCGCAGTCGCGAACTGAGGAGGCACTGTGAGCGGCGGCCTGCGCCCCACGCTGCGGCTGCGGCTCACCCTGCTCAACGGGGTGCTGCTCGTCGGCGCCGGGGCGATCCTGGTGGTGCTGGCCTGGCTGCTGGTCCGCGACGCGCTGCGCCCCACCGACGAGCTGCGGCCCGGCACCACGGTGGTGCTCGCCGACGGCCGCACCCTGGACGCCGGGCAGTGGCAGCATGATCTGGTCGGCGCCGCCTCGACGGAGCTGCTGGTCAAGGGCCTGGTGGCGCTGCTGGTGATCAGCGTGGTCGGGGTCGCCGGGGCGTACCTGGTGGCCGGCCGGGCGCTGCGCCCGCTGCACCAGGTGACCGCCACCGCCCGCCGGCTCGGCGAGGCCACCCTGGACCAGCGGATCGGCTGGTCCGGCGCGGACGACGAGGTCGCCGAGCTGGCCCGGACCTTCGACGCCATGCTGGACCGGATCGCTGCGGCGTTCGAGGCGCAGAAACGGTTCGTCGCCAACGCCTCGCACGAGCTGCGTACCCCGCTGGCGGTGATGCGGACCGAGATCGACGTGACGCTCAGCGACGACGAGGCGGACCGGGCCGAGTACCGGCGGATGGCCACCGTGGTCCGGGACGCCTCGGAGCGGGCCAACGGCCTGGTCGACGCGCTGCTGGTGCTGGCCCGCAGCGAGGCCCAGACGGGCCGCCGACTGGCCCGGCGGGCCGAGTGCGACCTGGCCGCCGGCACCGCCAACGCGCTCTCCGCGATGTCCGGCGAGGTGGAGCGGATCGGGCTGAAGGTGCACACCGCGCTGCGCCCGGCCCCGGTGGTCGGCGACCCGGGGCTGCTCGACCGGCTCGCCGGCAACCTCGTGGAGAACGCGGTCCGCTACAACCACCTGCACGGCCGGCTCTGGGTGCGTACCGGCACCGACGGGCAGCGGTCCTGGCTGGTGGTGGGCAACACCGGCTTCGAGGTCGCCCCGGCGGACGTGCCGGGGCTGTTCGAGCCGTTCCGGCGGGGCGGCCAGGAACGCACCGGCGCCCGTGGCTCCGGCCTGGGGCTCTCCATCGTCCGGGCGGTCTGCGACGCGCACGGCGGCACGGTGACGGCGGTGGCCCAGCCGGGCGGCGGCCTGGAGGTGACCGTCACCCTGCCGTCCGCCGACGCCCCCGCCGCCACCTGACCGGCCGCCGGCGGGCGTCCGGCCGTCCGGCTCAGCCCCGCAGCGCAAAGGCCGGGCCGGCGGCGGGTTTGTGCGGACGGCCGGGGCGGTGACATGATGCTGCGCGTCAGCTCGAAATGCGGAAGGGGGTGTGGTCGATGTCCACCGTGAAGACTCCCGCGCCCCGCAGCCGCCGCTGACGTCATCCGCTTCCGCGGGGCGCACTCCGACCAGGAGGTAGCACCGTGAGTGCACAGATCCACTGCGTCACCGTCGAGACCGACGACCCGTACGCCCTGGCGAGCTGGTGGGCGGGGGTGCTCGATCGGAAGCTGCACGACGACGACCACCCGGGCGACCCCGAGGCGGTGCTCGTCGCGCCCGACGGGCACGGCCCCGACCTGCTCTTCGTGTCGGTCGGGGAGCGGCACGGCAAGGGCGCGTTCCACCTCGACCTGCACCCGGCCGAGGGCACCCGGGACGCCGAGGTCGAGCGGTTGCTCGGCGTCGGGGCCACCCTGGTCGCCGACCGGCGCCGGCCGGACGGCACCGGCTGGGTGGTGCTCGCCGACCCGGAGGGCAACGAGTTCTGCGTCTGCCGCAGCCCCGCCGAGCGGGCCGCGTCGGCCTGACCCGGAAACGGGACCGGGCCCCCGCCACGGCGGGGGCCCGGTCACCGGTCTGGCGGGCGGTCAGTCCTTGTGCTCGATCTCGCCCCGCATGGCGACGAACTCGGACTGCAGCGCGGACGCGGGCTTGAAGTACATGACGATCATGCCGACGCTGCCCCGGTCGGCCCAGACGCAGACCCCGACCGGGTCGCCGTCGATCTTGCCGTCGCCGCACTTGGCGTCGCCGCCCAGCGGGCCGGCGTCCACCGTCTTGAACTCGGTCACCCCGAGTTCGCTGCCGAGGCCCGTGGTGGCGTCGTCCAGCTCCTTCTTCGGGTCGGCCATCACGCCGGACGCGCCGGCGATCATGACCAGATCCTGCTTCGTGGGGTCGCCGTAGAAGGCGCCGACGGCGCTGGTGGCGTCCGGCACGTCCTTCTTGATCTCCGCTTCCATCTCCGTGGCGGCGGACTGGAGTTGCGGGTTGTCCACCTTCGGCCGGCCGCCGAGGGTCTCCGGAGCCGATACCCGGGTCTTGGTGGCGTCGACCACCTCGCCCACGGTGTCCTTCGCGGCGAAGTAGATGGCGGCGCCGCCGCCGATGCACAGGACCACCACGACGGCCAGCACGATCAGCACGATCTTGCCGGCCTTCGACTTCTTCTTCGGCGGCACCTCGGGGCCGCCGAAGCTGGGCTGGCCGGTCTCCACGTACCCGCCGTACTGCGGGGCGGGCTGCTGGGGCGCCTCCGGGTGGCCGCCGTACTGGGGGGCGGGCTGCTGCGGCGCCTCCGGGTGGCTGCCGTACTGGGGGCCGGGCTGCTGCGGAGCCGGCGGGTAGCCGCCACCGTACTGGGGCTGCTGCTGCGGCGGGTAGCCACCGCCGTGCTGCTGGTCGGGCTGCTGCGGCGGAGGGTATGAACCGGGGTACGGACTGGACGGCGGCTGGGACATGTTGGTCAGCTCCTAAGAAATCTGGACGCGTGATGGTAGCGAGCCCGACCGACAGACCGCTGACCGACGGGTGCCGACGTGATGAAACCGGAACCGGCTCGTGACCGGCCCCGCCGCATCGCCGATGCGGCCGCGAGCGCGGGGTGACCGGGCAGTGACGGACCGGGTGCGCCCGAGCTGCCGGCATCGTCCGCCCGGTGGCGCAGGCGGCGAGCGGTGCCGGTCCGGTCCTGGAAACGACGAACGCGGTGGCCGGACCGTCCGGGAGGGACGGTCGGCCACCGCGATCGCGGGGGAGCGGCGGTGGTCAGGCGGGCAGGCTGGCCACCCCGCGCGGCAGGAACCGCTGGCCGGTGACCCGCTCGGAGGTGCCGGTCCGGTCCAGGTACGGCGTGACGCCGCCCAGGTGGAACGGCCAGCCGGCACCGAGGATCATGCACAGGTCGATGTCCTGCGCCTCGGCGACGACGCCCTCGTCGAGCATCAGCCGGATCTCCTGCGCCAGCGCGTCGAGCGCGTGCTGCCGGACCTGCTCGGCGGTCAACGGCTGGTCGCCGACCACGAGCAGCTTGACGACCTCCTCGTTGACCTGGTCGTCGACCACGATCGGCTGGCCGGAGTCGGCGATCCGCTTGAGGTTTTCGCTGACCTCGAACCGGTCCGGGAAGGCGGCGTGCAGGGTGCCGCCCACGTGGTACGCCACGGCCGGGCCGACCAGCTGGAGCAGGGCGAGCGGGCGCATCGGCAGGCCCAGCGGGTCCAGCGCGCTGTTCGCCACGTCCAGCGGGGTGCCCTGGTCGACGGCGGCGAACACGGTGCCGAGGAAGCGGGTCAGCAGCCGGTTGACGACGAACGCCGGAGCGTCCTTGACCAGCACGCTCGACTTCTTCAGCTGCTTGCCGACCGCGAACGCGGTGGCCAGGGTGGCGTCGTCGGTCCGCTCGCCCCGGACGATCTCCAGCAGCGGCAGCACGGCGACCGGGTTGAAGAAGTGGAAGCCGACCACCCGCTCCGGGTGCTCCAGGTCCTCGGCCATCGCGGTGACCGACAGCGAACTGGTGTTGGTGGCGAGCACCGCCTCCGGCTTGACGATCTTCTCCAGTTCGGCCCAGACCTGCTTCTTGACGTTCAGGTCTTCGAAGACCGCCTCGATGACGAAGTCGGCCTCGGCGAAGACGGACTTGTCGACCGAGCCGCTGACCAGGCCGTACAGCTTGGCGGCGGTGCCCTTGTCCATCCGGCCCTTGCTGACGGCCTTTTCGATCTGGGTGTGTACGTAGCCGACGCCCTTGTCCACCCGGGCCTGGTCCAGGTCGGTCAGGACGACCGGCACCTGCAGGCGGCGGGCGAACAGCAGGGCGAGCTGGCTGGCCATCAGGCCGGCGCCGACGATGCCCACCTTGGTGACCGGGCGGGCCAGTCCCTTGTCCGGCGCGCCGGCGGGCCGCTTGGCCCGCCGCTGCACCAGGTCGAAGGCGTACAGGCCGCTGCGCAGCTCCTCGGAGAAGACCAGGTCCGCCAGGGCCTCGTCCTCGGCGGCGGTGCCGGCGGCGAAGTCGGCGTCCTTCGCGGTCTCCAGCAGGTCCAGCGCCTGGTACGCGGCCGGGACCGCGCCGTGCAGCCGCTGGTCGAGGGTCTGCCGGGCGAAGTAGAGCACCCCCGCCCACATGTCCTTGTCGACCTCGGGCCGGGTCACGGTGACCTCGCCCTTGACCACGCCGGCGGCCCACTCCAGGGACCGCTCGAGGAAGTCGGCCGGCTCCAGCAGCACGTCCGCGATGCCCATCTCCGTGGCCTGCTTCGGCTTGAGCATCTTGTTCTGCATCAGCGGGTTCTGCAGGATCACCTGGGTGGCGGCCGGGATGCCGATCAGGTTCGGCAGCAGCTGGGTGCCGCCCCAGCCGGGGATCAGCCCGAGCGAGACCTCGGGCAGCGCGAGGGCCGCCGCGCCCGCCGACAGCGTCCGGTAGTGGCAGTGCAGGGCCAGCTCCAGGCCGCCGCCCATCGCCGCGCCGTTGACGAAGGCGAAGGTCGGGATCTGGCTGTCCTTGAGCCGGGCGAAGACCCGGTGGCCGAGCCGGCCGATCTCCAGGGCCTGCTCGCGGTTCGCCAGCAGCGGCAGAGCGGTGATGTCCGCGCCCACGCAGAAGATGTACGGCTTGCCGGTGACCGCGACGAACGCCGGGTTCGCCGCGAGGGCCGTGGTGATCGCCTCGTCCAGGCTGGTCAGTCCGCCCGGCCCGAAGGTGTTCGGCTTGGTGTGGTCGAGACCGTTGTCCAGGGTGATCAGGGCGGCGGGCCGGTCCAGCCCCGGTACGTTCACCTGGCGGAGCAGCGCCCTGGTGACCACCTCGTTCGGTGCGGCTGGCGTGCTCACTTGTCTCCACCCTCCCGCTGAACCGGCTTGCCGGACTCCGTCCAGTGCGGGTTCTCCCAGATGACGGTGCCGCCCATGCCGATGCCGATGCACATGGCGGTGAGGCCGTAGCGGACCTCGGGGTGCTCGGCGAACTGCCGGGCGAGCTGGGTCATCAGCCGTACGCCGGAGGAGGCGAGCGGGTGACCGACGGCGATCGCGCCGCCCCACGGGTTGACCCGCGGGTCGTCGTCGGCGATGCCGAAGTGGTCGAGGAAGGCGAGCACCTGCACGGCGAACGCCTCGTTCAGCTCGAACAGGCCGATGTCGTCGATGCTGAGGCCGGCGATGCGCAGCGCCTTCTCGGTTGAGGGGATCGGGCCGACGCCCATCACCTCGGGCTCGACGCCGACGAAGCCGTACGACACCAGCCGCATGGCGATCGGCAGGCCCAGCTCGCGGGCGGTCTCCTCGGCGACGACCAGGGCGGCGGTGGCGCCGTCGTTCAGGCCGGCCGCGTTGCCCGCGGTGACCTTGCCGTGCGGGCGGAACGGGGTCTTCAGGCCGGCGAGCTTCTCCAGCGAGGTGTCCCGGGGCGCCTCGTCCACGGTGGCCAGGCCCCAGCCGGTCTCGGGGTCGCGCACCGCGACGGGCACCAGGTCGCCCTGGAGCTTGCCGTTGGCGTACGCCTTGGCGGTCTTCTGCTGCGAGGCGAGCGCGAACGCGTCGGTGCGCTCCTTGGTGATGTGCGGGACCCGGTCGTGCAGGTTCTCCGCGGTGGCGCCCATGACCAGGGCGGACGGGTCGACCAGCTTTTCCGCGATGATCCGCGGGTTGGGGTCGACGCCCTCACCCATCGGGTGCCGGCCCATGTGCTCGACGCCGCCGGCGATGGCGACGTCGTACGCGCCCATCGCGATGCCGCTGGCGACGGTGGTGACGGCGGTCATCGCCCCGGCGCACATCCGGTCGATGGCGAAGCCGGGCACCGTTTTCGGCAGGCCGGCCAGCAGGGCGGCGGTGCGGCCGATGGTCAGGCCCTGGTCGCCGATCTGGGTGGTCGCGGCGATGGCGACCTCCTCGACCCGCTCCGGCGGCAGCTGCGGGTTGCGCCGCATCAGCTCGCGGATGCAGCGGATCACCAGGTCGTCGGCGCGGGTGTTGGCGTACATGCCACCCGCCTTGCCGAACGGGGTGCGGACGCCGTCGACGAAGACGACGTCCCGAACTTCACGGGGCACTTGGAGCCTCCTTTTCGACCACAATTCGGCCTCCGCGCGCCGACCGGCGGCGCCGCGGGCCGAATGAAGGTCGCCGGCGCTGGCGTTTCCCCGGATGCTACTCGTCAGTAACCAGCGCCGACACCACCCCCCGTGTGGCCAACCCCACACCCCGCCCGCGGCGCCGCGCTCCGTCGATCATGAGGTTGACGGCGATGTGGATCTCCAAAACTGCCGCCAACCTCATGATCAACGGGAGATCAGGGGGCCGTGAGGGCCTGGGAGAGTGCGGGGAGGAGGAGGGTGAGCTGCCATTCCCGGGTGCCGAAGCCGCGGAGAGTCTCCGCCACGGTCTCGTCGGTGATCTCCTCCGGTGGCTGCCAGGCGAGCCGGCGGACGTAGTCCGGTGCGATCAGGTTCTCCGGCGGCAGGTTGTGCTCACCGGCGATGCGTAGCACCACCTCCCGGCAGCGGGCCAGCCGGCCGGCCGCCACCGGGTCCCGCTCCGCCCAGCGGTGCGGCGGGGGCGGCCCCTCCACCACCGGGGTCACCGGCAGCGCGTCGTCCGGCAGCTGCCGGGCGTCGTCCAGGGCCGCCAGCCAGGTCCGGGCGAGCCGGCGTACCGAGCGGCCGCCGAAGCCGGGGAGGGTGAGCAGCGTCTTCTCGTCCTTCGGGTCCAGCTCGGCGGCGGCCACGATCGCCGAGTCGGGCAGCACCCGCCCCGGGGCGGCGTCCCGCCGCGCGGCGATCTGGTCGCGGGCGTACCAGAGGGAACGGACCCGGGCCTGGGCGCGGGCGCCGCGCACCCGGTGGATGCCCGAGGTACGCCGCCACGGCTCGGCCCGGACCCGGGGCGGCCGGGCGCCGTTGCGGACCAGCGCGGCGAACTCCTCCGCCGCCCACTCCGACTTGCCCTGCCGGCGCAGCTCCTCGTCGAGGGCGTCGCGCAGGTCGACCAGCATCTCCACGTCCAGCGCCGCATAGGTGAGCCAGGACTCCGGCAGCGGCCGGCTGGACCAGTCCGCCGCCGAGTGGTGCTTCTCCAGCGTGTAGCCGAGCAGTTGCTCGGTCAGCGCGGCGAGGCCGACCCGCTCGAACCCGGCCAGCCGGGCGGCCAACTCGGTGTCGAACAGCCGGCGCGGGCGCAGCCCCAGCTCGCCGAGGCAGGCGAGGTCCTGGCTGGCGGCGTGCAGCACCCACTCGGCCTCGGCGATCACCGCGTCGAGGGCGGAGAGGTCGGGCAGCGGCAACGGGTCGATCAGCGCCGTGCCCGAGCCGGCCCGGCGCAGCTGCACCAGGTAGGCCCGCTGGCTGTAGCGGTATCCGGAGGCACGCTCGGCGTCCAGGGCCACCGGGCCGATGCCCGCCGCGAAGCGGGCCACGACCTCATCGAGCTCGCTCGGCATGGCCACCGGCGCGGGGGTGCCCTCGCGGGGGGCGGTCAGCGGCACGGGCCCGCCGGCGGTGGGTTCGGTCCCCGCGTCCGTTGGCTCCGACCCGGCCGACGACGGACGCGGTGCTGCCTCTCCCGTACGGCTTTCGGCGGCCCGACGGCGCAGGGGTGGTTCGTCGGTCACCTGACAACCCTAGTGCGCGCGCCCGACGCGGTGTGCGCAGCCGGTCCGGCGCGTGTCGGCGGGATGACCGCCGGGTGTCGGGGCAGGTCGGCTTGCGCGCCCGTGGCAGGGTCGGACAACAGGGGAGACAAACCCCGTTCGCGCAGGTACGGTCCATCGAGCCGCAGCCGGGGTGTCGAGGGGCCGTCGGGCGGTGTCGGGCGGGGCGTTCACGGGGGAGGACGAGCGATCATGACGGCTGCGTACGGCGGTGCCGGGGTGCCGGGGCCGGGCCCGGACGAGACGGCCGAGCAGGCTCGCGGCGAGACCGCCCGGCCGGGGCCCCTGCCGCCGCGGATGATCCCACCGGTCGCGCCGGGTCAGCCGGCGCCGTTCGGTGCGCCCGCCGGTTTCCCGGCCGCGCCCACTGGTGGCGTCCCGGCCCCCGACCAACCCGCCGGTGGGCCGGGTCACCCGGCCGTGCCCGCGCCCAGAGCCACCTGGCCGGCGGTGCCGAACAGCGGCCAGTGGGGCCCGGCCGGCGGCTCGGCCGCCCCGCGCCCCCAGGACGGATGGCCGCCGGCCCAGCCGGGCAGCGCGCCCGGGCAGCCGGTCGGCGCCGAGCCGACCGTCCCCGGCGGCTTCGCCGCCCAGCCCACCACCGCGCCTGCCCAAACGGCGTCGGCGTTCGCCCCGCCGGCCTCCGTTCCGTTGCAGCCGGTCCCGGGGCCGGCGTTCGCGGGGCAGCCAGCCCCGGCGCCCACCCACCCCGGACAGCCGATCTCCGCGCCGGCCCACCCGGCTCAGCCGACCTCCGCACCGGTCCACCCGACTTCCGCACCCGCCCACCCGGGGCAGCCGGTCGCCGCGCCGACCTACCCAGGGCAGCCGATCTCGGGGCCGGCCTACCCGGGCCAGGCCACCGCCGGGCCGGCCCTGCCGGGGCAGCCCGCCCCTGGGCAGGCGTACCCGGGCGGGGCCGTAGGCGGGACCGGCCGCCGGCGTCGGCTGCCGGTGGTGGCGCTCGTGCTGGCCGGCGTGCTGGCGGTGGTCGCGGGGGTGCAGGCGTACCAGATCCACCGGCTGGACGACCGGCTCGCCGCCACCGACCGGCGGTTGGCCGACGCCCAGGGCGCGGACGGCAGCCGGCTGGACGGGCTGGAGAAGCGGGCGGAGGCCCTGGAGAAGCAGGCCGGTTCCGCCTTCAACCCGGAGGCCGTGGCGACTGCCGTGCTGCCCAGCGTGTTCCGGGTCAGCGCCGGCCAGTTCACCGGGACCGCCTTCGCGATCGGCAAGCCGCCGTCCGGCGGCGGCACCATGCTGCTCACCAACTTCCACGTGGTGGAGTCGGTCTACGACGGGGGCGGCCGGAAGGTGTTCCTGGAGCGGACCGGCCAGCGCTTCGACGCCACCATCGTCAAGGTCGACAAGGACAAGGACCTCGCCCAGCTGCGCACCACGGCCCGGTTCACCGGGCTGGTCGCGGCCCGTACGCCGGTCAAGTCCGGGCAGCAGATCGTGGTGGTCGGCGCCCCGCTGGGCCTGCAGGACAGCGTGACCACCGGGGTGGTGAGCGCGTTCCGCCCGGACGAGGGCGGCTCCGGCCCGGTGATCCAGTTCGACGCGCCGATCAACCCCGGCAACTCCGGCGGACCGGTGATCAACGGGTCCAAGGAGGTCGTCGGCATCGCCACCGCCAAGGCCCGGGACGCCGAGGGCATCGGCCTCGCGGTGCCGATCAAGACCGCCTGCGACACCTTCACGCTCTGCTGACCGGCCCGCATCCGGTCGCCGTTGACCGCATCCGTCGACGCGTGGCCCGACCACGTCGACCCGCAGACCCCGGCCCTTCGGGGGCCACCCCACGGGGGACCAGCACACCTGGAGGTACGTCATGTCCCAGCCACCGACCGGAGCGGCGGGCTACCCGCCCCAGCCGCCGGGCGGCACCGGGTACGGCAGCCCGTACGGCGGCCAGCCCGCGCCCCAGCAGTACCCGGCCGGCCAGCCCGACCCCACCCTGCCCCAACCCGTCACCCCGGCGCCCGCCCCGCCGGTCCCCGGCCAGTACCCGCCGGGCGCCGCCCCGGTCCCCGGGCAGTACGCGCCGAGCGCCGCCCCGACCCCTGGGCAGTACGCGCCGGGCGCCCCGGTCCCGGGGCAGTACGCGCCGGGCGCCGCCCCGGTCTCCGCGCCCGGTTACCCGCAGCCGATGTCGGCGCCGCCGATGTCCGCCCCGCCCGTGTCCGGGCCGGGTTTCGGGCCGCAGCCGATGTCGGCCCCGCCCGGCGCGGTCCCGCCGTACGGGGCGCCGGCGGCGCGCGCCGGCAAGGGGCGGAGCACGCTGATCCTCGCCCTGGTCGCCGGGCTGCTGTTCGTGCTCGGTGGCGTGATGACCGGCCTCTACGTCACCACCAACGGGAAGCTGCACCGCACGGAGCAGCAGGTCAGCCAGCGGGACGGCACCATCGCGGCCAACCGGCAGGAGATCGACAAGCTCAAGGCCGACCTGCAGACGGTCCGGGACAAGCTTGCCGACACCGAGCAGAACCTGACCGGCACCAAGAACGACCGGGACGAGCAGGCCCGGCAGAAGAAGGTCATCGCCACCTGCCTGGACAAGCTGACCACCGCCATCGCGGCGGCGTCGACCGGCAACAAGGCCGCCTTCGACAAGGCCAACAAGGGCCTGGACAAGGTCTGCGACGAGGCCGAGAACTACCTCTGACGGGGTCCGCGCGGGCCGCTCCGGTCACCCGGGGTGGCCCGTCGCCGGTTTTCCGCCGCTCAGGCGGCGCCGGCGGGGCGGCGGGACGGCAGGGCCGTCACCCCGGGCGGCGGCAGCCCGGCCGTCGAGGCCAGCAGGGCGCACCAGCCGAGCAGGTGCGGGGACAGGTCGACGCCGAGCGGGGTCCAGGAGGCCCGGATCTCGATGTCCCCGGCGGCGGGCGGCCCGGCCAGCTCGCCGAACCGGGTGGAGAGGGTCTGGGTGACCGTGCCGCCGATGGCCCGGTGCCGGGCGTCCTGCGCGTCCAGCGCGTCGGTCAGCCAGGTCCAGCCCACCCCCGGCAGCAGCGGGTCGCTGGCCAGGTCCACCTCCAGCTCCGCGGTCACGTACGTGACCAGCCGCAGGGTGCCCTGCCACGCCTCGTGCCCGGCCGGGTCGTGCAGCAGGATCAGCCGCCCGGTGGCCACCTCGTCGTCGTCGCGCATGACCGCGGCGGAGAGCGCGAACGCGTACGGGGCCAGGCGCTGCGGGGCGCCGACCTCCTCCAGCACGATCTCCGGGCGGGGGGTCACCGATCGCAACCCCGCGACCGCGCGGGCGAAGGTTTCCGGGAGCGCGATCGGGGGGGCCATGCGGGCAGCCTATGCCGCCGCCCGCCGGTACGGCGGGACGGCGCGCCGAGCGGCGGGCGCGATCATGCGGCGAGGAGGCCTGCCGTCCGGGGCCTTCGGGCGCCGGGGGCGTCAACCAGGGCCTTCCGTTCACGTCACAAAAGGTGACGGTGGCGGCGGGGGCCGCCCGCACGCGTGGCACGATTGCCGCGATGACCACCGACACCACGGGCACCGCCGCCCGAGACGGACAATCCCGCCGTGGCGGGCCGGCCGATTCACCCTTCGTCCGCGCCTGCCGGCGCGAGCCGGCCCCGCACACCCCGGTCTGGTTCATGCGGCAGGCCGGCCGGTCGCTGCCGGAATACCGGGAGATCCGGGCCAACGTGCCGATGCTGGAGTCGTGCCGCCGTCCGGAGCTGGTCACCGAGATCACCCTTCAGCCGGTCCGCCGGCACGGGGTCGACGCGGCGATCCTGTTCAGCGACATCGTGGTCCCGGTGGCCGCCGCCGGGATCGACCTGGACATCGTGGCCGGCACCGGGCCGGTGGTGGCCGAGCCGGTCCGCGCCGCCGCCGACGTCGAGCGGATCCGGCCGATCACCCGCGACGACGTGTCCTACGTGGACGAGGCAGTCCGGCTGCTCGTCGCCGAGCTGGGGGACACCCCGCTGATCGGTTTCGCCGGTGCCCCGTTCACCCTGGCCAGCTACCTGGTCGAGGGCGGGCCGTCGCGGACCCACGCGAAGACCAAGGCGCTGATGTACGGCGACCCGGACCTCTGGCACGCCCTGTGCGGCCGGCTGGCCGAGGTCACGCTGTCGTTCCTGCGGGTCCAGGTCGACGCCGGGGTGTCCGCGGTGCAGCTCTTCGACTCGTGGGCCGGCGCGCTGTCGGAGGCCGATTACCGCCGCTACGTGCTGCCGCACTCGACCCACGTGCTCACCGGCCTGGCCGACGACTGCTCCGGGTCGCGGCGCGGCGACAGACCGGCCTTCATTCGGTCCGGAGCGCCGTCTAGCGGCGCGGAGGCCGAATTATGGCCGCCAGCCGAGCCGGAGTGGTCGCCAGGCGTGCCCCGGATCCATTTCGGGGTGGGCACCGCCGAGCTGCTGGGCGCGATGGGCGAGGCCGGCGTCGACGTGGTCGGCGTGGACTGGCGTACCCCGCTGGACGTGGCGACCCGCCGGATCGGTCCGGACAAGGCCGTGCAGGGCAACCTCGACCCGTGCGTGCTGCTCGCCCCGTGGCCGGTGGTGGAGGCCGAGGTGCGCCGGATCCTGGACGAGGGGCGGGCCGCCCCCGGTCACGTGTTCAACCTCGGGCACGGCGTCCTGCCGGAGACGGACCCGGACGTGCTGACCCGGGTGGTCGCGCTGGTGCACGAGCTCAGCGCGCGGCCGGCCGAGTAGGGGAGAGACCATGGCGCGACCGTGGCGGGTGGCGATCGTCGGTGGCGGCGTCACCGGGCTGGCCGCCGCCGTCCGGTTGCGCGACCGCGCCCCCGCCGGCACCGAGGTCACCGTGTACGAGCAGTCCGACCTCCTCGGGGGCAAGCTGCGCACCGGCGAGCTGGCCGGGCAGCCCGTCGAGTTCGGCGCCGAGTCGTTCCTGATGCGTGACCCGGCCGGCGGGGAATCGGCCGCGGTGACCCTGGTCCGCCGGCTCGGCCTGGCCGACTCGATCGTGCACCCGACCGTCGGGCAGGCGGCGCTGGTCGTCGACGGCGGGCTGCGCCCGGTTCCCGGCGGCACGCTGGTCGGCGTACCCGGTGATCTGGAGAAGGTGGCGGCGGTGGCGCGGCCGGCGGCGGACGCCGACCGGGACGCCGGCCGGCCGTTGCTCGGCCCGGACGCCGACATGGCGGTCGGCGCGCTGGTCCGGGAGCGGTTCGGCGACGAGGTGGTGGACCGGCTGGTCGACCCGATGCTCGGCGGCGTCTACGCAGGCCGGGCCGACGGCCTTTCCCTGGTCACCACCATGCCGGCGCTGGCCCGCGCGGCCCGGGTCGAGCACACCCTGGTCGGCGCGGTCCGGGCCGCGCAGGCGGCCGCGCCGCGCACCCCCGGCGCGCCGGTCTTCGGCACCCTGGCCGGCGGGCTGAGCACCCTGGTCGAGGCGGCGGCGCGGGAGAGCGGCGCGACGATCCGCCGGGACGCGGCGGTCCGCGAGCTGCACCGGACATCGACGGGGTGGCGCCTCACCGTCGGCCCGACCCGCGAGCCTGACGACGGCTCCAGGTCGCGGCGCGGCGGCAGACGCGCCGAGCTGGAGTTGTCGGAAGTCGAGGCCGATGCCGTGCTGCTGGCCGTGCCGGCCCGCCCGGCCGCCCGGCTGCTCGCCGGCCCCGCGCCCGAGGTGGCCGCCACCGTCGGCGGGCTCGACTACGCCAGCGTCGCCCTGGTCACCCTGGCCCTGCCCGCGCCGGAGCTGCCGGAGCTCTCCGGCTTCCTGGCGCCGGCCACCGAGGGCCTGCTGATCAAGGCGGCCACGTTCTTCACCACGAAGTGGGGCCACCTGCGCCGGGCCGACGGGCTCGCCCTGCTGCGCGCCTCGGTCGGTCGGTACGGGGAGGAGACGTCGCTCCAGCTCACCGACGACCACCTGGTCGTCACCGTGCACCGGGAGCTGTCCAAGGTGCTGGGCGCCCCGCTGCCCGCCCCGGTCGCCCGGCACGTGCAGCGGTGGGGCGGGGCCCTGCCGCAGTACACCCCCGGCCACGGCGCGCGGGTGGCGGCGGTCCGAGCGGGCCTGCGCGCCGCCCACCCGACGCTGGCCCTGGCCGGGGCCGGCTACGACGGTGTCGGCATTCCGGTCTGCGTCCGCTCCGGCGAGGCGGCGGCCGAAGAGATCATCACAGCACTGGGAGGATCGGCAGCATGACCGAGCAGACCAACGCGGCCCGGCTGCGGGAGCTCAACGAGACCATCCGCTACACCATGTGGTCGGTGTACCGGGCCACCAGCCCGCTCCCGTCGCTGCGCGAGAACGTCGTCGACGAGGTCGAGTCCCTCTTCACCGAGCTGGCCGGCAAGGACGTGACCATCCGGGGCACGTACGACCTGGCCGGCCTGCGCGCCGACGCCGACCTGCTGATCTGGTGGCACTCCTCGTCCAGCGACGCGCTCCAGGACGCGTACCTGCGGTTCCGCCGGACCACGCTGGGCCGGGCGCTCACCCCGGTCTGGTCGCAGATGGCGCTGCACCGGCCGGCCGAGTTCAACAAGAGCCACATCCCGGCGTTCCTGGCCGGCGAGGAGGCCCGGGCCTACCTCTGCGTCTACCCGTTCGTCCGCTCGTACGAGTGGTACCTGCTGCCGGACGCCGAGCGGCGCGAGATGCTGGCCGAGCACGGCCGGATGGCCCGCGGCTACCCGGACGTGCGGGCCAACACGGTGGCCTCGTTCGCCCTCGGCGACTACGAGTGGATGCTCGCCTTCGAGGCCGACGAGCTGCACCGGATCGTCGACCTGATGCGGGACCTGCGGGGCTCCCGGGCCCGGCGGCATGTGCGGGAGGAGATCCCCTTCTACACCGGTCGCCGCCGGTCCATCGCCGACATCGTCACCTGCCTGGCCTGACGCTTGGTCGTCGGCGGACGCGGCAACTTCGGGGAAGGTGCCGCGTCCGCCGCGGCTGAGGCAGCACCTTCCCCGAAAGTGCCGCCTCGCGGTATCCGTCAATGTCCGCTCAGGCGGACGGCCGGCCCTCCCGCCGCATGGGGGTGTGCGGGATGCCGTCCTCCACGTACCCGGGGCCGCTGATCGCGAAGCCGTGGCCGGCGTAGAAGTCGACCAGGTGGGTCTGCGCGTCCAGCACGCACGGACCCGCGCCGACCACGGCCAGCGCCTCGGTCATCAGCCGGCCGGCCAGGCCCGCGCCGCGGGCCGCCGGCGCCACCACCACCCGGCCGATCCGTGCCACGCCGTCCGGGTCGGCCAGGATCCGCAGGTACGCCACGACCACGCCGTCCCGGGTCAGCCAGAGGTGCCGGGTGCCGGGTTCGACGTCCCGGCCGTCCAGCTCCGGGTACGGGCAGTTCTGCTCGACCACGAACACGTCGATGCGCAGCCGGAGCAGGTCGTGGAAGGTGCGGGCGGCCAACTCGGCGAAGCTGGCGACGTGCGACTCGACGGGCATCCCGCGATGGTAGGCGTGGCCAGGCGGCGCCAGATCGCCGACCTGGCGATGTCTGGGCGCGCCGGATGCCGCCACATCGCCGACCCAGGGGCTGCGCGGGGCGGATGCCGCCACATCGCCGACCCGGGGAACCGCGCGGGGCGCCTTTCGGTCAGGACGGGCGGGCGCCCACCGCGTCGCGGACCTCGGCGCCCTGGGCGCCCTCTACCGCCCGCGCGCAGTGCGCGCAGCAGAAGAAGCGGCCGTTGACCTCGACACCGTGGCCGGCGATCTTGATCTGGCAGTGCTCGCAGATCGGCGCCATCCGGTGGATGGCGCACTCGAAGGAGTCGAAGGTGTGCACCGCCCCGCTGGCCGTACGGACCTCGAACGCCCCCCAGTAGTCGTTACCGCATACCTCGCAGGTTGCCATTACAAATCCCCCCGATATGGACACGTCACCCCAGCGTCGAGCAGCCGACACACGCGGGCAACCGGAACCGGGGAATCTGGTCCGGCTCGACGGCGAGTCGCCCCCGGCGTGTCGGACGTTAGGCCCGGTGACCGCCCCGACACCCCCGGAGGACCACGTGATCAAGCGCAACAAGCTGTTCGGCACCCAGACCCGGGTCACCTTCTGCCTGCCGCGCGACACCCCGTCCGGCACGGTGAGCGTGGTCGGCTGCTTCAACGACTGGGAGCCCGGCCGGCACGAGCTGGTGCCCCGCCGGGACGGCAGTCGGACGATCACCGTCCGGCTCGGCCCCGGCGAGCACCACTTCCGCTACCTCGCCAGCGGCGGAGTCTGGCTGGACGACGAGTCCGCCGACGCGGTCGATGAGCGGGGCTCCCGCCTGCTGCTCTGACCGCCCGGCACGACCGGTGCCGGTGCCGGCGGGCGGCGCCTCAGCCCTGCTCCGGCTCCAGCCGGATCGAGACCGAGTTCACGCAGTGCCGGGTGTCCTTCGGCGTGAACCTCTCACCCTCGAAGACGTGCCCCAGGTGGCTGTCGCACCGGGCGCAGCGGATCTCCGTACGCCGCATGCCGAGGGTGTTGTCGGGGATCTCCTTCACCGCGCCGGGGATCGCGTCGTCGAAGCTCGGCCAGCCACAGTGCGAGTCGAACTTGTCCTCGCTGCGGAACAGTTCCGCCCCGCAGGCTCGGCAGTGGTAGACGCCGGGGGTTTTGGTGTCGACGTACTCGCCGGTCCACGGCCGCTCGGTGCCGTGCTCGCGGAGCACCCGGAACTCCTCGGGGCTCAGCCGGACCCGCCACTCTTCCTCAGTGGTGGGCAGTTCGCTCTCGGAAAGACTCACCGGTCAACGGTACGCCGGGCGTCGGTGGCATCGCATATGGTCGCGCAATGGGTGGCACCAAGGCCGCAGCCGAGGAGATCGAGGTCGCCGGGCACACCGTACGGCTGAGCAGCCCGGACCGAGTGATCTTCCCGCAGCGCGGCTTCACCAAGGCGGACGTCTTCCACTACTACCTGTCGGTCGGCGAGGGGATCATGCGCGCCCTGCGCGACCGGCCGACCACGTTGCAGCGCTTCCCCGAGGGCATCGAGGGGGAGATGTTCTTCCAGAAGCGGGTGCCGACCCGGGGCGTACCCCCGTGGATCCGGACCGCGGAGATCAGCTTCCCCAGCGGCCGGAAGGCCGCGGAGCTCTGCCCGGCCGACCTGGCCCACGTGGCCTGGGCGGCGCAGATGGGCACGGTGGTCTTCCACGCGTGGCCGGTCCGCGCCGCCGACGTCGACCGCCCCGACGAGCTGCGGATCGACCTGGACCCGCAGCCCGGCACCGACTTCGCCGACGCGGTCACCGCGGCCGGCGAGCTGCGGGCGCTGCTGGACGAGCTGGGCGTGGCCGGCTGGCCGAAGACGTCCGGCGGCCGGGGCGTGCACGTCTACCTGCGGATCCAGCCGCGTTGGACGTTCGTCGAGGTGCGCCGGGCCACCATCGCGCTGGCCCGGGAGCTGGAACGCCGCCGTCCGGAGCTGGTCACCACCGCCTGGTGGAAAGAGGAGCGCGGCAGCCGGGTCTTCGTGGACTTCAACCAGATGGCCCGGGACCGGACCATCGCCTGCGCGTACTCGCTGCGGGCCAACGCGCGGGCCACCGTCTCCACCCCGGTCGACTGGGACGAGCTGACCCAGGTGGACCCGGACGACTTCGACCTGCGCAGCGTGCCCGCCCGGCTGGCCGAGCGGGGTGACCCGCAAGCCGGCATCGACGACGCCCCGTGGGACATCAGCCCGCTGCTGGAGTGGGCCGAGCGGGACGCCGCCGCCGGGCAGGGCGACCTGCCGTACCCGCCGGAATACCCGAAGATGCCGGGCGAGCCGAAACGGGTGCAGCCCTCCAAGGACCGCGACCGCAAGACCACCTGACGATCAGCGGACGGTCGGCAGCAGACTCCGTCTGAGTCAGTCGATCGGCCGGGCGTTGTCCCTGGCGGCGATGCCGGGTCAGGTACCCGTGTTCAGGTCCTCCGGAGCTGATGGCGTAAACGATTCACCGCCGATCCGGCGTTGACTCGCCTGTGCTGTCAGCTCCAGAGGCCGTGCAGACCTGCCCGTTGGCCCGTCGGTTCGTGGCCCGCTGAGGCGGCTGGTAACGATCATGTAACGGGCGCGAACCTTTCCCGCCCCCCGACCGGTCTTCCTTTTCATCGGCCCGACCGGGGGCCAGGGGAGGGCGTCGGATGAAGTTGGTGTGGAGGCGGGCCGTCGAGGCGCGCGGGCTGCTGCTCGCCGCCGCCGTGGCGGCCCTGGTCGCGGTGGCACTGGTCACCGGGCTCTCCGACTACAACCGGCGGGCCGTCGACGCCGGAGCGCGGGTGGTGCTCGACGCCGCCCCGGCCGAGGAGCGCAGCCTGCTGGTCAGCGGCTCCGGCGGACCGGACGCGGCCGCGTACGCCGAACGGGACCGGGCGGTCCGCGCCCAGTTCGCCGCCGGCCTGGGCGAGGTGCCGGTCACCGTCGCCGCCGCCCGCTACGGCACCGGGCGCGAGCTGACCGGGGACCTCGGCGCCGCCCGGACCGGCGACGACGCGGTCTTCGCCAACCTCGGCACCCTCGACAACCTGGCCGCGCACGCCCAACTCACCGCCGGGTCGTGGCCGACGCCCGGGGCGAACCCGCTGCAGGTGACGCTGCCCGAGAAGGTCGCCGGCCAGCTCGGGCTGCGCACCGGCGATCGGGTGCCGCTCTACGACCGCAGCACCGAGCGGGCCGGCGCGGTCGTGGTCGCCGGAATCTGGCGGCCCCGTGACCCGACCGAGGCGTACTGGCGGCTGGCTCCCGGAGTGGGCGAGGGTGACCCGGGTGCGGTCACCTCGTACGGGCCGTTCGCGCTGGACCCGGCCGACTTCGCCCGTACCTTCCCCGGCTCGGTGTCCGCGTCCTGGCTCGTGCAGCCGGACCTCGCGGTGGTCGAGCCGAGCCGGCTGGTCTCGGTCAAGACCGCCGTCGCCACCATCTCGGCGAAGATCCCCGACGCCACCGGCCTCGGCTCGTCCGCGCAGGCCGTCAGCAAGCTGGACCAGCTGATCGACCGGCTCGGCCGAGCCGACCTGGTGGGCCGGTCCGCCCTGCTCACCCCGCTGTTGCTGATCGTGGTGCTCGGCGGGTACGCGCTGGTGCTGGTCGCCGCGCTGCTCAACGAGGACCGGCGGGCGCAGACTGCACTGCTGCGCGCCCGGGGCGCCGCCCGCGGCCAGCTCGCCGGCCTCGCCGTGCGGGAGGCGACCCTGGTGGTGGCGCCGGCCATGCTGCTCGCCCCGCCGCTGACCGGGCAGGCCGTGCAGCGGCTCGGCGCCGACCTGCGGCTGGCCGACGGCGGCCTCGCCCAGGTCTGGCTGGTCGCGGTCGCTGCCGCGATCGGCTGCCTGCTCGCCATGGTGATGCCCGCGCTGCGGCGGGCCGGCACCTACGTCGCCGACATGGCGGCCCGGTCCCGCCCGACCCGCGGCGCGGCGGTGCAGCGCGCCAGCGTCGACCTGGCCCTCGTCGTGCTCGCCGTGCTCGCCTGGACCCAGCTCCGGCAGTACTCCTCGCCGCTGGCCGGGGCCGGCGGGCGGCTCGGCATCGACCCGCTGCTCGCCGCCGCGCCCACCATCGGGGTGCTGGCCGGCGCGGTCGTCGCGTTGCGGCTGCTGCCGCCGGCGACCCGGGTCGCCGAGCGGTTCGTCGACCGGCGGCCGTGGACGGCCACCGTGTTCGGCATGTGGCAGGCCGGCCGCCGGCCGCACGCCGGGCCGGTGCTGCTGCTCGCTCTCGCCGTCGGCGGCAGCACGCTCGCCTGGTCGTTGGTCGCCTCCTGGGAGCGGTCGCAGCAGGACCAGGCCCGGCACACCGTCGGCACCGACCTGCGGCTGGTCGAGCGGAGCGGGAGCGCCCCGGCCGACCGGGCGGGCCGGCTGGCCGCGGTGCCCGGGCTGGACCGGGTGCTGCCGGCGTGGCGCGACGACGTGCGGCTCGGCCGCGACAACCGGGAGGCGACCGTGGTGAGCCTGGACGCCGCCGCCGCGACCGGCATGATCCGGCTCGACGACGCCGCCGGTGGGGCGTCCGGTGACGAGCTGCTCGACCGGCTGTCCCGCAAGCGGGTCGCGCCCGCCGGGATCGCCCTTCAGGCCGATGCGCGGACGCTCTCCGGCACCGTTCGCACCCCCGTCGAGACGCGGTTCGAGCAGCCGCGGGTGTCCGTGGCCGCGCTGCTCGTCACCGACTCCGGTACGGCCTGGCGGCTGCCGCTGGCGGTCGGCCAGGGCGACGGCCGGCCGGTGTCCTTCTCCGTGCCGCTGCCCGAGACCGGCGGCGCCCCGCTGCGGCTGGCCGGGTTCGAGGCCGACGGCGGCGAGGCGGTCGGCGAGAGCTACCGACTGCGGATCAACGGGCTCCGGCTCACCGATTCCGCCGGCGGCAGCCGGCCACTGGCCCTCGACGGCGAGTGGCGGATCAGCGGCGAGGAGGGAGCGCGATCGGCGGCCCAGGCCGGCGGGGACTCCGTCGACGCCACCCGCGGTTTCGTAGTGCCCGAGGGTATGCGGGAATTCATCAGCGCGCCGTCGGCCCGGATCGCCGTGGTGCCCGTCGGGGAGGACCCGCCGGTGCCGGCGCTGGTCACGTCCGGCGCAGCCGCGGCGCTGAACGTCCGAACCGGCGACACCATCAACCTGTCGCTGTCCGGGGTCTCCCTGCCGGTGACGGTGGTCGGGCAGGTCAAGGCCGTCCCCGGCACCGCTGGTGACGGGGTGCTGCTGGACCTGCCCGCCGCCACCAACCTGCTGCTACGCCAGCAGGGCACGGTCCGGTCGACGGCCGAGTGGTGGCTGCGCACCGACGACAGCGGTCACGCCGCTGCGGCGGAGGCCCTCGCCGCGCTGCCCGGGACCACCCTGCTCGACCGGCGCCAGGTGGCGGCGGAGGCAGCCCGGGACCCGTACTGGCGGGGCGCCCGGGTCGGGCTGCTGGCCGCCGCGCTCGGGTCGGCGCTGCTCGCCCTGGTCGGTCTCGCCGTGGACGTCTGGGCCACCACCCGGCACCGGCTGACCGAGTTCGCCGTGCTGCACACGCTGGGCGCGAACGCCCGGCTGCTGGCCCGAGCACTCCTCGCCGAGCAGGCCTTCCTGGCCGGCATCGGGGTCGGTGTCGGGCTGCTGGTCGGGGCCGGGGTCGCGGCCACCATGGTGCCGCTGGTGATCCTCACCCCGGCCGCCGGCCGGCCGGTGCCGGAGGCGGTCTTCACGGTGCCCTGGACGCCGATCGGCCTGACCGCGGCCGGGCTGCTGCTCGCCGCGCTGGCCTTCGCCGCGGTCATCACCACCGGCATCCGCCAGCGGGTGGCCGCCGTGCAGCTGCGGATCGGGGGAGACCGATGAGCCTGTTCAGGGTGGCCCGGCGGGTCCGGGCGTACGGGGGACATTTCCTCCTCCTCGCGGTGCTGACCCTGGCCACCGCCCTGCTGATCACGGCGGTGCCGCGGGTGGCCGATCGGCTCACCGGGCAGGGGCTGCGGGAGCACGTGGCGGCCCAGCCGGTGGCTCACCGGGACCTGAACTACACGACGGAGCCGGCGCTGATCCGCTCCGGGAGCCGGGAGCTGCTGGCCAGCCGCGCGGCCGAGCTGGACACGTTCCAGCAGCGGATGCCACCCGCCGTGCAGCAGGTGATCGGCGAGCGGTGGTTCGCCGCGCAGACCTCGTTCGCCCGGCTCAAGGGGCCGGAGTTGACCGCCGACAAGGGGCTGATCGATCTCAGCGTGCGGACGGTGACCGGAGTCGAGGATGCGGCGGCCCTGGTCGAGGGCCGGTGGCCCGGCACGGGTCGGCCCGCCGACCGCTCCGTCGAGCTGGCTCTCGCCGACTCGGTCGCCGGTCGGCTCGGGCTGCGTGCCGGTAGCCGGCTCACCCTGTCCATCCTGGATGCCGACGGCAACGCGACGGCGCGCGCGAAGATCAACGTGGTCGGCCTGTTCCGGCCGGCCGACGGGCGCAGCGGGATCTGGGACGCGCTTCCCTCGTTGCTGCGGCTCGGTGAGCCCGAGGGCGACGGAGAACCGTTCCTGATGGTCGGGGTGACCGCCGACCAGGGCCTGGCCGCGTTGGCCGACGCCGGCTGGCCGGTCAGCTTCGGCTGGCGCTACCGGGTCTCGCCGGACCGCATCGCCCCGGCCCGGCTCGACGCGCTGATCGAAGGGCTGAGCAGCCTCGACCGGACCCCCAAGCCGACCGGGCTCAGCTTCTCCCAAGGGGTCGACATCCCGTTGCGGCAGTTCGCCGACTCGCTCGCCTCCGCCCGTACGCTGCTCGCGATCATCGCGGCCGGGCTGCTCGCCACTCTGGCCGGCCTGACCCTGCTCGCCGCCCGCCTGGCGGCGCGCCGGCGCCGGTCCGAGTACGTGCTGCTGCGCGCCCGGGGCGGCTCGACCGGGGCGGTGCTCCGCCGCGGGCTCGCCGAGTCGGTGCTCGTGCTGCCGGCCGCGGCCGGCTTCGGTTGGCTGCTCGGCGGCCTGCTGCCCGGCGAGGGCACCGAGCTGCGCTGGGTGCTGCTCGTCGCGGTGCTGGTCACCCTGGTCCCGCCGGTCGCCGCGCTCACCGCCGCACGCGGTGGCGCCGGCCGGGCCGATCTGATCAGCACCCGGTCCACCACCTTCCGGCTCACCGTCGAGGTGACCGTGCTCGGCATCGCCGTGCTCGGGGCGTTCCTGCTGCGCCGCCGGGGCCTGGCCCTCGACGGGTCGGTGGACCCGCTGCTGGTCTCCGTGCCGGTGCTGCTGGCGGTGGCCGCGGCACTGGTCGCGCTGCGCGCGTACCCGTGGCCGCTGCGGCTGCTCAGCCGGCTCGCCGCCCGGGCGCGGGGCAGCGTGGCGTTCCTCGGCACCGCCCGCGCCGGCCGGGCCGCCACCACCGGCCCGCTCGTCGTGGTCGTCCTCGCCGTCGCCACCGCCGCGTTCTGCGGGGTGGTGGCGGCCGGCATCGAGGCCGGCCGGGACCGGGCCGCCGTCCGGGCCGTCCCCGGGGACGTCCTGGTCAACGGGGAACGGTTCGCCCCGGACACCACCGAGGCGCTGGCCGCGCTGCCCGGCGCCCAAGCGGTGGCCCCGCTGCTGGTCGAGCCCAACGTGCGCCCGTACGCCGACCAGGCCGGCCGGTTCGGCGGGGTCGGCGACACCCGGGTGCTGCTGGTCGACGGCGCCCGTTTCGCCGAGGTGGCCCGCCGCGCGGGCGTACCGGTGACCGTCCCCGACGCGCTGCGCGCCACCGGCGACGGCACCACGCCGCTGCCGGCGCTGGTCTCCCCGGCGCTCGCCGAGGAGTTCACCGAGGCCGGGCTCGCCGACCCGCAGGGCCGCCGACCCGCCTGGCTGGACGTGCAGGGCAACCGGCTGCCGGTGCGCACCGCCGCCACCGTCACCGAGTTCCCGCTGATCGACCGGGACGTGGACCGGTTCGTGGTGCTGCCCTGGCCGGCGCTGCCCGCGAACGCCCCGCATCCGCTCGTACCCACGGGTTTCGTGCTGGCCGGGGAGCGGGTGGAACAGGCCGCGGTGGCCCGGGTGGTCAACGAGGGGCAGCAGCGCTACCAGCGCACCGGGGCGGTCACCGCCGGGGAGCGGCCCCGCCAGCCGGAGCTGCGGGTCCGGTCGGCGGTCCGCGCTGAACTGGGCGGCAGCGGGGTGAACGGCCTGCTGGTCTTCGGCTTCACCATGGGCGCGGCCGGCGGCGGCGCGCTGGGCCTGCTCGCGCTCGCGTTCGCGGTCCTCGCCGGGGCGCGGGGGCGGGGGCAGGTGCTGTCCCGGCTGCGCACCATGGGCCTGTCCCGCCGGCAGTGGCGCGGGCTGCTGCTGGTCGAGCTGACCCCGCTGGTGCTGGTGTCGGTGCTCACCGGCGCGGTGGTCGGGGCGCTGCTGCCGATGCTGCTCACCCCGGTGCTTGGCCTGCCCGCGTTCACCGGCGGCGTCGCCGTGCGGGCGAGTTTCGAACCCGGCCTGGTGGCCGGTGTGCTGGGCCTCGCCGCGCTGGCCCTCGGCTTCGCGATCGCCGTCGAGGCCCTGAACAACCGCCGGATGCGCCTCGGCGAGGTGCTCCGGCTCGGAGAGGAGAGCTGAGATGACAGCGACCGCCGAGGCGTCCGCCGTGCCGGACCTGGCCGCCCTCCAGCAGCGCGCCGCGCAGCGCGCCGCCGAACGGGCCGGCGGGCGGGACCGGTTGCGCGGGCACATCGTCTGCGACGGCCTGGTCCGCATCTTCAAGACCGAGGGGGTGGAGGTGGTCGCCCTCCAGGGTCTCGACCTGGTCATCGACCGGGGCGAGCTGGTGGCGATCGTGGGGGCCTCCGGCTCCGGCAAGTCGACGCTGCTGAACATCCTTTCCGGGCTGGACACGCCCACCGCCGGCATCGCCCGGGTCGCCGAGTACGACCTGCTCGCCCTGTCGAACCGGCGCCGGCTCGCCTACCGCCGGCAGCTGGTCGGCTTCGTCTGGCAGCAGACCGGGCGGAACCTGCTGCCGTACCTGACCGCGCTGGAGAACGTGGAGCTGCCGATGCGGCTGGCCGGCGGGCGCAGCCGGCGGGCCCGGCGGGAACGGGCCCGCGAGCTGCTCGACCTGGTCGGCGTCGGCTACTGCGCGGACCGGAAGCCCGGCCAGATGAGCGGCGGCGAGCAGCAGCGCTGCGCGGTCGCCGTGTCGGTGGCCAACGACCCGGAGGTGCTCTTCGCCGACGAGCCGACCGGTGAGCTGGACGAGGCGACCGGGGCCGAGGTCTTCGCCGCGCTGCGGACCATCAACGCCGAGCTGGGCGTCACCATCGTGGTGGTCACCCATGACCACGCCGTGGCCAGCCAGGTCCGCCGGACCGTCGCGATCCGCGACGGCCGCACCTCCTCCGAGGTACGCCGCACCGCCCGCGTCGCGGCCGACGGCAGCACCGAGCTGGTCAGCGAGGAGTACGCGGTGCTTGACCGGACCGGCCGGATGCAGCTCCCGGCGTCCTTCGTGGACGCGCTGTCGCTGCGCGACCGGGTCCGGCTCAATCTGGAATCCGACCACGTCGAGGTGCGGCCCGGCGACCGGGCGCACGCCGAGAAGGAGCAGGCATGAGCGAGCGTCAGCGAGCGGATCATCAGTGCGGCGTTGTGGTGCCTCATGCCGACGCCGAGCGGAGCGAGGTGGCGGCATGAGCGAGTCGACTTTGGCGCCGGCCCGCGTCGTCACCACCGACGAGGTGGTCCGGGTCGAGGCGCTGAGCCGCACCTTCGGGCGGGGCGAGCATGCGGTGCACGCCGTGCGGGACGTGTCCTTCTCCGCCGGCCGGGGCGAGCTGGTCGCGATGCGGGGTCGCTCCGGTGCCGGCAAGACCACCCTGCTCAACTTGGTCGGCGGCCTGGACCGGCCGGACAGCGGGCGGGTCCGGGTGGCCGGGCACGACGTGACCGGTGCGAGCGAGCGGGAGCTGCTCGCGCTGCGTCGGGGCACCGTCGGCTTCGTCTTCCAGACCTTCGGGCTGGTGCCGATCCTGTCGGCGGCCGAGAACGTCGGGGTGCCGCTGCGGCTGGCCAAGGTGCCGGCCGCGGAGCGGGAGCAGCGGGTGGCGGTGCTGCTGGAGCTGGTCGGGCTGGGCGGGCACGCCGCGCAGCGCCCGTACGAGCTGTCCGGCGGGCAGCAGCAGCGGGTGGCGGTGGCCCGCGCCCTGGCGAACGAGCCGGACCTGCTCATCGCCGACGAGCCGACCGGCCAGCTCGACTCGGAGACCGGGCGGTCCATCATGGACCTGCTCCGGGCCGTGGTGCACGCCCGGGGCATGACCGCCCTGGTCGCCACCCACGACCCGGCGCTGATCGAGATGGCCGACCGCACCCTCACCCTCCGCGACGGCCGCCTGGTCACCGACTGACCGCCGGCGGCGGGGCCGCGGGAGTGACCGACGGGGCCGGGCCCGCTCTGCGGCTGCGCGAGAAGGCGGTATCTCACCGCCGACCAGCGGTTCAGCCGCGATCCCAGCGGGCGGTCCGGCTTCGGGCCCGCTGGCGACACCGCCGGTCGGGGAGGCGCGGCGTGGGCGACCAGGGCGAGCCCGCCCGCCACCGCCGGGCAACCGGTCAGTCGCGACAGCGGCGGCGCTGGTAGGACAGGGTGACCGCGAGCAGGAGGGGGCCCCAGAGGAGCAGCGGGACGTAGCAGGCCACCAGCAGCGCGAAGCCGGCCGGCGAGAAGCCCAGGCCATCGCCCTCGACGACGAGGTCCCGAACGATGATGCCCCAGGCCGCGTACGCCCAGACGAGGGTGATCCCGATGGCGCCGGCGGTGGCGGCGGTGACCGCGAACGACGGCGGCACCCGACGCCCGCCCAGCAGCGGCAGCCACCGGGGGAACACCTCGCCCCACGGGCGGACCAGGCCGAGCGCGAGCAGCGCCAGCGCCTCGGAGAACACGGTCAGCGAGACGACGTAGACGCTCTCCCCGCCGTGCGTGCGGACCGGCGCGCCGTGCTCGTACGCGCCGATCGGCACCCCGGCGACCAGGGCGAGCCGCCAGAGCCCGGACGGCAGGACGACCAGCGGGATCAGGTGGGCGGCGCGGACCGCCCAGGCGGGTGCGGGCCGGCCGTCGCGCGGGTGGGCGGCGGCCGGTGCGGTGGCGGTGGACATGTGACTCCCGTTCGTCGGCTGCCCGCCCAGCCTGCCCGTGCCGGCCGCCGGCGATCATCCCGCGCGGCGGGGAGTCGGCTCCCTCCGGTGGGGGAGCCGCCGGGGTCAGAGCGCCAGCTTCATCCCCTCGTGGCTGGCCACGAAGCCGAGGTTGCGGTAGAAGCGGTGCGCGTCGGCGCGGGTCTTGTCGGTGGTGAGCTGCACCAGCGCGCAGCCCCGCGCCCGGGCCTGGTCGATGGCCCAGGTCATCATCTGCCGCCCCAACCCCCGGCCGCGCAGGTCGGAGCGGACCCGCACCGACTCGATCAGCGACCGCTCGGCGCCGTGCCGGCCCAGCCCCGGGATGTACGTGATCTGCATGCAGCCGACCAGCTCGCCGCCGGCGTCCGCGACCACCAGGTGGTTGCGCGGGTCGGCGGCGATGTCGGCGAACGCCTGCTCGTACGCGTCGTCGACCTCGGTGAAGTCGCGGGCCTTGCCCAGCACGTCGTCGGCGAGGAGGGCGATGATGGCCGGCAGGTCCGCGCGGACCGCCTCCCGGAAGATCGCGTCGGTCATGCCGGCAGCGTGACACAGCGACAGCCGGCGATGGGCGGTGGTCAGCGCGCCGGGCAGCGCAGCCCCGCCCGGGGCGCGGTCAGCGAGATCAGGTACGCGTCGACGGCGGCCGTGATGCAGGCGGTCTGCGGGTAGGCCGTGTGCCCCTCGCCCTCCCAGGTGAGCACCTGCCCGACGCCCAGCATCGAGGCCAGCGCGGCGGTCTGCTCGTATGGGGTGGCCGGGTCGCCGGTGGTGCCGACCACCACGATCGGCGGGGCGCCGGCCGCCTTCCCGGTCGGGTACGGATCCCGCCCCCCGGGCCACTCCACGCAGCCGAACATGCCCACCGCCAGGGCCGGACCGAACAGCGGGTACTTCGCCCGCCACTGGGACTGGAGCTGGCGGATCTGCTGCGGGCTCGGCTTCTCGGTCTCGTCCGCGCAGTTGACCGCCATGTTGGCGTCGAACAGGTTCGAGTAGTGCCCGTCGTCGCCGCGGCCGGCGTACGCGTCGGCCAGCTTGAACACCCCGGTCGGGTCGCCGCCCTGCAACGCGTCGATCGCCCGGGCCAGTTCCTGCCAGCCCGCCTCGGTGTAGAGGGAGGAGATGACCGCGTAGAACACCCAGCCCGCGGTGGCCTCCCGGCCGTCTCGGCTGCGGACTGGGGAGACCTTGGCCTTGTCGATGGCGCTGGTGACGGCGCCCCGGGCGTCCGGCGCGATCGGGCAGCGGCCGGCGTTGTCCGCGCACCAGCGGGCGAAGTTGTCGAAGGCCCGCTCGAAGCCCTTCGCCTGGCTCTCCGACCCGGCGATGAGCTTCTGCTGCGGGTCCACCGCGCCGTCGAGCACCAGCGCCCGCACCCGCTTGGGGTAGAGCTGGGCGTACACGGCGCCGAGCAGGGTGCCGTACGAGTAGCCGAGGTAGGTGAGCTTCTCGTCGCCGACCGCCGCGCGCACCGCGTCCATGTCCCGGGCGGCCTGCTCGGTGCCGTAGAGCGGGAGCTGGTCGCCGTACTTCGTGCCGCAGCCGGTGCCGATCCGCCGGTTGAGCGCGGCCAACCCGTCGAACGACGCCTGGCTCTGCGGGTCGGGGTCGTAGCCGAAGCTGGCGTCCAGGTCGGCGTCGGAGATGCACTTGACCGGGCTGGACCGGGACACGCCGCGCGGGTCGAACCCGACGATGTCGAAGCGGTCGGTCACCGCGGCCGGCAGCCCGCCGAACGCCGGGCCGAAGGAGAGGTAGACGGCGGTGTCCACGCCGGAGGCGCCGGGACCGCCGGGGTTGACCACCAGCGAGCCGATCCGGTCGTGCTGCTTGTTCGATCGGATCCGGATCAGCGAGATCTCGAAGGTCTCGCCGGCCCCGGGCCCGGCCGTCGCGCCGGTGGCGGCGCCGTTGCCCCAGTTCCGGGGCACGGCGATCCGGGCACACTCGTAGCGCATGCCCGGTGCGCCCCGGCCGACCAGCTCGTCGGGGACCTCCGGGCAGGCGCGCCAGGTCGGGGCGGTGCCCGGGGCGGCCGCCGGGCCCTGGCTCTCGGTGCGCGGGGCGAGGGCCGGCAGGGTACAGCCGGCGGTGAGCACCACCGCGGCGGCGAACCCGGCCAGGCCGGGTCGGACCCGGCGGATTCGGTCGGAGAAGCGGGTCACGTGGCAGCCTTCCGTGATCATGTCAACGGCCAGGCTACGCCCGACCGGACGCGCTGCCGATGGTCGCCGCCGGATCCCCGCGCAGCACCTGGTCGACGTCGTAGCGGATCGGGCGCTCCAGCTGGTCGTAGCGGCAGGAGCGGGGATCACGGTCGGGGCGCCAGCGGACGAACTGGGCGGTGTGCCGCAGCCGGTCACCCTCCATCGCGTCGTAGCCGACCTCGGCCACCAGCTCCGGGCGCAGCGGCTCCCACTCCAGGTTCTTGGTGCCGGTCCACCGGCTCACCCCGCCGGGGATGCGCTGGCCCCGCTCGTGGTCGCCGTGCACCCACGGGTGGTCGCCGTCGACGTCGCGGTAGGGCTCCAGCTCGTCCAGCAGCTCCTTGCGCCGGGCCGCGGTGAACGACGAGCTGACCCCGATGTGGTGCAGCACGCCGGCGTCGTCGTAGAGGCCGAGCAGCAGCGAGCCGACCACCGGGCCGGACTTGTGCCAGCGGAAGCCGGCCACCACCACGTCGGCGGTGCGGGCGTGCTTGACCTTGAACATCAGCCGTTTGCCCGGCTCGTACGGCAGGTCGGCCGGCTTGACGATGAGCCCGTCCAGCCCGGCCCCCTCGAACACGTCGAACCAGCGCCGGGCCGTCTCCGGGTCGGTGGTGATCTGGGTGACGTGCACCGGCGGGCGGACCTTGGCCAGGGCCTGCTCCAGCCGGGCCCGCCGCTCCGGGTAGGGCCGGTCGGTGAACCGCTCGTCGTCGAGGGCGAGCAGGTCGAACGCGACGAAGTCGGCCGGGATGGTCTCGGCGAGCAGCTTCACCCGGGAGGCGGCCGGGTGGATCCGCTGGGCGAGCAGCTCGAAGTCGAGCCGGGGCTGGCCGCTCGGGCCGTCGCGGCGGATCACGATCAGCTCGCCGTCGACCGCGCACCGGGGCGGGAGCTGGCGCCGTGCCTGCTCGACCACCTCCGGGAAGTAGCGGGTCATCGTCTTGCCGCCCCGGCTGGCCAGCTCGACCTCGTCGCCGTCGCGGAAGATGATGCAGCGGAAGCCGTCCCATTTCGGCTCGTACGTCATGCCGGGGGCGGTGGGCAGTTGGGGCACGCTCTTGGCCAGCATCGGCTCGACCGGCGGATTGATCGGCAGGTCCACGGCGACCAGTCAATCAGACGCCACCGACAGTGGTGAGGCAGATCACCGGTGGCGTCGGGCGGCGTGTCCCCGGACGGGCCGGTTCGTCACCCCCGACCGGATGGTGAAACCGCAGGTCAGGGCTACCGTTCGCCGCGTGCCGGAGTGGATCTGCGGATGCTGTGGACGCTGGCGGGTCAGTTTGGAACTGATCCGCGGGCGGTACCGCTACCGGCTGGTGCACCGCTACCGCCCGGACCAGGGGGGCGGCGCCAACGTCATCGGCGAGGTCGTCTCGGTGGCGGAGTTGGAGGAGCTGCTCCGCCGGTACGCCCCGGTGAGCCTGGCCGACCTCCACGAGGCCGCGTAGCCGCCCGCCCGCCCGGGTGCGGGCCGTAGGCTGGCGCTGTCCCTGCGCGAGGAGGTGGCCGCCGTGCCGGAACTGACGTACCCCGAGGTGGGGGCGACCCGCGAGGGCGCGCTGCCGGCCGGCTACCACCACCTGCGCCACCGGGTCCGGCTGCCGGACGGCGGCTTTCCCACCGCCGCCGAGGCGGTGCTCGACTGGCGGCTGCACCGGGCCGCCGGGGTGGTGATGCGCACCGCCGCGCCACGCGCCGCCGCGGGCGTGCGGGTCACCCCGGGGCTCGGCGTCGGCCCGCTGCGGATCTGGGGCCCGACGGAGGTGGTCTGGACGGTGGACGAGCCGGACCGGGCTGGTTTCGGCTACGGCACCCTGCCCGGGCATCCCGAGATCGGCGAGGAGGCGTTCGTGGTCACCCGGGCGGCCGACGGGGTCTGGTTCGAGGTGACCACGTTCAGCCGCCCGGCCCGCTGGTACCTCCGCGCCGCCGGTCCGCTCGCACGTGCCTTCCAGCACGGCTACGCCTGGTGGCTCGGTCGCACCCTGCGCCGGCTCTGCGCCCGGGGCTGACCCGCGCCCCGACCGGCGGAGCGGTCAGTAGCCGGCGAAGGAACGGATGGGGGCGCGGGGGCCGTACCTCGGCGCCTGGATGCCGGCCGCCTCCAGCAGCAGGCAGACCCGCCCCCGGTGGCCGCGGAACGGCTCCAGCAGCGCCAGCATCCGGGCGTCGTTCCCGCGCGGCTCCCCGGCGAGGGCCCAGGCCACGGTGTTCGGGATGTGGTAGTCGCCGACGCTGACCGCGTCCGGGTCGCCGTACGCGATCCGGACCACCTCGGCGGCGGTCCACGGGCCGATCCCGGGGATCGCGGTGAGCCGGCGGGTGGCCTCGACGGTGTCGGCGCACTGCTCCAGCCGTTCGGCGGCGGCGGCCGCGCGGCGCAGCGTGTCGGCCCGCCGCTGCTCCACCCCGAACGGGTGGAAGACCCAGTACGGGGTGGCCGCCACCACTGCCGCCTGCGGCGGCAGGAGCAGCGACATCGGTCCCGGCGCCGGCTCCCGGAAGTGCCGGACCGTCGCCGCGTACGCCCGGTACGCCTCCTTGCCGGTGACCTTCTGCTCCAGCACCGCCCGCAGCAGGCGGGGGAAGACCTGGCCGGTGGCCGGCATCCGCAGCCCGTGGTGCTCGCGGGCCAGCCGGGCCACCACCGGGTGCCCGGCGGCGAGGTCGGCGAACCCGGCCAGGTCGTCCCGGAGCCCGGCGATCGCGTCGGCCCGCTCGACGACCCAGTCCGCTCCCGGCCCGTACCCCTCGGCGACCAGCTCGTCCCCGGCGGGGCGCAGCGCGAGCGTGGCCGGCCCGGCCGGGGTGCGGGTGGCCCACCAGAAGGCGCCGCCGGCGACCCGCGCGCACGGGTCGTACGGGCTGAAGGTGAGCGACCGGACCGACCTGGCCAGCCGGTAGCCGGCCGGGGGGCGCAGCGTCCGGTGGGCGGCGGGGGAGGTCACCCGGTCACTCTGCCACGCGGACCATCAGCCGGCCCCCACGGGCATGGCCGCCGGGATGATACGGAGCGGTCCGCCGGACGGCTCAGCGGCGCACGGAAAAAATTCCGGGCGGCGGCGGAGCGGAATCCCGGGCGTCGGCGTCCCGCACCACCGCAGCGCCCCCGGCGAACCGGTCCAGCTCGTCGCCCGCCAGCACCCGACCCGGGAACCAGTCGCCGGCGGCGCGCCGGGACAGCTCCGCCACCGGCGGGTCGACCCGCGACGCGACCAGCACCAGGTTGCCGTAGCGGCGCCCCCGCAGCACCGCCGCGTCGCTGACCAGACAGGCCCGGGGCAGCACCGCACGAACCGTGGCGACCTGGGCGCGGGCGTGCCGCAGCGGCGGGCCGTCGGCGATGTTCGCCAGATAGAAACCGCCCGGACGGAGCACCCGGGCCACCTCGGCGGCGTACTCCACCGAGGTCAGGTGGGCCGGGGTGCGGGCACCGGCGAAGACGTCCGCCACCACCAGGTCGTAGCTGGCCTCCCGGCTGGCGGTGAGGGTGGCCCGGGCGTCCGCCACCCGTACCCGCAGCCGGGCGTCGGCGGGCCACGGCAGCGCCCGGCGGACCAGCTCCACCAGCGCGCCGTCCACCTCGGACACCCGCTGCGTCGAACCCGGACGGGTGGCCGAGACGTACCGGGGCAGGGTCAGCGCGCCCCCGCCCAGGTGCAGCACCCGCAGCGGGGTGCCGGCCGGTGCGACCAGGTCGATCGCGGCGGCCAGCCGCCGGACGTACTCGAACTCCAGGTGGGTCGGATCCGCCAGGTCCACATGGGACTGCGGCGCGCCGTCGAGCAGCAGCATCCAGGAACCCGGCCGGTCCGGGTCGGGCACCAGCTCGGCCTGCCCGGTGTCGACCTGCTCGACCACCCGGTCCGCGCCGCGTCGCCGGCCCATCAGCGGCGGATCCCCCGGGCGGCCGCGGTCAGCACCCGGTGCAGCAGGCGGGCGTCGCCGAGCAGCCCGCGCAGCCGGCGCTCCAGGCCGGCGATCGGGATCAGGTTCTGCGGTGCCCGCGGATCCTTGTACGGGGTGGAGGCGAACCGGGGCAGGGTGACCAGGGCGAGGTCGGCCAGCTCGATCGCCTCGGCCGGGGTCAGCTCGGCGGAACACTCCATCCGGACGATGCCCGCCCAGGGCGCGCCCCCGGCCACCGGCAGCCGCAGATACCAGGAATAGCCGCCCCACGCGGTCTCCAGCCGGAACACCGGGCAGCGCTGCCCCGGGGCCAACCCGGTGACCACCGCGGTCAGCCGCGCGTCCAGGTACTGGCTGTGCTGCGTCTTGATGTAGCCCAGGGTGCGCGGCAGGTGCCGGCGGCTGCGCAGCGGGCCGTCCACCACCAGCAGGTCACCATCGGTACGCGCGGCGTCGGAGACCGCCACCTCCAGCGCCGTCAGCGGGGCCTGCACCGCGGCCGGCAGCTTGCTCAGCTCACCGGTGCCGCCGACCCGGTGCACCGGGTAACGGATCTGCCCGGCCACCACGTCCTGGGCGGAGGGGCTGGCGGTGAACAGGCCCCGGCCCACCTGCGCCCCGGCCAGCTCCGCCGCGCCGCGCTCCAGGTCGCAGCGCACCACCCCGGCGGCGTACGAGGCGGCGATGCCCGGGAACGAGCCGCCGTCGTCCTCGGCCGTCCAGACGCTCGCGTCGATCCGGCGTACCCCGTCGACCAGCAGCACCACGTCCGGGGCGAGCACGTCCCGTCGGGCGTCGATCGCCCGCCAGTCCGTCGCCGGCAGCTCGACGCCGACATCGACCTGGGCGCTGCTCGGCGCCGCCGGTCCGCCCCCGCCGGCCGCCTCGAACGACGCCCCGTACGCCGGATCCCACGCGTCGACGTAGAACCGCGTCACAGGCCCGTCCGTTCCACCCGGGCGGTGCGGGCGTCCTTGCGGACCTCGAAGCGGACCGGGATCCGCTCGGCGAGGGCCGGCACGTGGGTGACCACGCCGACCATCCGGTCGCCCCGGGCGGCCAGATTTTCCAGGGTGGCGGCGACCGTGTCCAGGGTGGCCGCGTCCAGCGTGCCGAAGCCCTCGTCCAGGACGATCGACTCCAGGCTGGCCGCGCTGGTGGACATCCCGGCGAGCTGCTCCGACAGCGCCAGCGCCAGGGCCAGTGACGCCTGGAACGTCTCCCCGCCGGAGAGGGTCCGCACCCCGCGCCGCAGCCCGGCGTCGTGGTGGTCGACCACGAAGAACTCGCCCTTGTCGTGCACCAGGTCGTACTGGCCGTTGGAGAGCTCCCGCAGGATCCGTGACGCGCCGTCGACCAGCAGGTCCAGCGCCTCGGCCAGCAGCCATCGCTCGAAGTTGTTGGCTCGCAGGTGCCCGGCGAGGGCCCGCGCCACCCGGGCCTCCCGCTCGTGACCGGCCCGCTGCTCGTGCAGCTCGGCGGCCTGCTCGCGCCGCTCGGTCAGCCGGCGCAGCTCCGCCTCGGCACGCTCGACCGCCACCGCGGCGTCCCGCCGTGGATCGTCGGCCACGGCCAGTCCGGCCGCGGTGAAGAGCTCGCCGATCCGCTCCTCGACCTCGGCCGCGGCGGCCTCGGCCGCGCCGACCGAAGCGGCCAGCCCGTCCCGGTCGGCGCGCCGCCGCTCGGCCTGCTCACCGGCCCAGCCGGCGAGCGCCGTCCACGCCACGGCCACGTCGTCGCGGTCGGCGGCCGGCGGGCCGAACCGGGCCAGCCCGTCCCGCGTCGTGTCGAAGTCCCGCCAGGCGCGGCGCAGCCGCTCCTCCGCGCCGTCGAGCGCGCCCCGGGCCCGGCGGGCGGCGTCCCGTCCGGCGCGGACCGCGCCGGCGGCCTCCTCCAGGGCGCGGCGTAGCCGGGCGTGCTCGTCCAGCGCCTCCCGCAGCGCGGCCGGCGCGGCGGCGTCGGCGAGCTGGTCGTCCAGCTCGGTCAGCCGGGTCCGCAGCTGGTCGTGCTCGGCGCGGGCGCGCAGCAGCACCCGGTCCAGCTCACGGGCGGCGGCGTCGCGTTCCTGCACCGACCGCTTGGCGGCCTCGCTGGCCGCCCGGGCCGCCTTGCCGGCCGCGATCGCCTGGGCCACCGCCGATCCGGCCGGCACCGCCGGCACCCGGGGCACGGCCTGCTCGCAGACCGGGCACGGGCCGCCCTCGACCAGGTGCGCGCGCAGCGCCACGGCCTGGTCGGTGGCCTTCGCCTCCTCGTGCGCCCGGAACGCCGCGTCCAGCTCCGCCTCGGCCCGCTCGGCGGCGGCCCGGGCCTCCGCCAGGGCACCGACCGCCGCGTCGTGCTCGGTCTGCGCCGCGGCCACCGCCGCGCGGACCGCTGCCACCTGGCCGGTCAGCTTCTCCCGGTCGGCGTGCGCCTTGAGCAGCAGCCGCAGCGCGCTCTCGTCGCCGGCCGCGGCCAGCTCGCCGCGCAGCTTCTCCTCCCGCTCCTCGGCGAGCCCGACGGCCGTGGCGGCCTCGTCGGCCGCGACCCGCGCCGCCGACACCGCCCGGGCCAGCTCGGCGATCCCGTCCGGCGGCCGCACTCCGGCCAGCACGGCCAGCTCCGCGTCCCGCTCGGCCAGCGCCGCCGTCTGCTCGCGCGCTGTCGCCCGGGCCCGGTCCAGCTCGGGTACGGCCACCGCGACCGCCTCCGCCAGCCCGCCCATCCGGTCGACCCGCTGCCGCGCGCCGGCCAGCGTCTCGTCGTCGACGTCGGCGAGGCCGCCGAGCAGCTTGTCGACCGTCTCCAGCTTCGCCTCGGCCTGCCCGGCGCGCTCGGTGGCCTTCTTCTGCACCTCCTCGTAGATGCCGAGGCCGAGCAGGTTGACCAGGATCTGCTGCCGGGTGGCCGGCTTGGCGTGCAGGAAGTCGGCGAACTGCCCCTGCGGCAGCACCACGCAGCTGGTGAACTGCTCGTACGGCAGCCCGACCGCGTCCAGCACCGCCTGCTCCATCTCGGCGGGGGTGCCGGCTACCACCTCGCCCAGGTCCTCCGGGCTGAGCCCGGTGTCGAGCTTGGTGACGTCGAACCCGGCCGGCATCAGCTGCAGCCCGGCGTTGGCGGTCTTCACGGTGCCCCGGCCGTCCCGGCGCACCACCCGGGTGGCCACGTACCGGTCACCGGCGGACTCGAAGACCAGCCGGACCCGGGCCTCGTTCGCCGACGGGGCGAGCGCGTTGGCCAGCCCCCGGGCGCCGCCCCAGCGGGGCACGGTGCCGTAGAGGGCGAAGCAGATCGCGTCGAGCACCGTCGACTTTCCGGAGCCGGTCGGCCCGACCAGCGCGAAGAAGTCCGCGTCGGTGAAGTCGACGGTGGTCTCCTCGCGGAAGACGGTGAACCCGGCCATGTCCAGCCGTATCGGCCGCATCAGTGATCGATCCCCTCGAGCAGCTCGTCGAAGAGTTCCTGGACGCCGTCGTCGCCGTGGCCCCGGCTGCTCAGGTAGTCGGCGAAGAGCTCCCGCGGCGAGCGGCCGGCGCGCTGGGCGGTGCGGGTGGCGCTGCCGGGGGCCGGCATCAGCTCCGGGTCGATCCGGATCTCCAGCGCCCGGGGCAGCAGCTCCTGCACCTCCTCCCGCAGGCCGGCGCGGGGCTGCTCGCGGACGTAGACCCGCAGCCAGCCGTCGGGCGGGTCGAGCTCGGCGAGCTGGGCCAGGGTGCCCCGGACGGTCCGCAGCGGCACCGCCCCCGGCACGGGCACCTCGCGGATCTGGGCGGCGGTCGTCGCGGTCACCTCGACCAGCGTCACCGAACCCACGTTCTCCTGCTCCCCGAAGTCGACGGCGAGCGGGCTGCCGCTGTAGCGGATCGGGCAGGGCCCGATGACCCGCTGTGAGCGGTGCAGGTGGCCCAGCGCCACGTAGTGCGCGTTGCCGGGGAAGACCGTGGCCGGCACCGCGTAGCCCAGGACGGTGTGCGCGTCCCGCTCGCCGCCGCCGGTGCTCGCCCCGACCACGGTCAGGTGCGCGGTGACCAGGTGCACCCGGTCCGGCTCGGTGAAGCCGTCGGCCAGCCGGGCGAGCACCCGCCCGAGGTGGTCGGCGTACGTCTGGTTGGCCTCGGCGGCGGTCAGCTCGTACATCTCCACGGCACGGACCGCGTAGCGCTGGGACAGGAAGGGCAGCGCGGCCAACCGCCAGCGCTCGCCGCCGGCGGTGACGCCGTCGATGACGTGCTCGGCCGGATTGTCCCGGACGCTGCCCCGCAGGGTGATGCCGGCGGCCTCGGCCCAGGGCCGCAGCGCGTCCAGAGCCGCCCCGTTGTCGTGGTTGCCGCCGATCGCCACCACGTCCGCCCCGGTGCGCCGCAGCGCGGTCAGCGCCCGGGTCACCAGCCGGGTCGCCTCGGGGGTGGGCGCGGCGGTGTCGTACAGGTCGCCGGCCACGATGACCAGGTCGGGCCGCTCGACCCGGGCGATCTCGATCACCTGGGCGAGCACCTGCTTGTGCTCGTCGGCGCGGGACTGCCCCTTGAGGACCTTGCCGACGTGCCAGTCGGAGGTGTGCAGGATCTTCACCGTGCCAACCTTTCGTTCGCGACTGCGAGGCTCCGCCGCGCTGCGCTCCTCGCGCTCACCGGTCGCTCACGCCTTTTAGAACGGGATGTCGTCGTCGGAGGTGCCGGAGCCCACCACCGCGAACGGGTCGGCCGCCTGGGTGATCGAGCGCAGTGTCTCCGACGGCGCGCGGCCGGCCTCGGAGACCCTGGTGGCCCAGGCCGGGAAGGGGAACTCCAGGCAGAGCGGGACCGGGATGTCGGGCTGGTTGACGAACATGGTGCCCGGCTTGGCCAGCAGGGCCCGCTGCCGCTGGGCGGGCGGGAGGAAGCCGTATTCCGGGCGGGACGCCTCGGCCGGGTCGAGCCGGCCGACCACCCGGATCGCCGAGTTGGTCACGATCCGCCGCTCCACCTCGCTGGCGGTCTGCTGCGCGCCGACCAGGATCACCCCGAGTGAGCGGCCCCGCTCGGCGATGTCGAGCAGCACCTCCTTGATCGGGGAGGAGCCCTCGCGTGGGGCGTACTTGTTGAGCTCGTCGAGGACGACGAAGAGCAGCGGCTTGGCGGTGCCGGCCTTCTCCTTGCGCTCGAACTCGCTCTTGAGCGTCACGCCCACCACGAAGCGCTGCGCCCGGTCCGGCAGGTTGTGCAGGTCGACCACGGTGACCTGGGCGCTCTCCGCGGTGTTGATCGAGTGCGGGCGGCGGGTGGCCAGGTCGCCCCGGATCAGCCGGCCGAGGTCCTTCTTGCTGCCGATCAGCCGGCGGGCGAACGCGTTGACCGTGCCCAGGCCGACCGCGCTGCCCGCCCAGTCGCCCCGGGTCTCGTCGTCGTTGAGCTGCTCGACGATGTGGTCGACCAGGTCGACGTACGAGCCGAGCCGGACCCCGTCGATGCTCACCCCGCCGTCGGCGGGCTGGGCGTACCGGGCCAGGTGGGCGGCGACCGAGTGGACCACCATCGTGTACTGCTGCCGCTCGTCGTCGGCGTCGGCGAAGACGTAGGGCAGCAGCCGGTCGGCGCAGAACTCGCTCAGCGTCCAGTAGAAGCTGTCCACGCCGGTGAGCCGGCTGCTCACGTCCGGCGTGCCGGAGGAGTCACCGACTCGGGGCGGCGCGTACACCCGCACGTCGGGGAAGGCGCCGGCGGCCAGCCCGAGCTTCGCGTACCCGGCCCGGGTGTCGTCGTCGAGCCGGGCGTTCGGGTGGTCGAGGAAGAGCAGGTCCTCGCCCTTGACGTTGAAGATCAGCGCCTTGGCGTTGACCGCGTCGCCGCCGAGCACGCCCGAGCGGAAGACCGAGTAGAGCAGGAAGGTGGCGAAGCTGGTCTTGGTGGCCACCCCGGAGATGCCGGAGATGGAGACGTGTGCGCCCCGGGTGCCGTCGAGGAAGTCGGCGTTGAGGTAGACCGGCACGCCGTCGCGGCCCATGCCCATCGGGATGCGCCGCTCCATCCGGTCGAAGTGCAGCGCCCGGGCCCGGGCGTCGCCCTCGGCCCGGTGCACCACCGCACCCGGGGTGGGCGGCACGTAGAACTCGGGGTCGACCCGGGTGGTGGTGATTTCGGCCGCCTCCTGCACCTGGGCGGGGAGCGTGCCGTCGGCGATGGCGAAGACGTCGGAGTCGAACTGCGCGCCCTCGTGTCGGGCCCGCACCTGGGTGACCACGCCGGCGATGGTCACCGGCTCCCGGTCGGGCAGCTCGCGGCGGGTGACCACCACGTCGTCGAGCTGCAGGTAGCTGCCGGGGGAGACGGCGGTCCAGAAGGTGAGTGGGGTGGCGTCGGCGGTGCCGAGCACCCGGCCGACCCCGTCGCCGGGGCCGTCGAGCAGGTCGTCGGTCATCGGCGGTCTCCGGTCGGCTGGTCGTCCCGTTCGCGGCGCACGAGGTGCATCCTGCCCGAGGGATGCGACAGGTTGCCACGCGACGCGGCGGACGCCACGGCCCGCGTCCGCCGAGCTTGCCCAGCGGGGTCGAATGGCCACGGACGGTATGCCTCTCCGTGCGATTCCATCCCACCGGCGACTGATCCGCGAGATCCTCAGGAGGCCGGGGGAGCGGGGAGTGGACGTGGGATCGACACGGCGCCGGGTGGTCGCGCTGCTCGTGCTCGCCGCGCTGCCGCCGATGCTCGAGGGCGGGCTGCTGATGGCGCTCGGCTTCCACGCCGCCCGGGGACTCGCGCCGCAGGCCACCGCCGTCTGGCCCTACGACTCGTACCACGACCTGCGCTGGCTGCTGGTGTACCACGACTCGTGGGGCGCCTTCCTGCTCGGGCTGGTGACGGTCACGGTGGCCCGCGGGATGCTCTCCGCCGGGCTGACCGCGCTGGCCTGGCCGGCCGGCGCGGCGCGTCCCGCCTGGAATTGGCTGGTCCGGCGCAACCTGTCGGTTGCGGTGCTGGCCGCGCTGGTCATCTCGCCGTGGGCCGCGCTCTCGGTCGCCTTCTCCGCGGTGTCGCTCTCCTGGTACCTGTTCGGCTCGCTGGTCCCGATGCTGGTGCTCGCCCCCTTCCTGGCCCGGGCCGGCGTGGCCGCCGGCTGGTGGCGCGGGCTGCCCACGATCGAGCTGTTCGGCTGGTCGTCGCTGAACTTCCTGCTGCTGACCCTGGCCGGCGCGCTGATCTCCAGCGTCCCGGGCTGGTGGGCGGTCGGGGTGGCCGCGCTGACCGGGGTGGCCAACGGGCTGCTGTGGCGGCGGGCGGTGGCCGCCGCCGTGCTGCCGGCCCGGGTCCGGCTGCCCCGGCTCCCGGTCGCTCCGATCGCGATCGGGCTGGCCGTGGTGGGGGCGGTCTGGGCCGAGGCGCTGGTCGGGATCGCCGGAGGTGGCCGGCACGGCCCGTGGATGCCCCCGATCCTCAGCGACCGGCTGTCCGACCGGGTGCCGTACGCGATCATCGTCCTCAGCGGGCACGATTCGGGCTGGGACGGCGAGCCGGCCGCCGATCCCCGGGTCGAGCGCTTCTCCTACCGGGGCCTGGACGCGCAGAGCCGGCCGCTGCCGTACCCGCCGGAGGCGACCCACCGGTCGCTCGACTCCAGCAGCGCGCTGCTCGCCGCGCAGGTGGACGCGCTGCACCACCGCACCGGCCGGCCGATCGCCCTGTTCGGCAACAGCGAGGGTTCCATGGTGGCGCGCACCTACCTGGAGCGGCTGCCCCGTGGCCCGGTCAGCGCCGTGGTGATGTTCAGCCCGCTGGTCCAGGCGGGGCGGACCTACTACCCGCCGCCGGGGCACGAGGGCTGGGGGGTCGCGGCGGGCTGGGAGCTGCGGGTGCTGTTCTGGCTCGCGAATCTCCCCCGGCCGATCAAGGACCATCCCGACGAGCCGTTCGTCCGCTCGGTGCTGGTCGACGCGCCGTTCTATCGCAACCGGATCCTCTGCCCGGTGCCGGGGGTCCGGATGATCGCTTTCCTGCCCACGGTCAGCGCCGCCGAGGCGCCACCCGGTGAGTACAGCCGGATCCCGGTCTATCAGGAGCCGGCGTTCCACGGCGGCCTGATCGGGCGGCGGGCGGTGGAGGACCGGGTGGAGGCCTTCCTGGCCGGCGAGCCGGTGGCGCAGCCCCGCCGGGAGTACGCGCTGCTCCAGCAGCTGGGCGCCGCCTGGCAGGCGCCCCCGCTGGTCCTCGCGCTCAATCCCCTGTGGTCGGCGACCCGGGAAGGGGATCCGGCGCTGACCGGCCGGGTCTGCGAGCCGCGCTGACCGCACCAGGTCGGGCACCGGCCCGGGCGTGCCGGAACAGCAGGCGCAGGGCCGCACCGTCCAGCGCGACCACCAGCAGCGCCCGGATCGGCGCGTACGGGAAGAGCAGCACGTCGACGACGACGGCCGGTAGCGCGCAGCAGACGGCGAACAGAACGGTGCCGCGCCGCCCGGTGAGCACCAGCAGCCCGGCGAGCGCCACCGCGACGCCGATCGCGACGTGCAGCCAGGCCCACGCGACGATGTCGACCGCGTGCATCCCCTGCGCCGTCCCCGCCACGAACTGGTCGCCGGCGGTGTGCGCCCAGGACGTCAGCACGTCGACCAGCCCCGCCCCGGCCAGCAGGCTGCCGGCGAGCAACGGGCGTCCGGACCCGGCGCGACCCGCTCCCGTGGAGTCCATCGTCCCAGGCTAGGGGCCCGATCCGGCCGGCGTGGCCGGTCGTTCGCACGAACCGGTGGTGAACGGGCCACGAAAGGTCTGGAGAAAAATCTTGGCACCAGGTCGTGACAGGCATGGGTCCCGTGGCGCAAGAATGTGCAACAACGCATCGAGGATCTTTCCTCCGTCGATACCTCGTGCGTCGTCACGTCCGGTCACCACCGGGCGTGCCGATCCGTCGTCCACCGGCGGGTCGCCCGTCGGTCGGTACCCCCCGGACCGGCAGTCCTAGTGAAGGTAGGGACTTCATGCGTCGTAGCACTCTCCTCGGCAGTCTGGCCACAGCCGCGCTGCTGGCGGCCGGCCTGCCCGCCACGGCCTCCGCCGCCCCCGTCTCCACCGACGCGTTCACCCGCGCGGTGGCCCAGCTCCGGGCCCACTCGGGTGGCGCCCTGGTCGCCGACGGCCAGGCGTTCACGCTCCGTAACGTCCAGACCGACGCCGACGGCGCCGAGCACGTCCGGCTCAACCGCTACCAGGACGGCCTGCCGGTCCTCGGTGGCGACACCGTCGTCCACCTGGGCAAGGGCAACACCTGGCGGGGCGCCAGCCACACGCTCGCCGCCGCTCCGACCCGGGGCGCGAAGGCCCGGGTCAGCGCCGCGGCGGCCGGCCGCACCGCACTCGCCGCCTCCACCGCCGCCACCCGCCGGGTCGACGGCAGCCAGCTGGTGTACGACGCCGACGCCGCCGGCACCGCGCTCGCCTACGAGGTCGTGGTGGGCGGCGCGTACGCCGACGGCACGCCGAGCGAGCTGCACGTGCTGGTCGACGCCACCAGCGGCCGGGTCCGCGACTCGTGGGAGGGCGTGCAGCGCGACGGCACCGGCAACACCTTCCACTCCGGCACGGTGACCGTGGGCAGCACCCTCTCCGGCACCACCTACCAGCTCGCCGACGCCACCCGCGGCGGCCACCGGACGTACGACCTGAACGGCGGCACCACCGGCACCGGCACCCTGGTCACCAGCGCCTCGAACGTCTTCGGCGACGGCACCCTGGCCAACCGGCAGACCGCCGCGGCCGACGCCGCGTACGGGGCCCAGATGACCTGGGACTACTACAAGACCACGTTCGGCCGCAACGGCATCCGCAACGACGGCGTCGGCGCGTACAGCCGGGTGCACTACAGCACCAACTACGCCAACGCGTTCTGGCAGGACTCCTGCTTCTGCATGACCTACGGCGACGGCAGCTCCGGTTGGTACCCGCTGACCTCGCTGGACGTGGCCGGTCACGAGATGAGCCACGGCGTCACCAGCAACACCGCCGGCCTGCGCTACAGCGGGGAGTCCGGCGGCCTCAACGAGGCCACCAGCGACATCTTCGGCACCCTGGTGGAGTTCTACGCGAACAACGCCAAGGACCCGGGCGACTACCTGATCGGCGAGAAGCTGCGCACCAGCGGCGCCCCGCTGCGTTACATGGACAAGCCGTCCAAGGACGGCGCGTCCGCCGACTGTTGGAGCCGGTCCGTCGGGCGGCTGGACGTGCACTACTCGTCCGGCGTGGCGAACCACTTCTTCTACCTGCTCGCCGTGGGCAGCGGCTCGTCGTCGTACGGCAACAGCCCGACCTGCAACGGCAGCACCGTGACCGGCATCGGCAACGCCAAGGCCGGCGCGATCTGGTACCGCGCGCTCACCACGTACATGACCTCGCGCACCGACTACGCCGGTGCCCGCACCGCCACCCTGTCGGCCGCGAAGGACCTGTACGGCACCGGCAGCGTCGAGTACAACACCGTGGCCGCCGCCTGGTCGGCCGTCTCCGTCAACTGACCCGCTGAACCGCGGCCGGCGGTCTCCTCCACCGCCGGCCCGGTCCCGCCGCGTCGCCAGGGGCGCGGGCTCGCCCTCCCGGGTATGCCCGCGCCCTTCGCCGTGCCGGGCGGCGCCTACCCGCCTCGCCGATCCGGCGGCATCCGGCCGCCGTGGACCCCACCACCTCGCCGACCCGGGTTGATCAGGTCGGTCGGGTCAGGCGGCGGGGGCGGATCCGGCGGGCGGCGGCTCGCCCGGGTCGCGGGCGTAGCGCAGCATCAGCGCCCCGTCCTCGGCGGCCAGCACGTGGCGCAGCGGCAGGTGACGCGCCGTGCTGCCGGCCCCGGCGGTGATCCGGCCCGGGCCAGCCCCGGCGAGCAGCGGCGCGACGGTGAGGCAGAGTTCGTCGACCAGGTCGGCCGCGGTGAGCGCGCCGAACAGGTACGGACCGCCCTCGCAGAGCAGTTGGCCGAGCCCCCGGCGGCGCAGCTCGGCCAGGCCGGCGGCGAGGTCGACCTGCTCCTGGCCGCACCGCACCAGCTCCGCCACGTCGGTGAGCCCGGGTGGCGGCTCGGCGGCGGCCCGGGTGAGCACCAGCGGCCGGACCGGCGCGTCGGCGAAGGCCGCCTGGGCCGGGTCCAGGTCGAGCGAGCCGGAGACCACCACCAGGGTCGGATATTCGGCCAGGCCGTGCTCCCGGCGCCAGGCCCGGCGCGCCTGGTCGAGCCGGACCGCCCGGTAGCCCTCGTGGCGCAGCGTGCCGGCGGCCACCACCAGCCCGTCGCAGAGCATCCGCAGCAGCCCGAAGACCCGCTTGTCCGGCTCTCCGGAGAGTCCGGCCGAGAACCCGTCGAGCGAAACCGCCCCGTCGGCGCTGGCCACGAAGTTCACCCGCAGGTGGGGCCGGGCGGCGCGGCCGTAGAGGGCGGCCAGTTCCGGGTCGGTCAGCGGCCCGGTCGCGGGTGCCGGCCAGACCCGCGAAATCGGCATCCCGACGGTCATTCGCCGGCCGGACCGGTGACCGGAGGGGTGGGTTCGGGGGTACGGTGCTGGCAGTCGCACCACTTCCGGCCAGGACAGTCGTCGTGCCGCCGCTCCCGGCACGCTCGGCAGATCATGCTGGCAGCCTATGCCGAGGAAGGATGGGACAGCATGTCGCGTCAGATCTTCCAGCTGAAGGTCTCCCTCGCCGGGGTCCGGCCGCCGGTGTGGCGACGGGTGCAGGTTCCCGGCGGTTACACCCTGGACCGGCTGCATCGGGTGGTGCAGCACGCGATGGGCTGGCGCGACTGCCACCTGCACTCGTTCGAGATCGACGGCTGTCAGTACGGCGAACCCGACCCGGACGGCGATCTGGCGCTCCGCGACGAGTTGGACGTCCGGCTGGACGAGGTGTTGGGCAAGGGCAGCCGGTTCCGCTACACCTACGACTTCGGCGACTGGTGGGAGCACGACCTGGTGGTGGAGGACTCCTGCACCGCCGATCCGGACGAGCGTTACCCGTCCTGCCCGGAGGGGGAGCGGGCCTGCCCGCCGGAGAACGTGGGCGGCCCGTCCGGGTACGCCGTCCTGCTGGCCGCGCTCGCCGACCCGGCCCACCCCGAGCACGAGGCGATGCGGGACTGGGTCGCCGACGGGTTCGACCCGGAATCGTTCGACGCCGCCCGGGCCACCACCCTGCTGCGCCGCTTCTGCTGACCCGCTGACCGCACGGCGGCCAGGGCCTGTCTCGGTTTGCCGCACCCTCGACCGGCTCGGTGGGAACCGCCGCCGGTAACAATCTGGGAACGCTCCCATAGCGCTGTTGACACCCCCGAAGCGCATCGGCAAGCTCATGGGAGCGCTCCCGGCGGCGTGTCCCAAGCCACATCGCTCGTCGCGGCGGCGTCCCAGAACCGGAACAACCCCACCGCGTGACCCGCCGGGCCGAGCGGCGGCGCGGGTCAACAACCACCACATGAGTTACCCACCTGAGAGGGGTCAGGGATGAGCGTCATCAGGCACCGGCTCCGAACTGTCGCGGTCGCCGCGCTCGCCGCGGGCGTGGCTCTCGGCAGCACGGCGTGCAGCAAGAAGAGCGAGGACGAGGGGTCGACCGGCGGGGGCGGCCAGGTCAAGCTGGTCCTGCAGACCTTCCAGAACTTCGGCTATGACCAGGCCATCAAGGACTTTGAGGCGGCCAACCCGAACATCAAGGTCGAGCACCAGAAGATGGGCGAGCTGCGCGACTTCCAGCCGAAGCTGGTGCAGTGGCTCGCCGCGGGCAGCGGCGCCGGCGACGTGGTCGGTCTCGAGGAGGGCGTCCTGCTCGGGTACGTCCAGAACCACGACAAGTTCGCCAACCTGCTCGACCTGGGCGCCGGTGAGCTGAACGCCAACTTCCCCGAGTGGAAGTGGAACAACGCCCTGACGCCGGACGGCAAGAAGCTGATCGGCCTCGGCACCGACGTCGGCGGCCTGGCCATGTGCTATCGCAAGGACCTGTTCCAGCAGGCCGGCCTGCCCACGGACCGGGACGAGGTCGCCAAGCGGATCAGCACCTGGCCGGACTACATCGCGCTGGGCAAGGAGTTCAAGGCCAGCGGCAAGGTCAAGGCGGCCTGGCTGGACAGCGCGACCAGCCTGATGCAGCCGTACGTCATGCAGAACTCGGAGACCTTCTTCTTCGACAAGGACAACAAGTTCATCGGCGACACCAACCCGGTGATCAAGCAGACCTGGGACCTGGGCCTGCAGATGGCCGCCGACGGGCTGACCGCCAAGGCGCAGCGGTGGAGCGCCGACTGGGACGCCGCTTTCAAGAACTCCGCGTTCGCCACCCTCCCCTGCCCGGCCTGGATGACCGAGGGCGTCATCGCCCAACGCTCGGGCCCGGCGAACGCCGGCAAGTGGGACATCGCCACGATCCCCGGCGGTGGCGGTAACTGGGGTGGTTCCTACCTCGCCATCCCGGCCCAGACCAAGCACCCGAAGGAGGCGTACCTGCTGGCCAAGTACCTGACCAGCAAGGAGGGGCACCTGGCGGCGTTCAAGGAGGCGGGCGCTATGCCGTCCGACATCGCCGGCCTCGACGACCCGGCGTTCAAGGACAAGACGAGCGACTACTTCAGCGGCGCGCCCACGGGCCAGATCTTCGGTGCGAGCGTCAAGAACATGAAGCCGATCTTCCTCGGCGCCAAGCACCAGCAGATCTGGGAGACCATCGTCGAGCCGCAGATGCAGGCGGCCGAGCGCGGCCAACTCAGTTCGGAAGCCGCCTGGAAGAAGGCGATGGACGAGGCCAGGAAGGCGGCCAGCTGAGTCGCCGGTGACCCGCCGAGCCCGCGGGCGTCCAGGGCCCGCGGACCGGTGGCGGGGGGGGCCCCCCCCCCCCCCGGGGGGGGGGCCCCCCCGCGGGCCCCCCCCCCCCCCCCCCCCCCCCCCCCCCCCACCCGGCCCCAGGGGGGCCGG
>NZ_JBIAHQ010000009.1:130276-288645 GCF_042870725.1 Micromonospora sp. NPDC006431
GCGCCGCGGGGCGGGCGGTCGCCCGGCCGCGGGGGGGGGGGGGCGGCGCGCCCCCCCCCCCCCCGGGGGCGGGGGGGCCCCCCGGGGGGGGGGCCCCCCCCCCCCCCGGGGGGGGGGGGCCCCCCCGCCGCGAGGTCACCAACGCCCAACTCCCCGGAAGGACCCGCAATGCGTTCCACTGTCGGCGCGGTGCCACCGTCGCGTGCCGCCTCGCCACCCCCGCCCGCCCCGCCGCGCCGGCGCCGGTCGTACCGGCTCGGCCGTTGGGACATCACCTACTCGCCGTACCTCTACATCGCCCCGTTCTTCGTCCTCTTCGGGATCTTCGGCCTCTTCCCGGTCCTCTACACCGCCTACGTTTCGCTCTTCGACTACGAGTTGCTCAGCGGCACCAAGGAGTTCGCGGGGCTGGAGAACTACCGGGTGCTGATGGCGGACGCCCAGTTCTGGAACGCGGCCTACAACACCGTCGGGATCTTCCTCCTCAGCACCGTGCCGCAGCTCATCGTGGCGCTGATCATCGCCAACCTGCTGAACCGGCAGATGCGGGCCCGCACGCTGCTGCGGATGGGCATTCTCATCCCCAACATCACCTCGGTGGCCGCGGTCGGGATCATCTTCGCGCTGATCTTCGCGGACCGGTACGGCCTGATCAACTGGCTGCTCGGCACCGTGGGCGTCGATCCGGTCGCCTGGCGGGACAACCGCTACGCCTCCTGGTTTGCGGTCGCCTTCATGGTCGACTGGCGGTGGACCGGCTACAACGCGCTGATCTACCTCGGCGCCATGCAGGCCATCCCGAAGGACCTGTACGAGTCGGCCGCGTTGGACGGTGCCTCGGCCTGGCGGCAGTTCTGTGCGATCACCGTGCCGCTGATTCGGCCGACGATCCTCTTCACGGTCATCATCTCCACCATCGGTGGCTTCCAGATCTTCACCGAGCCCCTGATGTACGGGTTCGGCCTGGTCCGCGGTGGCGCGGACCACCAGTTCCAGACCCTGGCCATGTACATCTACGAGCGGACCTTCACCGGCAACGCCGAGTACGGGTACGGCTCGGCGATGTCCTGGCTGCTCTTCATGATGATCATCATCTTCGCGCTGATCAACTTTGCGCTCGTACGCCGGTCGGTGAAGGGGGAGCAGAAGTGACCACCGCGCAGACCCTTCCCCGGTCGGTGGCCCCACCACCGCCGGCTCCGCGACGCCGCCGGCGCACCCCCGGCGTACAGCTCTGGCAGGCCAGCCCGCTGACCTACCTCGCGCTGATCATTGGCAGCGTGTTGTCGATCTTCCCGATCATCTGGTCGTTCATCATCGCCTCCCGGGACAACAGCGCGGTCTACGAGATGCCGCCGAGCCCCGGCGACCAGTTGTTCACCAACATCGACCGGATGCTCGCCAACGAGGACGCCTCGTTCGTCTACGGTCTGGTCAACTCGGCCGTCGTGTCGAGCGTGGTCACCATCTCGGTGATCTTCTTCTCCAGCCTGGCCGGCTTCGCCTTCGCGAAGCTCAGGTTCCGGGGCAGCAACGCGCTGCTGCTGGTCATCATCCTGACCATGATGGTGCCGACCCAGCTCGGCGTCATCCCGCTCTACCTGATGATGGTGGATCTCGGGTGGACGGGCACCCTGCAGGCGGTCATCGTGCCGTTCCTGGTGCAGGGCTTCGGGGTGTTCATGATGCGCCAGTACGCGATGTCCGCGATCAGCGACGAGCTGATCGAGGCGGCCCGGCTCGACGGCTGCTCCACCTGGCGGATCTACTGGAACGTGGTGCTGCCCGCGCTGCGGCCGGCGGCGGCGGTGCTCGGCCTGCTGACCTTCATGCAGACCTGGAACGAGTTCCTCTGGCCGTTCATCGTGCTCACCCCGGACACCCCGACGGTGCAATACTCCCTGAAGATCCTCTCGTCCGGGCCGTACCAGACGGACTACGTGGCCCTGTTCGCCGGCACCGCGCTGGCAACCCTGCCGCTGTTGGTCGTGTTCATCATCTTCGGCCGCCAGATCATCGGCGGAATCATGGAAGGCGCCGTCAAGTCGTGAGCAACCCAGCCAGCCCACCCGCCGTCGGGGTCCTCGACCAGGGGCCGGAACTCACCTTCCCGCCCGGCTTCCTGTGGGGTGCGGCGACCGCGGCGTACCAGATCGAGGGGGCGGCGGCCGAGGGCGGCCGGACCCCGTCGATCTGGGACACCTTCAGCCACACCGAGGGCCGGACGGTGGCCGGGCACACCGGTGACGTGGCCTGCGACCACTACCACCGGATGCCCGCGGACGTGCGGCTGATGGCCGACCTGGGCCTGAAGTCGTACCGTTTCTCGATCTCCTGGCCGCGGGTCCAGCCGGGCGGCGCCGGGCCGGCCAACCAGGCGGGACTGGACTTCTACCGCCGGCTGGTCGACGAGTTGCTGGCCCACGGCATCGAGCCGTGGCTCACCCTCTACCACTGGGACCTGCCCCAGCCACTGGAGGACGCCGGCGGCTGGCCGGCCCGCGACACCGCCGACCGGTTCGCCGACTACACCCGGCTCGTCGCCGACGCGCTCGGCGACCGGGTGCGATACTTCACCACCCTCAACGAGCCGTGGTGCTCGGCGTTCCTCGGCTACGGCTCCGGCGTGCACGCGCCCGGCCGCTCGAACGGGGCGGACGCGGTCCGGGCCGGGCACCACCTCATGCTCGGGCACGGGCTGGCCGTCCAGGCGGTGCGGGCGGCCCGGCCGGAGGCGCAGCTCGGCATCACGCTCAACCTCTACCCGGTGACCCCGGCCACCGACTCGCCCGCGGACGCCGACGCGGCCCGCCGCATCGACGGGCTGGCGAACCGGTTCTTCCTCGACCCGGTGCTGCGCGGGGCGTACCCGGCGGACCTGCAGGCCGACCTGCGCCAGGTCACCGACTTCGGGCACGTGCGCGACGGCGACCTGGGGATCATCTCGGCGCCGCTGGACGTGGTGGGCGTCAACTACTACAGCCGGTACGTGGTCGCCGCACCGGCCCCCGGGGCCGGGGCGGAGGCCTACTGGCGGGCGCCGTCCTGCTGGCCCGGCAGTGCGGACGTCCGGTTCGTCACCCGGGGGGTGCCGGTGACCGACATGGACTGGGAGATCGACGCCCCGGGCCTGGTGGAGACCCTGGAACGCGTCCACCGGGACTACACCGACCTGCCGCTGTACGTCACCGAGAACGGCTCCGCGTTCGTCGACGCGGTGATCGACGGCCGGGTGGACGACCCGGACCGGCTGGCGTACTTCGACGCGCACCTGCGCGCCGCGCACGCCGCGATCGGCGCCGGGGTGCCGCTGAAGGGGTATTTCGCCTGGTCGCTGCTGGACAACTTCGAGTGGGCCTGGGGCTACACCAAGCGCTTCGGGATGGTGTACGTCGACTACGACAGCCAGGCCCGGATCCCCAAGTCCAGCGCCAGGTGGTACGCCGAGGTGATCCGACGTAACGGCCTGGCCGCACAATAGGGCGGAAGGCCAGCCAGTAACGGGTGGCCCGGCACCGACGCCCAAGCAGGTGCCGGGTCCGCCCGACGTCGGAGGTGCAGACGATGACAACGCAGCGCACGCGGTCGCTCGGGCGCCCGACCCTGGACGCGGTCGCCGCCCGCGCCGGCGTGGGGCGCGGCACGGTCTCTCGCGTGGTCAACGGCTCGCCCCAGGTCAGCCCCGAGGCCCGGGCCGCCGTCCAGGCGGCGATCGCCGAGCTGGGGTACGTGCCCAACCGCGCCGCCCGGGCGCTGGTGACCCAGCGGACCGACTCGGTGGCGCTGGTGGTCTCCGAGTCGGGGGAGCGGGTCTTCACCGAGCCGTTCTTCGCCGGCATCGTCCGGGGTGTCAGCTCCGCGCTGCTGGAGACCCCGATGCAGCTCTGGCTGGCCATGGCGCAGTCCCAGATCGAGCGGGAACGGGTCGAGCACCACCTGACCAACCAGCACGTGGACGGCGTGCTGCTGCTCTCCCTGCACGACGCCGACCCGCTGCCCACCCTGCTGGAGGAGCGCGGCCTGCCCACCGTGCTCGGCGGCCGGCCGGCCCGGATGCTGCACCCGAACGCCCAGCCGGCCTGGTTCGTCGACGTGGACAACGTCGGCGGTGCCCGGCAGGCGGTGGAGCACCTGTTCGAACGAGGACGGCGGCGGGTCGCCACCATCGCCGGCCCCCAGGACATGGGCGCCGGCCTGGCCCGGCTGACCGGCTACCGGGAGGCCGTCCAGGCCGCCGGCGGCGAGGTGAACCCGGACCTCATCGCGTACGGCGACTTCAGCGAGGGCAGCGGCACGGCCTGCATGCGCCGGCTGCTGGAGGTCTGCCCGGACCTGGACGCGGTCTTCGTCGCCTCCGACCTGATGGCCTTCGGCGCCCTGCGGGCGCTCCGCGAGGCCGGCCGCCGGGTGCCCGAGGACGTGGCGGTGATCGGCTTCGACGACGCCCCGATCGCCCGGCAGGCCGAGCCGCCGCTGACCACGGTCTTCCAGCCGGTGGAGGAGATGGGCCGGCAGATGGCCCGCCTGCTGGTCTCCCGCATCCGCGGCGAGGAGGTGTCCCCGCACGTCCTCCTCGACACCAAGCTCATCCACCGCGCCTCCGCCTGACCCCCAGCCTCGACCGGACCGCGCGCCCCCGGGCGCGTTGACCATGAGGTTAGCGGTGTGGATTGCCCCGGTTCGTCCCGGCCAACCTCATGATCAACCCGGAGGTCGGCGGGGGTGGGGTCAGGACCAGCGGCGGAGTTCGCGTTTGGCTAGGGAGGCCTTGTGGACCTCGTCGGGGCCGTCGGCCAGGCGGAGGGTGCGGGCCTGCGCCCACAGGGCGGCGAGCGGGGTGTCCTGGCTGACGCCGGCCCCGCCGTACGCCTGGACGGCCTTGTCGATCACCCACTCGGCCATCGCCGGCGTGGCGATCTTGATGGCCTGGATCTCGGTGTGCGCGCCCTTGTTGCCGACGGTGTCCATCAGCCAGGCGGTCTTGAGCGCCAGCAGCCGGGCCTGCTCGATGCGCACCCGGGACTCGGCGATCCACTCCCGGACCACGCCCTGCTCGGCGAGGGGCCGGCCGAACGCGACCCGGTCCAGCGCCCGCCGGCAGAGCAACTCCAGGGCCCGCTCGGCCATCCCGATCAGCCGCATGCAGTGGTGGATCCGCCCCGGGCCGAGCCGGGCCTGGGCGATGGCGAAGCCGCCGCCCTCGGCGCCGACCAGGTTCTCCGCCGGCACCCGTACGTTGGAGAAGTCGATCTCGGCGTGGCCGCCGTGCGGGGCGTCGGTGTAGCCGAACACGGTCATGCCCCGGCGTACGGTCACGCCCGGGGTGTCCCGGGGGACCAGGATCATGCTCTGCTGGCGGTGCCGCTCGGCGCCCGGGTCGGTCTTGCCCATCACGATGAGGATCTCGCAGCGCGGGTCCATCGCCCCGGACGACCACCACTTGCGGCCGTTGACGACAAAGGTGTCGCCGTCCCGGGTGATCCGGGTGGCGATGTTGGTGGCGTCGGAGGAGGCCACCTCCGGCTCGGTCATGCAGAACGCGGAGCGGATCTCCCCCTCCAGCAGGGGCTTCAGCCAGCGGTCCCGCTGCGCAGCAGAGCCGAACTCGGCGAGCAGCTCCATGTTGCCGGTGTCCGGGGCGGCGCAGTTCAGCGCCTCCGGGGCCAAGTGCGGGCTGCGCCCGGTCAGCTCGGCGAGCGGGGCGTACTGGAGGTTGGTCAGGCCGGCGCCGTACCGGGAATCGGGGAGGAAGAGGTTCCACAGGCCCCGCGAACGGGCCTCGGCCTTCAGCTCGGCCATGACCGGCGGGCGTGCCCACGGGTCGCCGGCGGCGGCGACCTGCTCGGCGTGCACCGGCTCGGCCGGGTACACGCACTCGGCGAGGAAGGCTGCCAGCCGGTCGCGCAGCTCGACCGTACGGGCGTCGTACGCGAAGTCCATCACTTGCCCCTGACCGCGTGCAGACCGTGCTCGACCAGCGGCGCCACCAGCTCGCCGATCCGGTCGAAGCCGCCGCCGAGCGTCTGCCCGAGGGTGTGCCGGTAGTGGATCCCCTCGCAGATCACCGCGAGCTTGAAGCAGCCGAGCGCCACGTGCCAGTGCAGCGGGCCGACGTCGACGTCGCTGCGTCCGGCGTACCGGTCGATCAGCTCGGCTCCGGTGGGGAAGCCGGCGCGCGGGCCGAGGCCGTCGGCGACCGGGTTGCCGTCGGCGGCGTCGCTGTCGCCGAGCACGTCCCAGTAGGTCATTAGCAGCCCCAGATCGGCCAGCGGGTCGCCGAGGGTGGCCATCTCCCAGTCGAGCACCGCCCGGACGGCGACCGGGTCGACCGCGGCGAGGAGATTGTCCAGCCGGTAGTCGCCGTGCACGATCCGGCCGGCGTTCGCGCCCTCCGGCACGCTGCCGGCGAGCGCGTCGCGCAGCTCGTCGATGCCGGGCAGCGGGCGGCTGCGGGACCGGTCGAGCTGGCCTGCCCAGCGGCGTACCTGCCGACGCAGGTAGCCGTCGGGGCGGCCGAAGTCGGCCAACCCGACCGCGGCCGGCTCGACCGTGTGCAGCGCGGCGAGGGTGTCCATCATCGCCATGGCCAGGTCGCGCCGCTGCCCGGCGGTGAGCGGGTCGGTCTGTGACCGGGTCCGGTAGACCTCGCCGTCGACCTTCTCCATCAGGTAGAACGGCGCGCCGATCACCGTGTCGTCGGGGCAGAGCAGCAGCACGGCGGGGACCGGCACCTCGGTGGGGGCGAGCGCGGCGATCACCCGGTGCTCCCGGGCCATGTCGTGCGCGGTGGCCAGCACGTGCCCGAGCGGCGGGCGGCGCAGCACCAGCTCCCGGTCGCCGCTGCGCAGCAGGTAGGTCAGGTTGGACTTGCCCCCGGCGATCAGCCGCGCGGTCAGCGGCCCGGCCACCAGCTCGGGCCGGTGCGCCGCCAGGTACGCGGCGAGTCGTTCGAGGTCGAGCCCACCGGGGGCCGAACCGGTCGAGGGTGCGTCGACGGCCGGATCGGTCATCCGATTAGTTGATGGCAGCTCAGCTTTCTTGTCAAGGTCGGATTTTCCCGGCGGGACATGGCGCTGCAACCGGGGCGAAATGGTCCACCGGCAGGCTGTAGCCCAGCCTGCCGGCCGTCTTGGCCGGCCCGCCGAGCGGAGGGATCAGACATGCTGCTGAGAGTTCGGGTGACCCTGCCGGACCGGCCCGGCACGCTCGGCCAGGTGGCCCGCACACTCGGCGTGTCCGGGGCCGACATCGTGCAGGTGGTGGTGCTGGAACGGCTCGGCGGCCGGGCGGTGGACGACTTCACCGTGGTGTGGCCGGGCGCGGCGCGGGTGGAACGCCTCCTAGCCGGGCTGGCCGCCATCCCCGGCGTGCACGTGGACGGGGTGTGGCGGGCGATCGGCGCGCCGACCACCAGCGGCCAGGACGCCGAGCTGCTCGCCCAGATCGCGGCGAACCCGACCGACGGGATCGCCACCCTGGTCGACGCGGTGCCAGGGCTGCTCGCCGCGGACTGGGCGGTGGCCGCGGTCGTACCGCTGGACTGGGCCTCCCGCGGTGGCGCGGGTGAGGCCACCGTCGGGCACGCGAGCTGGCGGACCCCGACCCCGCCCCGGCTGCCGGAGGTGACCCCGCTGCGGGCCCGGGCGACGGCCGGCCCGGACGGCCGGCACCACGCGATCGCCCCGTTCGGGCGCGCCGGCCTGGTGCTGGTGGTGGCGCGGGACCATACCGAGCCGCTCACCGCCCCGGCGTTCCACGCCACCGAGGTGGACCGGCTCGCCCAACTGGTCCGCGCCAGCGCGGTGATCCTCGGCGACCGGCTCGATCTGGTCGGCGCGCCGTCGGTGACCAGCGTGACGTGACGGTGCCCGCCGCGTCACCGCCGGGCAACGGACCCGCAACAGCGGCGCGGCAGGGTCTGGTGGTGGGGAAAGGAGCAGACATGGCGCTGTGGCGGATCCGAGCCACCGTCGAGGACCGGCCGGGATACCTGTCGGTGCTCACGGCGAGCCTCGCGTTGCGCGGGGTCAACATCCTCGCCGTGCAGGTGCACACCACCGAGGTGGGCGCGGTCGACGACTTCCTGGTCGACGCGCCCGACCAGCTCACCGAGGCCGACCTGCGGGCCGCCGTCGAGCGGGGACGCGGCCGGGACTGCTGGGTGGCGCGCAGCGAGGCGCGTGGCCTGGCCGACCAGCCCACCAGGGTGCTCGGCCTGGCCACCCGGCTGGCCAGGGACCCGGAGGCGGCCGGCGAGGCGCTGCGTGCCCTGCTCGGCGCCGACTCGGTGGCCTGGCGGCCGGCGCCGGCCGGCCCGCTCGGCGGGGTGGGCGCGACGACGATGCTGCTGGCCGACCCGTCGGGCGGGTCGTACGAGCTGCGCCGCCGCGAGCCGAGCTTCACCCCGGCCGAGTACGCCCGGGCTCAGGCGCTGGTGGAGCTCGCCGCCACGGTCGCCCGGCGCGACGCCGACCGGGTGACCCTGGTGCTGCCCGACTCGGCCGAGGTGCTGGTCCGGCCGGCCACCGCCGACGACCTGCCGGGGGTGCTGGAGCTGCACGAGACCTGCTCGGCGCGGAGCCGGCAGCGGCGCTACCTGAGCGGTGCCGCCCGGCCGTCACCGGCCCGGTTGCGGCGGCTGCTGGAGCCGGCCCGCGGGCTCACCCTGGTCGCCACGGCCGACTCCGACGGGGAGGCGGAGCCGGTCGTGGCGCTGGCCAACCTGCTCGGCGAGGGGGACGAGGCGGAGGTTGCGCTGCTGGTCCGCGACGACTGGCAGCGGCGCGGCCTGGGCTCGGCCCTGCTGCGGCGGCTGCTCGGGCACGCCGAGCGGGTCGGCTACGCCGCCGTGCTGCTGCACGTGCACGCCGAGAACACCCCGATGCTGCGCGCCGTGCGCCGGCTGGACCGGCCGACCTCGGTGGACCGGGACGGCAGCGTGCTGACCGTGACGGTGCCGCTGCGGGCGCGCCGGGCCGAGGTGCCCCGGCCGGCCGACGCGGCCGTACGACGGTCGCCCTGACTGGACGGTCCCCCGCCGCGCCGGGTGCCGCAACGGCGCGGTACGCCGACGTCGGGCGGGTGACCGGTTCCGGCGCCACCTGACCGACCTCCGGTTCGGGGGACGGCGACCCGGCAGGGCCCCCGGTGCGGGGGCCCTGCCGGTGTCGTCAGGTCGTCGGGTAGCTGCTGTAGTCGGGGAAGTTGCCGTAGAGCCGGCCGTCGCCGCCCACGGTGACCGCCTGTACGAGCAGGTCGCCGCCGACGAACGCGCCCTTCCAGGACGCGCCCCGGCCGCCGAACGGCTCCTCCCGGTCGCCGCGCGAGCGGGGCTTGTTGATGCCCACCTTGAACGCCTGCAGGTCGACGGCGAGCTTGCCGGCCAGCTCCTCGTCGTCGCAGGCGAGGGAGGCGACCAGCGCGCCGTTGGAGGCGTTCATCTGGGCCAGCAGCTCGTCGGTGGTGTCCACCACGACGATGGTGTCGACCGGGCCGAAGGGCTCGGCGTGCATCAGCCGGGACCGCCCCGGCGGGGCGAGCAGCACAGCCGGCGCCACGTACGCGGAGGTGTCCTGCCCGTCGAGGAAGGGTGCCCCGTCGAGCTTGCCCCGGTGCAGCGGCACGGCGCCGCCGCGTACCGCCTCGTCGACCTTGCGGCGCAGCTCCTCGGCCTTGGCGGCGCTGATCAGCGGGCCGAAGTCCAGCTCGGGCAGCGGGTCGCCGGCCGACCAGTCGGCGCCGACGGCGAGCGGGTGTCCGAAGCGTACGGAGCGGACGACCGGCAGGTACATGTCGAGGAACTCGTCGACCAGGTCTCGCTGGACCACGAACCGCGGGTACGCGGTGCAGCGCTGCTTGCCGTACTCGAAGCCCTTCTTCAGGTGCGCGGCGAGCAGGTCCCACTGGGAGAATTTCCAGATGCCCCAGGCGTTGAGGCCCTCCTGCTCGATGAAGTGCCGCTTGTCGGAGTCCAGCAGCGCCGCGGCCACCTTGCCGCCGTTGGACCGGCCGCCGACGAACGCCACCGCGCCGATCTCCGGGGCGCGCACCAGGACCTCGGAGAGTTCCTCGCCGCTGCCGGAGACCAGGGTGGCGGGCAGCCCGGCGCGGCGCATCAGGGCGTGCGCCACGGTGAGGCAGACCGCGCCGCCCTGGGACGGGGTCTTGGCGATCACCGCGTTGCCGGCGAGCAGTTGCACCAGTTCGGCGTGCACCAGCACGCTCATCGGGTAGTTCCAGGAGGCGATGTTGCTGACCGGGCCGGGCAGCGGTTCGCGGCCGTCGGCGAGCATCCGGTCGATCTCCTGCACGTACCAGCGCACGCCGTCCAGGGCGCGGTCGACGTCGGCACAGGCCAGCCGCCACGGCTTGCCGATCTCCCAGACCAGCAGCATGGCGAGCAGGTCACGGTGGGCGGTGAGCGCGTCGAGGGCCTCGGTGACCCGGGCCTTGCGGTCGGCGAGCGGGGTCCGGGCCCAGTCCCGGTGGGCGGTGGCGGCGTGCGCGACGGCCCGGCGCGCCGCGTCGGCGTCGAGCCGGGCCAGGTTCACCAGGACGGTGTGGTCGACGGGGGTGCGCACCGGGGTCGGCGCGCCGACCGCCTGCCATCCGCCTTCGATCAGGTTGTGCAGGGTGGCGCTGCCGTCCGGCGTGGTGCCGAAGGCTTCCGGCGCGGCGGCCACCGCGCGGGCGAGGGTGTCGGACCAGGAGGTGCCGTCGGCGAGTCTGAGAGCCATCGCGATCTCCTCAGGGTTGTCCAGGGGAGCGGCGGCGTCGATGGCACCGCTGGTGAGGCGTACTGTCCCGCGCGGTCGAGCGCGCGGGCAACCGTACGCTCGTATGCCAGGACGCCGGGTCCACCGGTTGGCGCCGGCTGTGGTCGTCCCGCACTGGCGTCCACCTGGGAATACGTGGACATTCCATCGATAGTTATCGTTTATGTGATCCACGTCGGGCGGTCGGCGGCCGGGTTGTCCGTCAATGCCCGCCAGGGTTCAGTCGCGCAGCGCCGCGATCGTGCCGGTCCGCACAATGACGGAACCGGCCGCCGGACGGAGGTCCGACGGCCGGTTCCCAGGTGGCGCGGAGGTCAGCTGGTGAAGGTGACCTTGTCCCGGCGGCGACGCAGCGTCATCAGCACGACGCCGCCACCGATAAGCAGGACGCCGGTGAGCGCGATGCCGGTCGCGGCCACACCGGTGAGCGGCAGACCGCCCTCGCTGCCACCGCCACCCACCGAGGTGCTCGGCGAGACCGAGGTGCCACCGGTGGGGGTCTCCGACGTGGAACCGGACGGCGACTCCGAGGCCGACGGCGACTCGGACGCGGACGGCGACTCGGACGCGGACGGCGACTCGGACGCGGTCGGCGACTCGGACGCGGTCGGCGACTCGGACGGGGTCGGCGACTCGGAGGAGGAGGGCGACGGGGAGGGCGACGGCGACTCCTCGCCGCCGGTGCCGGCGCAGGTGTGGCTCAGGTTGAACTTGTCCGCCGTGCCGCTGATCACCGCGCTGCCGTCGACCAGCGTCCAGCCGGCCGGCGTGAACAGGTACGCGTGGATGGTGCGCCCGTTGTTGCCCCCGGTCGAGTAGAGGTGGTCCGGGTAGGCGTCGGACGCGTCCGGGATCTTCACCTCGACGTTTGTGGTCCCGTCGGTGAAGGTCAGGCTCAGGCTCTCGAAGTTCCCGGACGCGTTGCCGCCGGGCAGGACGAAGTGCCAGCCGTCCTGGTTATCCGCCTTGTCGGCGAACCGCTCGTCGCTGCACTCCTGATTGAAACCGGCCGCGGTCGAGCCCTTGTGCGCCGGGTTGAGCGGGGTGGTGCTGGACGCCCAGGCCGGGGTGGCGAGAGCGAGGAGGGCCGTGGCGGCGGCTGCGGTGAGAGCCGCGCGCGCCACGCGCCGACGCTGTGGCATGAGTATTCCTCCGAGATTGAGAGAGGGGACGGCACATGATCCCATAAGCCCTCTCGGATAGCGACATCGGACGATCAGGCTGAGCTGGACAGACGGCCGACCTGAAGCGGACGTCGGGCAAAGATCAGGCCGCTTTCAGCGCATGTCGATGTAACGCAGAGCGGGGCTGGCGTGCTGCGCCGGCATGGCGCTCGAAGTGCTCGCGCATGTCATGGCCACGTCGGCCGACCGGAGGACCCAGGGTCGCTCTCGTTGACAGGGTTGGCTCGTAGGGATTCGGCGTTGTCGCCCTGGGGTGGGCCGTGCGCCAACTGCCGGTTGGACGGCGGCGATCCGGGACAAGCTGACGCGGTGAAGCGGGAGTTGCTGACGGTGGGGCACGGGGCGGCCGACCGGGAGCGGTTGGGGGAACTGCTGACCGGCGCGCGGATCGCCCTCGTGGTGGACGTACGGCGGTACCCGGCCAGCCGGACCAACCCGGACGTCCGACGGGAGGCGCTCGAACGCTGGCTGCCGGAGCGGGGCATCGCCTACCGCTGGGAGCCCCGCCTCGGCGGTCGCCGGCACGTGCGCGCCGGGGAACCGGAGCCGGACACCTGGTGGACGGTCGCCGCATTCCGGGCGTACGCCGCCTACACCCGGACGCCGGAGTTCGACGCGGCGCTGGACGAGGTGCTGGCCGACGCGGCCCGGCGGACGACGGCGGTGATGTGCAGCGAGAGCGTCTGGTGGCGCTGCCACCGGCGGCTCATCGCCGACGTGGCGGCACTCGGGCGCGGGGTGCCGGTGCGGCACCTCATGCCGGACGGCCGGCTCAGTCCGCACCGCCCCGCGGCGGGTGCCCGCCGCCTACCCGACGGCCACCTGGTCTGGGACGGCTGACTCAGTCGGCCAGTTCGTGGGCGAGGAGGTCCATGAGGAGACCGTCGTGCCAGCGCCCGTCCGCGCCGCGCTCGTACCGCCGCATGATGCCCACCGGGCGGAAGCCCACCTTCGCGTACGCGCGGATCGCCGCCGTGTTCGCCGCCGCAGGGTCGATGGTGAACCGGTGATGGCCGTACTCGTCGACCAGGTGCCGGGCCAGGGTGCGGATGGCGTCCCCGCCGAGGCCGGCGCCGCGTACCGCCGGGTCGAGGAAGATGTCCAGGCTGGCGTGGCGGTAGTCGGGGTCCGTCTCGGCGTACCACTGGATGGCGCCGACCACCCGGCCCTCGTGCTCGATGGCGTACACGGTCAGGTCGTCGTCGGCCAGGTCGGCGCGGACCGCCTCGGCGAGGTCGTCGCCACCGCGCCACCAGCGCCTCACCTCGGGGGTGGCGCGGATCGCGGCGAGGGCGGGCACGTCGGCGTCCGTCGCCGGTCGTAACGTCACCGCCCGCCCCTGCAGCACGTCAGCCCCGACTCTCGCCGTGCTCGACGCAGACCGCCGACCAGCCGGTCGGCACGACCTGCACCTTCATCCGCCGGCGGCAGTGGGCGCAGTAGCGCGGCGGCTCCAGCTCGCGCGCCGCCTGGCAGGCCGCGTGCGCGCCGGCGTCGGCCGGCTCACCACAGCGGTCGCACCAGCGCCGCGTCGTCGCGGGCTCGACAAGCTCGGTCACGTCGTCCTCACCGGGTGGGTCTCTACAGGGTCGCCGACAGCGCCTTGACCGGCATCTTCAGCTCGTCCAGCAGCTTCAGGTCGTCGGTCGCCGACCGGCCCAGCGTGGTCAGGTAGTTGCCGACGATGACCGCGTTGATGCCGCCGAGCAGGCCGTCCCGGGTGCCCAGGTCGCCGAGGGTGAGCTCCCGGCCGCCCGCGTACCGGAGGATGGTGCGCGGCATGGCCAGCCGGAACGCGGCGATGGCCCGCAGCGCGTCCTTGCCCGCCACCACCGGACGGTCGCCGAGCGGGGTGCCGGGGCGGGGGTTGAGGAAGTTCAGCGGGACCTCGTGCGGGTCCAGCTCGGCGAGCTGCGCGGCGAACTCGGCCCGCTGCTCCACCGACTCGCCGAGGCCGAGGATGCCGCCGCAGCAGACCTCCATGCCGGACTCGCGGACCATCGTCAAGGTCTCCCAGCGCTCCTCCCAGGAGTGCGTGGTGACCACGTTCGGGAAGTAGGAGCGGCAGGTCTCCAGGTTGTGGTTGTAGCGGTGCACGCCCATCTCGACCAGCTCGTCGACCTGCTCCTGGGTGAGCATGCCCAGCGAGGCGGCGACCTGGATGTCCACCTCCGCCTTGATGGCGGCCACGCCCTCGCGCATCTGCTTCATCAACCGGGCGTCCGGGCCGCGCACCGCGGCCACGATGCAGAACTCGGTCGCCCCGGTCGCCGCGGTCTGCTTCGCCGCCTCGACCAGCGCCGGGATGTCCAGCCAGACCGAGCGGACCGGCGAGGTGAACAGGCCGGACTGGGAGCAGAAGTGGCAGTCCTCGGGACAGCCGCCGGTCTTCAGCGAGACGATGCCCTCGACCTCGACCTCCGGGCCGCACCAGCGCATCCGTACCTCGTGGGCGAGTTGGAGCGCGGCGGGCAGGTGCTCGTCGGGCAGGTTCAGCACGGCGAGGACACCGGCCTCGTCGAGGCCGACGCCGTTCTCCAGCACCCGGGTGCGGGTCTGGTCGAGGATCTCTGGCATGGCTCGTACCCTACAAGGCCGTTCCGAGGGCGGAAACGGCCGAGTCCCGGGCCATGAGCAGGGGCAGACCTGCCTCGGCGAGCCGGGGCGCGCCACGCCGGGGCCGCCCGGCCGGGTGGTAATTTCGCCCGGCGGAAGCGCCCGAGGGGCGACGAACGGCGGGAAGGGGCGCGACGGTGGCGGACTGGCTGGCGGCGCTCGACCGCCGCGCCGAGCTGCGGGCCAAGGCGGGGCTCACCCGTACGCTGCGCCCACGCGCGGCCGGCGACGCCGTGGTCGACCTGGCCGGCAACGACTACCTCGGCCTGGCCACCCACCCGGAGGTCACCGCCGCCGCCGCGGCGGCGCTGACCGCGTACGGGCTGGGGGCCACCGGGTCCCGGCTGGTGCGCGGCTCCACCGACCTGCACCACGCGCTGGAGGACGCGCTGGCCGACTGGCTCGGCGCCGACCGGGCGCTGGTCTTCTCCTCCGGCTACCTGGCCAACCTCGCCGCCGTCCGGGGCCTGGTGCAGCCGCGTACGCTGCTCGTCTCCGACGCGCACAACCACGCCTCGCTGATCGACGGATGCCGGATCTCCGGCGCGGAGACCGTGGTGACCCCGCACGCCGACGTCGACGCGGTGGCCGCCGCGCTGGCCGCCGCCCCGGGCCGGCCCGCGGTGGTGGTCACCGAGTCGGTCTTCTCGGTCGACGGCGACCTCGCCCCACTGGCCGCGCTGCACGCCGTCGCCCGCCGGTATGGTGCCCTGCTGCTGGTCGACGACGCGCACGCGCTCGGCGTCACCGGTCCGGCCGGGGCCGGCGGGGTGGTCGCGGCGGGGCTGGCCGGCGAGCCCGACGTGGTGGTGACCGCCACCCTCTCCAAGGCGCTCGGGGGCGCGGGCGGAGTGGTGGCCGGGCCGGCGGAGTTCGTCCGGCACCTGGTGGAGACCGGCCGCACCTTCATCTTCGACACCGCGCTGCCCCCGGCGGTCGCGGCCGGCGTGCTGGCCGCGGTGCGGCTGGCCCGGGCCGGCGACGAACTGCGCGCCGAGCTCGCCGAGCGGGCCGCCCTCGCGGTACGCCGGCTGGGCGGGGCCGGGCTGGAGGTCTCCGCGCCCGACGCGGCGGTGGTGTCGGTGACGGCGCCCGGCCCGGAGGCGGCGACCGCGTGGGCGGCCGACTGCCGGGACCGGGGCGTGGCGGTGGGCTGCTTCCGGCCGCCGTCCACGCCGGACAGCCGATCCCGGCTCCGGCTCACCATCGGCGCCGGGGTGGCGCGGGCGGACTTCGGCCGGGCCCTGGACGCCATCGTGGAGTGCGCACCGTGAGCGCGAGGAGTGAGCCGGTTTTGCGAGCCCCGCAGTCGCGAACGAAGAGCGGCACCGTGAGCGCGAGGAGTGAGCCGGTTTTGCGAGCCCCGCAGTCGCGAACAGAGGTGGCCTCATGACGAATGGTTGGACCGGGCCGGTGCTGGTGACCGGGACGGACACCGAGGTGGGCAAGACGGTGGTGACCGCGGCGATCGCGACCGCCGCGCAGGCCGCCGGGCTGCGGGTGGCGGTGGTCAAGCCCGGCCAGACCGGTACGGCCACCGGTGAGCCCGGCGATGTGGACTCGGTGATCCGGCTGGCCGCCCCGCTCACCGGCCGGACCTTGGCCAGCTATCCGGACCCGCTCGCCCCGCTGGCCGCGGCCCGGGTCGCCGAGCTGCCGCCGCTGGAGCTCTACACCGCCGTCGACGCGATCCGCGAGGAGACCGACAAGCACGATCTGGTGCTCGTGGAGGGGGCCGGCGGGCTGCTCGTACCGATGGGGCTGCGGCCGTCGGGTGAGCCCTGGACGGTGGCCGACCTGGCGGTGTCGCTGGGCGCGCCGGCCGTGGTGGTGGCCCGCGCCGGGCTCGGCACGCTGAACCACACCGCCCTCACCCTGGAGGCGCTGGACCGCCGGGCGGTCCCCGCCGGGGTGGTCATCGGGGCCTGGCCGGCCGAGCCGGAGCTGGTGCACTGGCTCAACCTGTCCGACCTGGTGCCTAACCTGCTGGGCGCGGTGCCGATGGGCGCCGGCGCGATGGACCCGGGGGTGTTCCGCCGGTCCGCCCCGGGCTGGCTCACCCCCGCGCTGTACGGGGTGCTCGACGACTGGCGGGCCTGGGCCGAGGACGCGAGCTGACCACCTGACTTTCGTCGGTGCCCGGTCCGGCCGGCCGTCGGTACCGTGGCCGCCGTGGAACTGCGCTGGTGGTGGGCGGGACGCCCGGACCCCGACCGCGGGCCGACCGGCCGGCGGTGGGTCGGCGACCTGCTGCTGTGGGCCGCGGTGTCGGCGCCGGTGGCGTACGCCGGGGTCACCCCGCCCTATCCCCGGTACGCGGTGCCGCTGCTGGTCGGGTCGCTGGCGCTGCTCGCCCTCGCGGTGGCGCTCGGCCGGCGGCTGCCCCTGGCGGCGTTGGTGGCGGTGGTGTTCGGCTCGCTGCTCGACGGCAACTTCGTCTTCGCCATCCCGGTGTTCAGCTTTCTCGCGGGGCGGCGCAGCACCGGCACCGGGCGACCGGCAGCGGTCTTCGGCGCCATCGCGGTCGGCGGGAGCGCGCTCAACCTCGGGCTGCTCGGCACCGAGCCGGAGACCTGGTTCCTGCTGGCCTCGGTGCTGCTCTTCGCCGGGGTGTTCCCCTGGCTGCTCGGGCGGCACCGGCGGCAGCAGCGGGCGCTGGCGCAGGCGGAGCGGCGGCATGCCGAGGCGGAGGAGCGTGAGCGGCGCAGCGCGGTCGACCGGATCCGGCTGCGGGAACGGGCCCGGATCGCCCAGGAGATGCACGACTCGCTGGGCCACGACCTGAGCCTGATCGCGTTGCGCGCCGCCGCGCTGGAGGTGGCACCCGACCTGGCTCCCGCGCACCGGGCCGCGGCCGGGGAGCTGCGCGTCAGCGTGGCCGCGGCCACCGAGCGGCTGCGCGAGATCATCGGCGTGCTCCGGGAGGACCGGCCGGGCTCGCTGCGACCGGCCGGCGAGACCGTGGCGGAGCTGGTGGACGGGGCCCGCGACGCGGGGATGACGGTCGCGCTGCGGGCCGCTGGGGACGTCGGCGCGCTGCCTCCGCTGGCCGCGCACACCGTCCATCGGGTGGTGCGCGAGGCGCTGACCAACGCCGCCCGGTACGCGCCCGGCGCCGCGGTGTCCGTCACCGTCGAGCGGACCGGCGACGAGGTGGTGGTCGGCGTGGTGAACGCGGCACCGCCGACCGGGCCGCTGCCGGGGCCGGCGTCCGACGGCAGCGGTCTGCTCGCCCTGCGCGAGCGGGTCCGCCTCGCCGGCGGGGCGCTCGACGCGGAGCCCCGGGACGGCGGCTTCCAGGTCTCCGCACGGCTGCCGCTGACCGCCGACGCGACGGCCGGCGCGGACACTCGGCCCCTCCCGGCCGCGGTGCCCGACGGTGCGGCGCCCGGAGCAGGCGGTGTGGCGCGCCGGACCGACGGCGGGCCGGACGCGAGCGGCCCCGGCCGAGCGTCGGGCGAGCAACCCGGGGAGGAGGCACGGCGGCTGCGGGACGCCCGCCGCCGGGTGCGGCGCAGCCTGCTGATGGCGTTCGGCGCGCCGGCCGTTCTCGGGCTCGTGCTCGCCCTGGTCTACTACCCGCTCGCCACGGCGGGTGCGGTGCTCGATCGGGCCGGGTATGAGCGGCTGCGGGTCGGCGACCCAAGGGACGGCCTCGGGTTGCCCCGCCGGCAGGCGGCCCCGCCGACGGCGGACGACGACCCCGGGGCATGTGAGTACTACACCGATGGCAACTTCCCCTTCGCGGAGCCGACCTGGCGGCTCTGCTTCTCCGAGGGCCGGCTGGTCAGCAAGGAGCGGATCGCGCAGTGACCGACGACCATGGGCACCCCTTGCGGGTGGTGCTCGCCGACGACGAGGCGATGGTCCGCGCCGGGGTGCGTGCCATCCTGGCCGCCGACCCGGCGATCGAGGTGGTCGGCGAGGCCGGCGACGGCCACGCGGCGGTGGAGCTGGTCCGCGCCCGCCGGCCCCGGGTGGCGCTGCTGGACATCCGGATGCCCAGGTGGGACGGGATCAGCGCGGCGGCGGAGATCCGCCGGCTGGTGCCGGAGACCGCCACGCTCATGCTGACCACCTTCGGTGAGGACGACCTGATCGCCCGGGCGCTCGGTCAGGGGGCGAGCGGGTTCCTGCTCAAGTCGGGTGATCCCCGGGAGTTGCTCGCCGCGATCCGGGCGGTGGCCGACGGTGGGGCGTACCTGTCGCCCCGGGTGGCGCGCCGGGTGATCGAGCTGAGCGGCGGGCGGATGGCGCGGGGGCCGCAGGCCCGGGACCGCCTCGCCGGGCTGACCGACCGGGAGCGGGAGGTGCTGGCCCTGGTCGGGGCGGGACTGTCCAACGCCGAGATCGGCCGCCGGCTGCACCTCGTCGAGGGCACCGTGAAGAGCTACCTGACCAGCATCTTCACCAGACTGGACGTACGCAACCGGGTGCAGGCGGCGATCCTCGCGTACGAGGCGGGGCTGGTGCCGCCGTCCGGGTGACCAGCCCCGCCCTCGCTCACGCGTCCCGGCGGCCCAGCGCGTACCGGCCGAGCAGCAGCGCGGCCACCGCCCAGCCGGCGAGCAGCAGCAGCCCCACCGCCGCCGGGTACGGCTCGGTGTCCCCGGCCAGGAAGTGGCTGCCGGCGACGCCCGGGAAGCCGTCGGCGATCCGGGTGAGCACGGTGATCCCCGGTTCCTGCAGCGACAGCGGCACGATCATCAGCAGGGCGAAGAGCACGGTCAGGGTGAGCACCGCGCCGCGCAGCGCCGCCGCCAGCCCGAGCGCCAGCACGCCGACCAGCGCGAGGTACGCGGCCGAGGCGGCCACGTCGCCGAGGGTTCCGCCGAGCGGGGCGCGACCCCACTCGCCGAGCACCGGCCGGGCGACCGCCGCGCCGACGCCGCCGAGCAGCAGCCCGACCAGGAACGTCACGACGCCGACCACGACCGCCTTGGCCAGCAGTGCGCGGCCGCGGGACGGGGTGCAGCGCAGCGTTGTGCGGATGGTGCCGGTGGCGTACTCGCTGGTGACGGCGAACAGCCCGAGGGCGAGGACGACGTACTGGGTGAGTTCCAGCGAGCCGGTCACGATGTCGCCGACCGGCAGGATGCCCGGGTTGACCGTCGGGTCGTCGTCGGTGTTGGCGTTGACGGCGTAGATGGCGAGCTGGGCAGCGGTGGCCGCCATGGTCAGCGCCGCCGCCAGCAGCGTCCACCAGGTGGACCGGACCGACCACAGCTTGGTCCACTCGGCGGCGACGGCGCCGGCGAACGGGCCGGTCGTCGGGGCGGTCCGGGATGCCGGCCGGGCGGTCGGCGGGAGGGTGGGCAGGGTGGTCATCGGGCCTCGTTTCCGGCCGGGCCGGCGGCGTACTCGACGCTGTCGGCGGTGAGTTCCAGGAACGCCTCCTCCAGCGAGGCGGCCACCGGGGTCAGCTCGTGCAGCCGCACCCCCAGCTCGTACGCCAGGTCACCAACCCGGTCGGCGGAGGCGCCGGTGACGGTCAGGCCGTCCGTGTCGTATGCGGTCACGGTCGCCCGCTCGGCGGTCAGCCGGGCGCCCAGCGCCGCCAGGCCGGCCGGTTCGGGGCCGCGTACCCGGACCGACGCGGCCGGGCCGGCGATCAGCTCGGCCAGCGGCGCGTCGGCGACGAGCCGACCCTTGCCGAGCACGATGACCCGGTCGGCGGTCTGCTGCATCTCGCTCATCAGGTGGCTGGAGAGCAGGACGGTCCGTCCTTCGTCGGCGAGGGTCCGGGTGAGCCGGCGGATCCACCGCACCCCGTCCGGGTCGAGGCCGTTGACCGGCTCGTCGAGCAGCAGCACGGGCGGGTCGCCGAGCAGCGCGCCGGCGATCCCGAGCCGTTGGCCCATGCCCAGCGACAGTGCCCGTCCCGGCTTGTCGGCGGCGCGCCCGTCCAGCCCGACCAGGTCGAGCACCTCGGCCACCCGGCGGGCCGGGATGCCGTTGCTGCGGGCCATCGCCCGCAGGTGGGACCGGCCGGAGCGGGTCGGGTGGATGCCGGTGGCGTCCAGCAGCGCGCCCACCTCGTGCAGCGGGTGCCGCAGTTCCCGGTACGGCCGGCCGTTGACCAGGGCCGCTCCGGCGGTCGGCCGGTCCAGCCCGAGCACCATCCGCATGGTGGTGGACTTGCCCGCGCCGTTGGGGCCGAGGAAGCCGGTCACCTGCCCCGGTCCGATGTCGACGGTCAGGCCGTCGACCACGGTCGCCGTCCCGAACCGTTTCGTCAACCCACGTAGTGTGATCATGCTCCGACGCTAGGCAACGGGCGGGTGGCGGCACCGCTGCCGATCGGCGGCGACCCACCCTGACTTTCGTCAGGCCCGGGCCCGCACCCTCGGGCGGCTCAGGCCCGGCGCACCACGAACGCGTCCGGCATCCGGAAGGTGAGGTTGTCCGGGCACCACGGCGGGCGGACCACGGTCACCCCGTCGAGCAGCGGCGCCGCCTCGGCGACCACCACCGATGCCTCCATCCGGGCCAGCTGCGCCCCCACGCAGCGGTGCGCCCCGGCCCCGAAGGCGAGGTGGCGCCGGGAGCCGCGCTGCCCCGGCCGGAACTCGTCCGGCGCGGCGACCACCTCCGGGTCCCGGCCGGCCCGGGCCAGCCAGGCCACGATGCTGGTGCCGGCCGCGACGGGGGTGCCGCCCAGCGTGGTGTCCACCGCCGCCACCCGTCGCCAGGTGACGATCGGCGGCTCCATGCGCAGCCCCTCCTCGACCACGTCGGCGACCGGGATCTCGCCGGCGCGCAGCCCGGCGCGGACCGACGGTTCGCCGGTCAGCCGGTGCAGCAGCAGGGTGAGGAACTGCGAGGTGGTCTCCTGGCCGGCGACCAGCAGGAAGAAGAGCGCGCCGACGACCACGTCGGGGGAGTGCCCGGCGTCGCGCAGCCGGGCGGCCAGCCCGCCACCGGTCGCGGCGAACGCGCGCAGCACGGTGTGGAACCGGCCGACCTCGGCGGCGAGCGCGAGCTGCCGGTCCTCGGCCAGCGGGGCCCAGAACAGCTCCAGGGCGGCCCGGGCGAAGTCCTTGACCGCGCCGACCGGGGCGTCCGGCAGCTCCACCAGGCGGCCCAGCACCAGCAGCGGCAGGTCGGCGGCGAGTTCGGCGTACAGGTCGACCGCCTCGCCCGCGTCGAGGGCGGTGGCGAGCCGGGCCACCCGCCGCCGGACCAGGTCGGTCAGCCAGGGCTGCTGCGCGGCCACCCGGGTGGGGTGCAGCGCGTCGGCGACGATGCCGCGGATCTCCGGGTGGCTGGAACCCGAGTTGTTGGCCAGGGTCGGGGGGAGCCGGAACCGGTGGCCGGCGAGGACCCGCAGGGCGGCCACCGGGATCGGGGTCACCGCGTCGAGGGCGTTGTCCGGCCGGAACGTCGCCGGGTCGGTGAGCAGCTGCCGGACCAGGGCGTGCCGGGTCACCACCAGATGCGGCACGCCGACGTGGTCGACCACCGTGGCCACGTCGGGCCACCGGCCCTCGACGGACTCCCAGCCCCGGAACAGCACGGGCGTCACGCTAGTGGGCGGCTCCCGGTGGAGCCGGGTTCAGCTCCCACACCGTGGTGTGCTTCACCCGTACGCTCTCCAGCGCCTCCGGCACCGGCACGTCGTAGGCGGCCAACTGGTGGAAGCGCTCGCGGGGCAGGAACGCCCGGCCCGGGTCGCCGACCAGCACCCGGGCCCCGGACCGGGCGGCCCGGAGCAGGAAGCGCAGCATCCGCCGCGCCATCGCCTCGCTGTAGAAGACGTCCCCGGCGAGCACCACCTCGGCGCCGCCGGCATCCTCGTCGAGGATGTCGCCGAGTTCGGCGTCGACGCGTACCCCGTTTGCCTCGGCATTGAGCGCGACGGCCGCGACCGCCCGCTCGTCCACCTCGACGGCCCGCACGGACGCCGCGCCGGCGCGGGCGGCGGCGATGGCGACCAGGCCGGATCCGGTGGCGAGATCGAGCACCCGCCGCCCGGCGACCAGGTCGGGGTGGTCGGTGACGTGCCGGGCGAGCGCCTGCCCGCCGGCCCAGGCGAAGGCCCAGAACGGTGGGGGTTGGGAGCTGTGGAACTCGCCCTCGGTCAGCTCCCAGAGCCCGATGGGCTCGTCGGCCTGGTGCAGCCGCACCTCGGGGACGAAGGCGACCGGGGCGAGCCGGGCGTGCAGCCGGACGAAGGCCGCGGACAGGTCGGACACCGGCTGATTCTGTCGTACGCCTCGACGCCGCCCGCCGGCGCTCCCAGGCGGGTCGCGGCGCGGGCGTGACCGCTTCACCACGGTCCGTGAGGCTGCCCCGCAGTTGGCGATCCGTGCGAACACGCCCGTCTACCGCCTGATCGAGGGCCGGACGGTCGACATCAGTCGAGCTGGGCCGGCTCCAGGCCCAGCTCACGGGCGGCCACCAGCCGGACCCACTCGGCGATCTGCCGCCGGGTGATCACGCGCTCGTGCACCGAGAGCTGCACGGCGAGGCCGTCCATCACGGCGCTGATCCGCCACGCCGCGCCCGCCGGGTCGGGGCAGTCGAAGGTGCCGTCGGCGACCCCGTCGGAGATCACCGCGGCGAGGTCCTGCCGCCACCGCAGGTCGAGCCGGCGGGAGAGCTTCTCCAACTCGGGGGTGCGCAGCGATTCCGCCCAGCCGTCGATCCAGATGGACCAGGAGGTCGACCGGCCGGTCGGGGCGTAGAGGCGCAGCATCCGGCGCAGCTTGGCCAGCGGCGGGGCGGAGGAGCGGAGCACCGCGTCGAGCCGGGCCAGGTCCTGCTCGACGGCGTACGCGAACGCCTGCGCGAGCAGCCGGTCCTTGGTGGCGAAGTGGTAGAAGACCAGCGCCTGGCTGACGCCGGCGGCCTCCGCCACGTCGGCCGTGCGGGTGTTGGCGATTCCACGTTCCGCGATCACGTCACAGGCCGTGCGGAGCAGGGCATCCAGGCGGATCTCGGCGGCGCGTCTCGTCACGATCGCTACCGTAGCCCATCGGTTTGACCACGGGGAGTTACCGACGCGGCCGGTCGTACGGCCAACAGTCGGAAGCCGGACAGTCCCGGCCGGCGTGTCGCCGGGGCGATCCTTCCACCCGGCCCCAACGCAGGCACCTGCCTCCTAGGAAGCTTTCCCGGCGGGGTGGGTCGTCACCCGAACGCGCCCGGAAAACAGACCCGATTTGGCAACCGTTCCCCGGCTCGGCTAAAGTTCTCATCCGTCGCCGGTTAACACCGGGGGCACGCGGACGTAGCGCAGCTGGTAGCGCATCACCTTGCCAAGGTGAGGGTCGCGGGTTCGAATCCCGTCGTCCGCTCGGAGCTGCCGCCACGCATGATCGGGGGCAACCTCGGTGGAGTGGCCGAGAGGCGAGGCAACGGCCTGCAAAGCCGTGTACACGGGTTCAAATCCCGTCTCCACCTCGGCAGTAGACGAGGGCGATTGGCGCAGTGGGAGCGCGCTTCCTTGACACGGAAGAGGTCACTGGTTCAAACCCAGTATCGCCCACTTCGATGAGCAGAAGGCTCGTCACCGGACACCGGTGACGAGCCTTCCTGTTTCTCCGGCCCGTCGGCCGCCGCTCAGGCCGACGCGGTCAGCAGCGCCTCCGCCACCGCCGTCCGGCTGCTCAGCAGGGATCGGCCCTGCCGGTGCGTCACCACCAGGCCGGCCGCGCGCAGCGCGGTGAGGTGCTGCGACACGCCGGCCGGGGACAGACCCGTGTGCCGGGCCAACTCGGTGGTCGACCGAGGTGCGTCCAGCGCCGCGAGCAGCCGGGCCCGCCCCCGCCCGAGCACGGCGCCCAGCGCGTCCGGCGCCGTCGGCGGGCAGGCCCACAGCGCGCCGAGGCCCCGGGCCGGGTACGCCAGCTGCGGCACGTCCCCGGCGGCGATGCTGAGCACGGACGGCCAGACGAAGACCGACGGCACCAGGACCAGCCCGCTGCCGTCGGGCACGTCCGCAGCGGTGCAGTGCCGCTGGCTGATCAGTAGGGCGTCGCCCTCCCAGCGGACCCGCTCGTGCAGGTCGTTGAGGAGCCCGGCCGCGCCGTCCTCGGCCAGCCGGCGGGCCCGCCGGAACACCTCCGCCTCGAGCAGGGCCCGGATCCGGAGCCAGTCGCCGGCCAGGGCCAGCCGCCAGTACGCCTCGATCTCGTCGGCGAGCCGGTGCAGCCCGTCCTCCGGGTCGGCGTAGAGGGCGGACAGCGCCGGTGGCCGGGGGCCGGGGTACAGGTCCAGGTGGGCGCGGACGGTCCCGGGCGGGGTGCCGCGCAGCGCGGCCAACTCCTGCCCCAGGTCGGGGGTCAGGCCGGCGGGCGGCGGGGTGAGGAAGTCGGCCAGGTAGCCGGGCGCGGGCGGGACGAGGTGCCAGAGCAGGCCGCGGTCCGGGCCGATCAGGTGCGCCTCGGCCAGGCGCGGCCGGACCCGGTTCACCCAGGGCAGGTGGATCGCGTGCTGACCGGGGTCGCGCAGCACCCGCACACTGGCGACGGTCTCCCAGAGGCAGGAGAGCGCGAATCGGACCCGCGCCACGGCGCCCGCCGACAGGCCGATCGCGACCATGCCGCCTCCTTCGTTTCAGCTGGGACTGAAACATTACGGCGGCCGGCGGCACGGACCCAGACTGGCCGGGTGAACAATCACCACAGTCAAGCCCTGCACTTCCGTTCCCTGCACGTCCCCGGCGAGCCGCTGGTCCTGGTCAACGCCTGGGACGCCGCCAGCGCCCGGATCGCCGCCGCCGCCGGAGCCCGGGCGGTCGCCACCACCAGCGCCGGCGTCGCCTGGAGCCTGGGCGCCCCGGACGGCGACGCGCTCGGCCGCGTCGCCGCCGTCGACCTGGTCCGCCGGGTCGTCGCGGCGGTGCCGTTGCCGGTCACCGCCGACATCGAATCCGGGTACGGCGACACCGCCGACGAGGTCGCCGTGACCGTCGAGGCGGTAATCGCGGCGGGCGCGGTCGGGGTGAACGTCGAGGACGCCCGGCACGACGGGCAGGCGCCGCTGCGCGCGGTCGACGAGCAGTGTGCCCGGCTGGCCGCCGTCCGGGCCGCCGCGGACCGGGCCGGGGTCCCGTTGTACGTCAACGCGCGCGTCGACACGTTCCTGCGGGGCGCCGGTGGCATCCCGGAGACGGTGGCGCGGGCAAAGGCCTACCTGGCCGCCGGCGCCGACGGGGTGTTCGTGCCGGGCACGGTGGACCCGGCGACGGTGACCGCCCTGGTCGAGGCGATCCCGGCCCCGCTGAACGTGCTGGCCGGGCCCGGCGCCCCAGCGGTGCCGGAACTAGCGAAGCTGGGGGTGGCCCGGGTCAGCCTCGGCTCCTCGGTCGCCGAGGCCGCGTACGCGGTGGCCCGCCGGGCCGCCGTCGAGGCGTTGGCCACCGGGACGTACGGCGCGCTGGCCGACGCCCTCGACTACGGCACGCTGAACGAGCTGATGCGCGGCTGACCGGGCCGGAAGGGGTGCCGGCCGCGCTGGCCGGCACCCCCGTACGCGTATCCCTGGTCCCGGGCCGATCAGTTCCGTCGATTCCCTCGACGGGTCACAGCGGTGGGGCGATGTCCCGACGCTCGTCGACCCGCCGGTACTCCACCGGCTCGGCCGTGGTGACCACCTCGCGGCGACGGCCCCAGACCAGCGTGGTCATGATCAGGCCGAGTACGCCGGCCGCCATCAGGATCCAGCCGACGACGTCCAGGCTGACCCCGCCGATGTGGGCGTTCAGCGCGAAGGTGAGGATCGCGCCGACGGCGATCAGGAAGATGCTGGTACCGATTCCCACGACAGCCTCCTTCGGGGGACGGGTTGTGCTGTCGAGTGCAGTCAGTACCCCGACGGCGACCAGCGCAATCACCGGGCGTGGCGACACGGCCGGGCGGGCGGGTGGGGCCTCCCGCGCGGCGATCTTGTCATCGGGTACAGTTCTACCCGTCGCCGACGCGAGCCGGCGACAACGCGGACGTAGCGCAGCTGGTAGCGCATCACCTTGCCAAGGTGAGGGTCGCGGGTTCGAATCCCGTCGTCCGCTCGCGATCCGCCCCTCGCGGGGCGACCGCCGCCGGTGTGTCAACCCCGGCGAGCGCTCGGGCGATTGGCGCAGTGGGAGCGCGCTTCCTTGACACGGAAGAGGTCACTGGTTCAAACCCAGTATCGCCCACCAACGGTTGTCAGCGGGCCCGGCGTCAGTCGGCGCCGAGCACGATGATGCTGCCCTCGCCCACCCGGCGACAGCCGGCACCGCAGCGGACCCGCGCCGCGACGCCATGGCGCGGGTCCGCTCTGCCACCTCTAGCTCACCGGGACCGGCTCGCGGGCGGGCGCCGGGTGCTCCTCCTTCTCCTCGGCCACCTCGCCGTGCGACAGCGTGGGCAGCCAGTTGAGCCAACTCGGCAGATACCACGCCCGGTCGCCGAGCAGCTTCATGGTGGCCGGCAGCAGGACGGCGCGCACGATGGTGGCGTCGATCAGGATGGCCACCGCCAGGCCCACGCCCATCTGCTTGAAGCTGAGCAGCGACATGGTGCCGAACACCGCGAACACCGCCACCATGATCAGCGCGGCGTTGGTGACCACGCCCGCCGATGCCTTGATGCCGTGGGTGACCGCCCGCTCCGTGGACATCCCGCTGTCGTACGCCTCGCGGATCCGGCTGAGGATGAAGACCTGATAGTCCATCGACAGCCCGAACAGGATGACGAAGAGGAACAGCGGCAGCCAGTTGACGATCGCCCCCGGCGTGAAGCCGAGCAGGTCCGCGCCGTGCCCGTGCTGGAACACGAGCACCAGCACGCCGTAGGCGACGGCCACCGAGAGCAGGTTGAGCACGATCGCCTGGATCGCCACCATGATTGACCGGAAGCTGCTCAGCAGCAGGAAGAACGCCAACAGCAGCACGAAGACGAGGACCAGCGGAGCGGTGCGGGACATCTGCCGGTTGAAGTCCACGGTGGCGGCCATCGCGCCGGTGACGTACGCCTGCGTGTCCGGCTGCGCGCCGACGGTCTCGGGCACGATCGTCTCCCGCAGCGCCGTCACCGACTTGCGGCCCTGCTCGCCGTAGCCGATGCTCAGCGAGACCGTGGCCACCGTCTTCGCCGGATTCACCTGCACGCTCACCGGTTCGTGCGCCACGCCCGTGGCCAGCGCCCGATCCTTCAGCCGCCCGATCGCCTCCTGCATCGCGGGGCTGGACACGTCCGGCGCCTGGACCGCCACGGTGGCCGGCTCGTTGCCGCCCGGGAAGGCCCGGTCGATCGCTTTGAACGTGGCCGCGATCGGATAGTCGCCCTGCAGGTCGTCGATGCCGGGCTGGCCGAGCCGCATCCCGACGGCGGGCACCGCCAGCGCGACGAGCAGGCCCACGGTCAGCACGGTGGACAGCCACGGACGGCGCAGCACGCCGGTGAGGATGACGTTCCACACCCGGCCGCCGCCCGCCCGGCCGCCCAGCCGCCGCGCCCAGGTGACCCGGCCACGGGTGACCACCCGGACGATCCCGTGGATCACCCGGGCGTCGACAGCGTCGCCGAACACCGCCAGCGTCGCCGGGAGCACGGTCACCGAGGCCACCATGGCGGTCAGGACGACCAGGATCGTGCCCTGCGCGAAGCCCATGAACACGCCGTGGTCGGTGAGGAACATGCCGGCCATCGCCACGATCACGGTGACGCCGGAGATCAGCACCGCCCGGCCCGAGGTGGCCGCGGCGATCTCCAGCGCCCGCTCCTTCGACCGTCCCTTCGCCCGCTCCTCCCGCTCCCGCCGCACGTAGAACAGGGAGTAGTCCACGCCCACGGCCAGCCCGATCAGCAGCATCAGGTTGGTCGTCGTGTCGGCCACGTGCAGCACCTTGCTGGCCAGGGCGAGCAGACCGGTGGCGGCGAAGAACGCGGTCATCGACACCCCGAGCGGGATGAGCATGGGCAACAGGGTGCCGAAGGCGATCAGCAGGATGATCGCGGTGATCGGCAGCGACAGCGCCTCGGCCCGCTGGAAGTCCTCGTTGACCGCCACGCCGGCCAGCCGCTGCATGCTGGCCGCGCCCGCCTGCTCCACCCGCAGGTCGGCGTGCCGGGCCTGGACGCCGGCGACCGCGTCGAGGACCGGCTGGACCCGCTCGTCCGCGGTGTCGCCGGCGCCGGTCATGTCGAACAGCACCAGCGCCGTGGTCCCGTCGGCGGTCCGCGGCGCCGGGGCGGCCGGGTCGTACGGCGTGCGCAGGTGCTCCACCTGGCCGGTGGCCTGGACCGCGCTCGCGACGTCCCGCACCACTTGGCGGAACTCGGGGCTGTCCACGGTGATCCGCCCGTCGCGGGCCTGGACCAGCACCATCTCACCCGCCACGTCCGGGAAGCCGGCCTCGTCGATGATCTGCTGGGCCCGCCGCGAGTCGCCGTTCTGGCCCTCGTAGCTCTTCATCGGGGTGGTGCCCACCGCGTTGCCGACAACGGTGGCGAGCACCACGAACGCCAGCCAGAGCAGAATCGCCCACCACCGGTGACGTGCGCTCCACCCGCCGACACGGGCAGCCACATTCTTCGTTTCCCTGGCCCGTTCCCTGGTCAATGTCGGCCTCCGCCGTCTTTGATGAACGCTTGTTGTGGTCTGCGCGCCCCACCACGCGCGTCTTCGCCAGTTCGACCGCCGCTCGTCCTCGTGGCGTACGCCGTCGAGCTCCGGCGATCGACTGAAGCAACCGTTCCTCGAGGCCGCCTCGACGCCGTCCACAGCAACCGCCGTCCCGGTACGCACGGCGGCCGGCGCCGGTCACCCTCGCCCCAAGCCCGCCGTGCGCCCGGCCCGCCCGTGCGTCGCGGTTGTCTTCGGGTACGAACCCGCGTCGCTTTCGGATCTTGGGCGGTTTCCGTTCGGGAGACGGTAACTGTCCACGATGCGGCGTCGTGCTGTTGTGACGGGTGCTTGGTTGATCCACTCCAGGTCGGGTACCCGGCGGTATCCCATAGCGTCGATACCGCCACATCCCGTAAACGGAGTCGGACACCGCCCAGCCGGAGCTTGGGAGGTCGGGATGCCCGGGCTGGGACTGGGCAGTCGATCACGCGCAACGGGCCGCCGGGAGGCCGGAAGCGCCTGGCCAGGGCCACGGGGGCCGGACCAGGGGGACGAGGCAGGGATCTCCGGGAGCGCCGGGCTTCGGCCGGCCGGCGGAGGGTTTCTGCCGTGGGCAGATCCGCTCACCGTGAACGTTGCTCGCTGACGGGTCGAACAGGGGGCAGGGTGGGGCGTATGAGACTGCTGGTGTTGGGCGGGACGGGATTCGTCGGTGGGGCCGTGGTGGCCGAGGCGGCACGCCGGGGCTGGTCGGTGACGTTGTTCAATCGGGGGCTGCACGGTGACGTGCCGGTGGGCGTACGCCGGTTGCGGGGGGACCGGACGGCGCCGGACGGGTTGGCAGCGCTCGCCGGCGGTGAGTGGGACCTGGTCGTGGACACCTGGGACGGCGCGCCCCGGGCGGTGCGGGACGCGGCCCGGGTGCTGGCCGACGCGGTGCCGCACTACGTCTACGTCTCCAGCGGGTCGGTCTACGCCGAGCCGGTGCCGCCCGGCGTGGGCGAGGAGGCACCAATCGTCGACGCTGCGGCCGACGCGGTCGACGGCGACTATCCGCAGCTCAAGGCGGGCGGGGAGCGGGCCGCGGTCGAGGTGTACGGCGAGCGGGCGTTGCTGGCCCGGGCCGGGCTGATCCTCGGGCCGGGCGAGGACATCGGGCGGCTGCCGTGGTGGTTGCAGCGGATCGCCCAGGGCGGGCCGGTCCTGGCTCCGGGGCCACGCGACCTGCCGCTGCAGTACGTCGACGCGCGGGACCTTGCGATCTGGCTGCTGGATCGAGGTGCCGAGGGCGTCGGTGGGGCGTACAACGTGGTGAGCCGGACCGGGCACGCGACGATGGGTGAGCTGCTCGACGCGGCCGTCGTGGCGACCGGCGCGGACGCCAGCCTGCACTGGACGGACCCGGAGCCGATCCTGGCCGCGGGCGTGGAGCCCTGGAACGACCTGCCGATCTGGATTCCGTCGGGCCACCCGTACCGATGGTTGCAGGAGCGGGGCGTGGAGCGGGCGTACGCGGCGGGGCTGGTCTGTCGGCCGGTGGCCGAGACGGTCGCCGACACCTGGCGCTGGCTGCGCGCGGTGGGCCAGGTGCCGCCCCGCGCCGGGCGGCCGGCCCGGGCGGCGGTCGGGCTCGACCCGGAGCGGGAGGCGAAGCTGCTGGCCGGGTTCACCCCGACGGCCTGACCAGCGCCGGACTTGCTGGCCGCCGTGCTTAGGCGCGATGCCAGGACTCGGACCGGGCGCGGCGGGGTCAGGCCGGCACCACGGGCAGGTCGAGCACCTCGTCGACGGGGCGGCGCGGGGTGGCGGCGCCGGGCTGGCCGTAGCCGATCCGCATCACCATCTGCGGGGTGCCGAACCGGCCCAGGGACAGCCGGAGCGCCTCCCGCGGCCCGGGCACCTCGATCGGCTGGGAGATCAGCGACACGCTGAGCCCGGCGTCGGTGGCGGTGAGCAGCACCCGTTGCAGGGCCTGGCCGGCGATGACCTGGTCGGCGGCGGAGCAGGCCGAGCACCCCGCGGCCGTGCGGCAGCTCGCCGATCTTCGCGTGCAGCTCCTCGCTGATGCCGTGGATGATGAAGTCGTGCAGCAGCCGGTCCGGGCCGATCACGCCGAGCGCGCCGTACTTCGCGCCGACCAGTTCGCACGCCGACTGCACGATCCGCTGCAGGGTGCTGCGCAGGTCGAGGTCGGTGCCGATGCCGACCACCGCGTCGAGCAGGGCGCGCAGCCGTTCCCGGCTGGTCACCACCTCGCCGACCCGGTCGAGCATCTCCTGCAGCAGCTCGTCGAGCCGGACCCGGGACAGCGGGGTCAGCCCCAGGGACGGGGTGACGTGCTCGTTCCGGGGATTCGGTGCGCTGGCCACCGGGCGATGTTGTCGCCGGGGACGAGATCGCTATGCGCTGGCGCGTACCGCGGAGGTGTCGACGATCTCCTCGGTGGGCAGGCGTGGGGTGTGCGGCGGCCCCGCGTGCGCCGGGTCCGCGAGCCCCAGCCGCAGCGCCAGGTACGGGAAGCCGAGTCCGGCCAGCAGCCGGCGCACGGTCTGCCGGGTGCCCGCCACCTCCACCACGCCGCTGAGCGGCACCATCGACGCGCCGAGCCGGGTGGCGGTCAGCCAGGCGGCGGAGAGCCCCTCACCGGCGCGCAGCCAGTTGTCCGGCTCGTCCTCGGTGTTCCAGAGGATCCCGTAGACGGCCGCCCGGTCGTGCCCGGGGCCGATCGGCAGCGTGCCGGGACGGCCGAAGTCCCGGGCCGGCACGGTGGTCTGCGGGGCCTGCTCGGGCAGCACCTCGGGCGGTAGCCCGGTGCCGGTGCCGGCCCGGCTGGTCCAGTACTCCAGCTCCTCGCGGGTTTCCGGGTCTTCCGCCGTCACCGTGGCGGCCTGCCCGGCCGCGGCGGCCAGCTCCATCACCTGGTCCGAGTCCAGCACCTCGAGCCGTACGCCCTCCGCGACGGCCGCCCGCACGATCTCGTCGAGGGCCGGGCCGGGCAGTGACTCCTCGCGCACCGGCCGGCGGTCGGTGTGCCGGACCTGCATGCACTGCACGAGGCGCATCGCGTCCGGATCCGCCCCGGTGTGCCGGAACCCGGTGAGCCGGGCGAGCAGTTCCGGCTGCGCCGGGTCGGGGAGCCGCTCCACCAGCGCCGTCCAGCCCTCGGCGGCCAGCGCCACGCGTGCGTGGTGCAGTGCCGCGCCGCAGCTCAGGGTCACCAGCCGGCCCTCCGGGTCGGTGGCGGTGAGCCGGGCTTCCCGCACCATCCGCAGCTCCAGCGCGTCGGGGAGCACCTTCCAGCGCCACGGCTGGGTGTTGTGCACCGAGGGGGCGCGACCGGACGTTGCGGCGGCCTCGGTCAGCGCGGTGGTCAGCGCCCGGTCGGTGGTCGGCGTCTCGTGGCTCATCGTCACGACCTTTCCGTTTCCCTCATCGTGCCCCACCCCGCCCGGGTCCGGGCGGCCTTGCCGCCCCATCCTCTGGCATCCGGCGGGCGGTCGCACGGGCTGCACGACCCGCGTACCTGGGACCTTCGACCGGCGCCGAGCAGCCTTGTTGCCCGGTGCGGCCACCCGCGTCGCCGCTCAGCGTTCCCGGACCACCGCCACCGGGCAGCTCGCATGGTGGATGAGCTGCTGGCTGACCGAGCCGAGGAGCATCCCCCGCAGCCCGCCCCGGCCCCGGCTGCCGACCACCACCAACTGCGCCGCACGGCTCGCCTCGACCAGCAGCGCGGCCGCGTTGCCCGGGCTCGACTGGATCTCGACCGGGACGTCCGGGAAGGTCTTCCGCCACGGGGCCAGGCTCTCCTCGGCCGCTGCCCGTTCGGCGGCCTCGGTCTCCTCCGGGCCGGCGCCGGGATCCACCCACCGCTCGGCCGGTGGCGCCCAGGCCCGCAGCAGCCGCAGCGGCACGTCCCGCTGGGCGGCCCGCTCGACGGCGAAGCCGAGCGCCCGCAGGGAGGACTCGGAGCCGTCCACGCCGACCACGACCGGCCCGGAGGTGGCCACCTGCCCCTGCCGGACCACCACCACCGGGCAGTGCGCGTGGGCGGTGACGGAGACCGCGGTGGAGCCGACGAGCAGGCCGCCGAAGCCGCCGTGGCCCCGGCTGCCGAGCACCAGTAGCCCCGCGTCGGCGGAGCGTTCCTGCAGCACCAGGGCGGGCGGGCCGTCGAAGACCTCGCCGGTCACGGTGAGGCCGGGCCGTTCGGCGCCGGCGTCCGCCGCCGCCTTGCGGACCAACTCCTCGACCTTGCGCCGGGCGGTCTCGTCCGGCCAGATCCCCGGGGCCACCCCGGGTCCGATCCAGCCGGCCACCGTCAGCCATTCGAAGACGTACGCCAGCCGGACCGGCCGGCCGGAGCGGCCCGCCTCGTCCAGTGCCCAGTTCAGGGCCACCGTCGAGTCGGCGGAGCCGTCGTAGCCGACCAGGATCTCGTCGCGGCTGACATCGGCCGGGTTCACTGCCCGCCTCGCAGGCCGAGCTCGGTCTCCCGGATCCAGCGCCACTCGGCGACCTTGGGGTCGTCCTCGCCGTACTCGCGGGTGTAGTCGCGAGCGGCCTGCCGGGCGTCGACCATGTCCTGGCGCAGGTGGGCGGCGCGCGAAGCGAGCCCGGGAACCCGGTCGATGACGTCGATGACCAGGTGGAAGCGGTCCAGGTCGTTGAGCATCACCATGTCGAACGGCGTGGTGGTGGTGCCCTCCTCCTTGTAGCCGCGCACGTGCAGGTTGTCGTGGTTGGTCCGGCGGTAGGTGAGCCGGTGAATCAGCCACGGGTAGCCGTGGTACGCGAAGATGATCGGCTTGTCGCGGGTGAAGATGGTGTCGAACTCGAAGTCCGGCAGGCCGTGCGGGTGCTCGGAGGGCGGCTGCAGCCGCATCAGGTCGACCACGTTGACCACCCGCACCTTCAGCTCGGGCAGGTGCCGCCGGAGCAGGTCGGCCGCGGCCAGCGTCTCCAGCGTCGGCACGTCACCGGCGCAGGCCAGCACCACGTCCGGCTCGGTGCCCTGGTCGGTGCTGGCCCAGTCCCAGATACCCAGACCGCGCCGGGCGTGCTGGATGGCCTCGTCCATGCTCAGCCAGTTCGGCGCCGGCTGCTTGCCGGCCACCACCACGTTGATGTAGTGCCGGCTGCGCAGGCAGTGGTCCATGGTGGAGAGCAGGGTGTTGGCGTCCGGCGGCAGGTAGACCCGGACCACCTCCGCCTTCTTGTTGACCACGTGGTCGATGAAGCCCGGGTCCTGGTGCGAGAAGCCGTTGTGGTCCTGCCGCCACACGTGGCTGGAGAGCAGGTAGTTCAGCGAGGCGAGCTGCTCCCGCCAGGGGATACCCCGGGTCACCTTCAGCCACTTGGCGTGCTGGTTGACCATCGAGTCGACGATGTGGATGAACGCCTCGTAGCTGGTGAAGATGCCGTGCCGGCCGGTGAGCAGGTAGCCCTCCAGCCAGCCCTGGCAGAGGTGCTCGGAGAGCACCTCCATCACCCGACCGTCCGGCGAGAGATGGTCGTCGCCGGGGACCGTCGCACCGACGAACGCCCGATCGGTGACCTCGAAGGCGGCGCCGAGCCGGTTGGAGGCGACCTCGTCGGGCCCGAACAGGCGGAAGTTCTGCGGGTTCGCGGTGATCACGTCGCGGATCCACGGGCCGAGGACGCCGGTGGAGCCGGCCACCGGCTCGCCCGGATGCTCGACGTCGACCCCGTAGGCGCGGAAGTCCGGCAGGTTCAGGTCGCGCAGCACCACCCCACCGTTGGTGACCGGGTTGGCGCTCATCCGCCGGTCCCCCTTCGGGGGCAGGTCGACCACTTCGGCGACCGGGGCGCCGGTGGCGTCGAAGAGTTCCTCCGGCCGGTAGCTGCGCAGCCAGCGCTCCAGCTCGGCCAGGGCCTCCGGGCTCTTGCGTACGCCGTCGATGGGCACCTGGTGGGCGCGGAAGGTCCCCTCGACCGGCTTGCCCTTGACCTCCCGCGGGCCGGTCCAGCCCTTCGGCGTACGGAGGATGATCATCGGCCAGCGGGGGCGTTCGACCCGGCCGCCGGAGCGGGCCCGCCGCTGGATCTCGGCGATCTCGTCGAGCGCCCGGTCCAGCGTCGCGGCGAGGCTCTGGTGCACCCGGGCGGGGTCGTCGCCGGCCACCACGTAGGGCTGGTAGCCGTAGCCGCGCATCAGGCCGAGCAGGTCGTCCTCGGGGATCCGGTCCAGCACACTCGGGTTGGCGATCTTGTAGCCGTTGAGGTGCAGGATGGGCAGCACCGCCCCGTCCCGGGCCGGGTTGAGGAAGACGTTGGACAGCCAACTGCCGGCCAGCGGACCGGTCTCCGCCTCGCCGTCCCCGATCACGCAGGCCACCAGCAGCTCCGGATTGTCGAAGGCGGCGCCGTAGGCGTGGCTCAGCGCGTACCCCAGCTCGCCGCCCTCGTGGATCGAACCCGGCACCTCCGCGGCGACGTGGCTGGGGATGCCGCCGGGGAAGGAGAACTGGCGGAACAGCCGGGCCATCCCCGTCTCGTCCCGGGTCACCGAGTGGTAGAGCTGGCTGTAGGTGCCCTCCAGCCAGGCGTTCGCCACGATCGCCGGCCCGCCGTGGCCGGGACCGGTGAGGTAGATGACGTTCAGGTCGCGGTTGACGATGACCCGGTTGAGGTGGGCGTAGATCAGGTTCAACCCGGGGCTGGTGCCCCAGTGCCCGAGCAGCCGGGGCTTGACGTGCTCGGGCTTGAGCGGCTCGCGGAGCAGCGGATTGGCGAGCAGGTAGATCTGCCCGACGGTGAGGTAGTTCGCCGCCCGCCAGTAGGCGTCAAGCCGGCGCAGCTCGTCTTCGGTCAGTGGGCTGTGCAGGTCGAGAGCGGTGTCCATGCTGCAATAGCCTCTCGCGGCTCGGGGACTTCTGCAGCCCGTAGGCGGATATCCCGCCCGGGCGGGTCCAGCTTGGCCCCGTGCCGGTCGGGCGGTCAGGGCCGGAGGTCCCGGGCCGGGCGGGCGTCATGGCCCGTACTCGTCCGGGGCGAGTCCACGGACGACGATCACCGGGGCCGGCGAGTGGTAGAGCAGCGACTGGCTGACCTCGCCCAGCATGCCCCGCCAGGCTTCGTCGCCGCGCGCGGCGACCAGCGCGACCTGCGCCGAGCGGGACTGTTCGACCAGGACGGTGCCGGGGTCGCCGCGGACGGTGTGGCACTCGGCGGCCACCGTGGGGTGCCGGGCGGCGTACCGGGCCACCGTCTCGGCGAGCAGGTCGTCGCCGTCGCCGGCGCGGCCGGACTCGACGACCCGGATCGCCAGCAGCCGGGCCCCGCGGCGTTCCGCGCAGTCGAAGGCGTAACCGAGGGCGGTGTGGGAGGACGTCGACCCGTCCACGCCGACCAGCACCGGTCCGGGCGGCGGCGGCTCGGCCCGGCCGACCAGGACCGGGCAGCCGGCCCGGGCGGCGAGCTGCACGGCCGGCGCGTCGGTCGGTACGCAGTCCGTGCAGCCGGCCATCCCGCCGTCGCCGAGCGCCACCAGGAAGGCCGACTCGGAGGCCCGGATCAGCGCCTCGACCGGGGATCCCTCGACGATCGCACCGCTCACCGGCACCGCCGGTTCCGCCTCGGCGGCCACCTGTCCGGCCTGTTCCAGCAGGTCCTCGGCGGCGGCGCGGGGCCCGCCCGGCGTGGACGTCGCGGCCTCCGCCGCCCAGTTGAAGGCGTGCAGCAGGTGCAGCGGGCGGTCGTGGGCGGCGGCCTCCACGGCGGCCGTCCGGACCACCTGGAGGTCCTCGTCCGACCGGCCGACGCCGACCACCACCGCGTCCTCGGTGGGTGCGGCCATCCCGCCTCACCTCCCGACCGCGCACTCCTCACCCACGGTAGTCGTGGCGGGTGCCCGCCCGGACCGGGTCGGCGGAACTGGCCCGGTCACCGCGCCGGGGGATGCGCGGGTGCGGCCCGCGGTCAGCGCGGGGTGGGCACGGTGGGCAGGACGCGGACCACCACGGCGGTGGCGTTGTCGTCGCCGCCCTCCTCCAGGCTGGCCGAGAGCAGGGCGCGGGTCGCCCGCGCCGGGTCCCGCTCGGCCAGCAGGTCCCGCAGCCGGTGGTAGCCGAGCTGGTCGCTGACCCCGTCGGTGCAGAGCAGCCAGGTGTCCCCGGTGCGCAGCGGGACGGCCAGCACGTCCGGCTCCGGCCGGTCCGGGTGGCCGACGTAGCGCAGCAGCTGGTAGCGGGCCCGGGCCGCCTCGGGCGAGGTGGCCGGCCACCAGCCGTGCACCACCCCCAGCCAGGCCATGGTGTGGTCGACCGTCACCAGCTCCAGCAGCCCGTCGCGCAGCCGGTAGGCCCGCGAGTCGCCGAGCTGGACGAGCCAGCCCTGCCCGCCGTCGGGCTCGACGGCCAGCGCGGTCAGCGTGCAGCCGGTGAGCCCGGCCAGTCCCGCCCCGGCCTGGCGTACCCGCAGCTGGGTCTCCGCGGTCGCGGCGCGCAGCTCGCGCGCGCCGACGGCCGGCCAGGTGGCGCGGACCCGCTCGACGAAGGTGCTCGTCGCGGTGGCGCCGGCGATCCGGCTGCCGTCACCGTCGCCCATCCCGTCGGCCACCGCGAACAGCGGCAGCTCCGGGTCGACGTGCAGCACGTCGAAGTTCTCCGGGTAGTGGTGCCCGACCACGCTGCCGCCGGCCATCTCCAGCGTGAGCCGCCCGACCGTCAGCCGGCGGGCGGCCTCGACCGGTCGGTCCAGCGAGCGGCGGCGGAACACCAGCGGACCGTAGCACCAGCTGGGGCTGCGCCCGGCGCGTCGCGGCCGTGTCGGCCCGTCGGGGTGTCAACCATGGTTGACAAGGAGGCGCTGTCAACCTATGTTGACAGCATGAGTCAGGCGACGGAACTCGCGGCGGCCGCCGGCAGCACCGACCCGAAGGTCGGGCTCCGCGCGGTCCTCGCCCTGCGCCGGCTGCTCGAGCGGCTCGAGGTGGTCCAGGTGGACAACGCCCGACGACAGGGCTGGTCCTGGCAGGAGATCGCCGACGCGCTCGAGGTCAGCCGGCAGGCGGTCCACAAGAAGCACGCCGGGCGACCGGCGGTGCCCGGAAGCTGGGAGGCGTGATGTTCGAACGGTTCACCGACCGGGCCCGGACGGCGGTGCGGCACGCGGTCGACGAGGCCCGCGCCGAGGGCCGGCGCCCCGTCGGCACCGAGCACCTGCTGCTCGGCGTGCTCGCCGACGGCGACAACCTGGCCGTCCGGGTGCTGGCCCAGGCCGGCGTCCGGGCCGAGGACCTGCGCGCCGCAGTGGCCCGGCACACGGCCGGCGGCGTCGACGGCCTCGGCGAGGCCGACGCGGCGGCGCTGCGGGAGATTGGCATCGACCTGGCGGCGATCGTCGCGCGGATCGAGGAGTCCTTCGGACCCGACGCGCTGCGCGAGGCGGCGCCCCCACCCCGCCGGCGCTGGGGCCGGCGCCGGCCCGACGACGGCCGGTTCTCGCCCCGGAAGGTGCTGGAACTCAGCGTCCCTGATCAGCTTAGCGATCCTGAGTCGGATGGGGTTTCCGGGATCGTTTCCCACCGTGGTGGAGATGCATGGGCGTGGAGATGGAATCCGGCGCCCAGTGCGGCTCCGCGTGGCCGGTGGCCGGCGGTGGTGGGTGTGCTGATCGTGTTCACGCCCTGGTGTCGGTGGGCTGCGCGGGGCAGCCTCCGGTCCGTTGGTGCGTGTCCCTCCGGACGCTTACCCGCCTGACCCTGAGGCCGGGTAGGGGAGGGTGCCCCGCGTCGCCTGGGCGCGGGGCGTGAGGTGCGGTGCCGGGTGGGGCCGGTCTTGGACCGGTCCCTCCGGCTGCCCGTGGTGCTTGGGGTGACGACGGCGCTGGCTTCGAGCTCGTCGACGACCGTGCGGATCACCATGGCACCGGTGGTCTTGTCGGTGACGGTTTTGGCTTGGTGGGTGAGGCCGCGGGCGGCGATGCGCCGCCAGGCGCCGTGGTCGCGGTCGCCCTGCCAGCCGCACCCGGTGTTGGGGCAGATGGCCCATTTCCATCCCGCGACGGTCCGCTTGTCGGGGGCTTTACGGTGCCGCAGCGGGGTCAAACATTGGGGGCAGTGCTTGGAGGTGTTGCGGGCGGGGACGGTGACCACGGCGATACCGTGCTCGGCGGCAAGGTGCCGCATCCGGTCGCTGATCTTTCCGCGGACCTGCTGGGACAGACGCGTGTTCAGGCTGTGCCCCATGCCCTTGGCTTCCATCGACCGCAGGTCTTCCAGATAGATCACCGTCGCCCGGGCGGCGATCGCCTGGTCCACGGTCCAGCGGGCGGCAGCCCAGGCGAGCGCGTCGTTCAAGTTTTGGCGGCGGGCGGACACGTGGCGGATCTCGCCGGCCAGCACCTCCTGTTTCGCCCTCAACTGCTCGTCCGGGCGGCCGCCGACCAGCCGCGCGTACTGGTCGACCTTCGCATGCAGCCGCTCACTGTGGCGGCGCAGGCGGTGCTGCTTGGCCAGGACCCCGGCGGCCCGGAACTGTCCACCAGCCCCCAACGCCGCGATCCGGCCATCCTTTCCCAGTCGCAGGGCACCGGCGCTGAGGAGAGTGTTGAGGCCCCAGTCCACGCCAAGCGCCACCGAGTGGCCGGTAGCCCGGGCCTTCGGCACGACGTGCGTGTACGCCATGTCGGCTTGTACCTGTGGGCCGGTGACACGGAGGGTGGGCAGGTGCAGCACCGCCGCGGCGGGAACCGCGGACGGCAGCCTGATCGGACACTCGACCCACGTCCAGTCCCGATACGTCTGCGGATCCGGACGGGTGGGCAGTTGCAGCCGCAGCAGCGCCCTGCCCGGGTCGGCGTCGCAGCGCTCGATGATGGCCTGCTGCCGATCACACGCGGCCAACACCAACATCCGCGGAATCCGCGGGACACCTTCCAACTCGAACACGTCCACCGGCAGCCGGCCGTTGACCTTGACGAACGCGGCGACCTGCCGGGTCCGGGACTTGATGACATTGGATGGCAGATACTCGCCGCCGGGGATCGAGGCCCGAACCTGATCCCACTTAGCCGGGAGTGCGCCTACGCGGATCGGACGGCCACGACGACAGGACCCCGGCGGTCACATCGGCACGCCACTTCACCGAACGCAGAACACGCCCCGCCTGCTCCTGGACCATCCGGATGATGCGGTCATTGACCCTCACACCACCAGGTGCGGTCACCGCCCAGCCCAAACGTCGTAACGCCATCCACGCGTTCGACGGCAACCGCCGCCCACCCGCATCCACCCCGGCCGCCAACACCTCCACATCCACGGTGTTCCAATGCGCGTCGATCAGCGCGGCCACCATGCCCGCCACCAGATCGGCACACCAACCGACCCGCTGCGCCAGCACCGCCCGAGACAGCACCTCACCGGTTGCCTCATCCACGCCGGTGCGCAGCAAACCGCGGGCACACGCGGTGCGGGCGGCCTCGCCCTCGGCCAGCCGCAGCTTCCCGCTCACCGACTCAACGACCCACCATCGATCGAGCAGAACCAACGCTCACGGCCGCCCCACGCCACCGGAATCCTCCCCGAACCAGCCCAAACACCAGGCGTCACGAGACGGACACCGACAGACGCGCCGTGGTCTGCGAAAATCGAAGAAGGTCCACGCGACCAATCTATGATCACTGACGATTCATAATCAAATTGGTTAGCCTGCGCGAGGCGATCCGGCTGCGCCACCACCACATCGGCACCGAGCACATCCTGCTCGGCCTGCTCCGCGAGGGCAACGGCCTGGCCGCGCTGGTGCTCACCGAGGCCGGCGCCGACCTCGACGACCTGCGCCGGCGGGTGGAGGCGGCGCTGCGGACGGCGGCCTGACGCCCGACGACACGAACGTCGGCGGCGCCGACCGGCCACTGCGGTCCTTAAACCTGTTTGCGGTCCATGCAACGTCCGTCTCCGTCGACTCGCTGACCCGTCGGAGTTGCTGCACACTGACGCCGTGAACGGTGGAGCGGACCAGCGGCTGGTGACCGCCGGCAACGCCGCGCCGCGCTCGGCGGTGGTGGTCAACCCGGTGAAGGTGACCGATCTCGACCAGTTCCGCCGCACGGTGGACGGCGCCCTCGACGCCGCCGGCTGGCCCCCGCCGACGTGGTACGAGACCACCGTCGAGGACCCGGGCCGCGGCCAGACCGAGGCGGCCGTCAGGGCCGGCGCGGAGGTCGTCCTCGCCTGCGGCGGCGACGGCACGGTACGCGCCTGCGTGACCGCGCTGGCCGGCACCGACGTGGCGCTCGCCGTGCTGCCCCAGGGCACCGGCAACCTGCTCGCCGCCAACCTCGGTCTCTCCGGCGACCTGGCCGCCGGGCTGGAGGTCGCCGTCGAGCGGGGCAGGCGGCGGCTGGACGTCGGGGTCGTCGGCGACCAGTGCTTCGCCGTGATGGCCGGGATGGGCTTCGACGCGCAGATGCTCGACGCCACCTCGGAGACCACCAAGGCACGGATCGGCTGGCCGGCATACGTCGTGGGCGCCGTGAAACACCTGCGGGACCGGCCGATGCGGGTCTGGATCCGGATCGACGACCACCCGCCGCTGCGCCGCCGGGCCCGCTCGGTCCTGGTCGCCAACGTCGGCCGCCTCCAGGGCGGCGTACGCCTGCTCACCGACGCTGAGCCCGACGACGGCTGGCTCGACGTCGCGGTGCTCACCCCCCGGACGCTGGGCCACTGGCTGGCCATGGGCTGGGCGCTCGTCCGCCGGCGTGGCCAGGTGCCCCGGATGGAGATCCTCCGGGGCCGGAAGGTCGAGATCACCAGCAACCGGGCCCAGCCACGGGAGCTCGACGGTGACCTGATCGAGCCCGGCCGCTCGCTCACGGCCGAGATCCGGCCCGCGGCGCTCTGGCTCTGCGTGGCCCGGCCGGAGCGCCACCCCGACCTGTCGGTGGACGCCGACGCCGCCGGTCAGCGCGGTGAACGCCTGGTCGAGGACGCCCGCCGTGAGTAGCACCAAGCTGGTCCCCGAGACCCGGCTGATGTCGGCGGACGAACTCTCCGCCGACGACGCCTGGCACACCCTGCGCCGCCACGGCGGCTGGTGCCTGCTGCGGGACGCCTTCGTCCGGTTCCGCTACGGCGACGGCTTCAGCCACTCCCGGGCCCTCGCCCTGCAGCTCTGCCTGGCCGTGGTGCCGTTCCTCATCGCGCTCACCGGCCTGATCACCGACCTCGGCGCCGACGAGGGCGGCAAGGTGGTCGCCGACACCGTGCTCGCGCTCACCCCCGGCCAGAGCGAGTCGGTGGTGCAGCAACTGCTGGCCGACGGCGAGCACAGCGAACACGCCGGTGAACTGGCGTTGACCCTCGGCCTGCTCACCGGCCTCGTCGCGCTCGCCACCACCATGGCCCAGATCGAACGGGGCGCGAACCGCATCTACGGCGTCGAGCGGGACCGCCCGGCCCTGGCCAAGTACGTCCGTGCCGCCGTGCTCGCGGTGACCGCCGGCGTGCCCGCGCTGGCCGGGTTCCTCATCCTGGTCGGCGGACGGGCGATGGGCGAGTCGGTGCGACGGCACTACGCCTGGGGCAGCGTCGCCAACGCCGCCTGGGACGTGATCCGCTGGCCGCTCAGCCTCGGGCTGACCGTGCTGGCCGTGGCGGTGCTGTTCCGGCACGCGCCCCGGCGCCGGCAGCCCGGCCTGTCCTGGCTGTTCATCGGTGCCGGCATCGCCACCGCGCTCTGGTGGCTGGCGAGCCTGCTGCTCGCCGCGTACGTCAAGTACAGCGACGGATTCGGACAGACCTACGGCGCGCTGACCGGGATGATGGCCCTGCTGCTGTGGGCCAACCTGACCGGGATGGCGCTCTTCGGCGGGCTGGCCTTCGCCGCGCAGCTGGAGGCGATGCGGATCGGCGTGGCGGAGCCCGCCCAGCCCGACCTCTGGGAGCCGGAGGCCGAACCCGCGGCGGTCCTCGACACCGGCGAGATGACCGCGCTCTGACCGCCGGCCGCGTGTACGCGGAGCGCGAACCGGGTACAGCGCGCCTCGGCAGAACACAAGGGAGGTGCGGGTGACAGCGGTCAAGGAGACCCGCCGCCGGCCCCTCGGCCGGTTCGCCGAGCGCAGCGTCGTAGGGCTGCTAGCGGTCGCCGGGGCGGGGGTCGCGTTCGGGGTGCTGCTCATGCTCGTCCGGTTCCACTGGGACCCGCTGTACCGCGCCGACCACGAGGCGGCCGAGTGGTTCAACCGGCTCGTGGCGCCGCACCACCCCCTGGTCACCGCGCTCCAGGCGGTCACCGACCTGGGCGGCCGGCCGGTGCTGATCTGGCTGGTCACCATCGCCGTGGTCGGCCTGCTGATCCGCCGCCAGCCCCGGCTGGCGGTCTACCTGATCATCGCCGGGGTGGGCGGGCTGATCCTCGACCCGTCGCTGAAGGCGCTGGTCGGGCGGCTGCGCCCGGTGGTCGACGTGCCGATCACCCACGCTCCCGGCAACAGCTTCCCGAGCGGGCACGCGCTCGGCTCGTTCGTCGCGTACGGGGCGCTGCTGCTGGTCTTCCTGCCGGCCATGCCACCCCGGTGGCGCAGACCGGCCATCGTCCTGGTCGGCGGGCTGGTCCTCCTGATCGGGCTGACCCGGATCGCGCTCGGCGTGCACTTCGTCTCCGACGTGCTCGGCGGCTGGCTGCTCGGCGCGACCTGGCTCGGCGTCACCGCGTACGCCTTCCGGCTGTGGCGGCGCGACCGCGGCCGCCCGGTGCCGCCGATCAGCGAGGGCCTGGAGCCGGAGGCGGGGGAGGAGATCACCCCCGCGCCGAACGAGGAGCACGTGCTGGAGCACCCCCGCTCGGCCGTCGCCGAGCTGCTGGTCGGCTGGGTACTCGTCTTCGGCGCCCTCTACGCGTTCGGCATGGTGGTCAGCTACCACGCCAAGGGAACGTTCCTCGACACCCTCGACACCGAGGTGCCGCAGTGGCTCGCGGCCCGGCGTACCGACTCGCTGAACAACCTGAGCTGGTGGTGGAGCAAGTTCGGCGACACCCACGCCATCCTGCTGATCTCGCTGGTCTTCTGCCCGCTGGTGCTGGCGATCTGGAAGCGCTGGCGGCCGGTGCTCTTCGTGGCGCTGGCGATGTTCGGCGAGCTGAGCCTCTTCCTCGCCTCCTCCGGAGCGGTCGACCGCCCCCGCCCGCCCGTGGACAACCTGGACGGGCACCTGCCCACCTCGTCCTTCCCGTCCGGGCACATCGCGGCCACCATCTGCCTCTGGACCGCGATCGCCGTCATCGTGCTCGCCCGCACCGACCACTGGTGGCGGTGGCTGTTCGTGGCCATGGCGGTGATCATGCCGGTCGGGGTGGCCGTCTCCCGGATGTACCGGGGCATGCACCACCCGACCGACGTCATGGGCGCGCTCCTGCTCAGCGGGCTGTGGATCGGGCTGCTCTGGTGGGTGGTCCGCCCCAACGCCGACGTCCGGCGGGGCAACCGCCCGGCCATCGAGTCGGAGCAGGTGCCCGAACTGCCCGACGAGCTGGCCAGGGCCGGCCGGGACGAGTGACCGGGCGCCGATGCTGCGGGTAATGACCTGGAACATCCGGACCGGCGGGCGGGACCGGGACGGGCCCGACCGGTGGGCCGGGATCGTCGCGGTCGTCAGCGGCCAGCGCCCCGACGTGCTGGCCCTGCAGGAGCTGCGCGGCCTCGACCGCGGCGGGCGGATGGCGGACCTGGCCGGCCGGCTGGGGATGGCGCCCCACCTGGCCCGGTCCTGCTTCGGGCAGCCGGTGGCGGTGCTGGTCCGCGCGCCGCTGCGGGTGCTGCGCTCCGCTCGGGTACGCCGACCCTTCCACCACGCCGCCGCCCGGGTCCAGGTGTCCACCGGGGCGGGGCCACTCACCGTGTTCAGCACCCACCTCGATCCGTACTCCGGCGGCCGGCGGCGGATGGAGGCGGAGTGGCTCGCGGCGGCGGTCCGGCGTACCGGGGGCGAGTTGGCCCTGCTCGCCGGGGACCTGAACACCCTCGAGCCGACCGCCGACCACACCGCCCGGCTGGCCGGCCTGTCCGACCGGTACCGGCGCCGGCACCTGCGCCGCGACGGCCGTACCGTCGACACCCGCGCCGTGTCCCGCCTGCTCGACGCCGGCCTGGTCGACCTGTGGCCGGACCGGGGCGGGAGCGAGCCCGGCGGGCTGACCGTGCCGACCCGGCACGGCGGGGCGGAGTTCGCCGGAATGCGCCTGGACTACCTGCTCGCCACGCCCGCGTTGGCCGCGCTGGCCCGCCAGGTGCGGGTGGTCCGGGGCGGCGACACGGACACCGCCTCCGACCACTATCCGGTGGTGGCGGACCTGGCGCTGGACCCGGCCTGACCGGGGCGGCGGTCGTTGCCGCGGCTGACTACCGTGACGCCGTGACCGGCCCGCCGCCCCCGCGCCCGTCCGACCCGTACCGGCCGCCCACGCCGCCCCGGCCGGACGCCGCCGCGTCGACCGGCTCGCGCACCCCGCTCGAGCCGCCGCCCCCGCTGGTCGCGGCCGTCGCCCGCGCCGTCGCCCTGGTCGTGGTCCTGCCGGTACGCCTCGCCTGGGAGTTGGCCATCGCCGCCGGCCGCCTGCTGGACCGGTACCTGGTCAGGCCCACCGGCCGGTTCCTGCACCGCTGGCTGCTGCGCCCGCTGGCCTGGGCCGCGCGCACCCTGCTGTGGCGGCCGCTGGTCTGGCTGGCGCGTGGGGCGGCCTGGGTCGCCCCGCACCTGCTGTGGCGGCCCCTGGTCTGGGCGGCCCGGCGCCTGGTGTGGGTGCCGCTGGCCTGGCTGGTCCCCTGTGGCGGCACGCCGCCGTACCGCTGGGCCGGGCCGTCCGGGCCGGCTGGCGGGCCACCGTCGTCCCGGCGGCGCGGGGCATGCGTACGGCGTGGCGGGCCACGGTCGGGCCGACCCGCCGCTGGCTGCGCCGGGCGGTGCTGGACCCGGTCCGGGTCACCAGCCGGGAGCTGCTCACCGCCCTGGGCCTGCGCCGCTGAGCCGCCCCCAGCCTCACCCGGCCCGGCGGTCAGATCAGCAGGTTCAGCACCACGGTCAGCACCACCGAGACGAGGATCGAGAAGAGGATCATCAGCAGGCAGCCGACTCCGCCCCCGAGGGGTCGGATCTCGGTGTTCCCGATACGCATGGACCCACCATCGCAGGTCGGGCGGTCACAGCGTGCGGAGCCGGGGCAACAGCTCCTCCTGCGCCCAGTTCAGGAACATCGGCTGGCTGTCCGCGCCCACCTGGACCAGCGCCACGTGGGTGAAGCCCGCGTCGACGAACTGCTTGAACGCCGCCACGTGCCGGTCCACGTCCGGGCCGCACGGGATCGACCCGGCCACGTCCTCCTCGCGCACGAACTGCGTCGCCGCGGCGAACGACTCAGGCCCCGGCAGGTTCGCGTTGACCTTCCAGCCCAGGCCGAACCAGCGGAACTGGTCGTGCACGATCTTGCGGCACTCGGCCTCGTCCGGGCCGTAGCAGATCGCCACCTGGCCGTAGCGCGGCTTTCCGGCGCCGCCGGCGTCGTCGTACATCTGGATCAGGTGCGCGTCGGGCTCGGTGGCGATCATGCCGTTGCCGTACTCGGCGGCGAGGGTGGCGGACTGCCGGCCGGAGGCGGCGACCGCCATCGGCACCGGGCGCTCCGGCCGGTCCCAGACGTACGCGTCGGGGACGTCGAAGTGGTTGCCGGAGAAGGTCAGCGTCTCGCCGTTGAGCAGGGGCCGGATGATCTGCAGCGCCTCCTCGAACATCTCGTGCCGCTGCTCCACGTGCGGCCAGCCGCCGACCACGTGCTCGTTGAGGTTCTCCCCGGCGCCCAGCCCGAGGGTGAACCGGCCGTCCGAGAGCACCCCGACCGTGCTGGCCTTCTGCGCCACCACCGCCGGGTGGTAGCGGCGGATCGGGCAGGTCACGAAGGACATCAGCCCGACCCGGCTGGTCGCGTGCGCGACCGCGCCGAGCACCGACCAGGCGTACGGGGAGTGGCCCTGCGCGTCGAGCCACGGGTAGTAGTGGTCGGATGTGACCAGGTGGTCGAAGCCGGCGGCCTCGGCGCGGACGGCGTGGTCGACCAGGTGCTTCGGGCCGGCCTGCTCGCACAGGAGGGTGTAGCCGACGTTGACCATGGCGCATCTCCTTCCGGCGGATCCTCACCAGATACCCCGCGCTGCGCCGGTCAACCGTGCCCGTCCGCTTGCCGTCCAGGCACTTACTGCCGGCGGCGGCGCTGCTGCCCACCTTCCGGTCGCCACCCTTATCCATCGATCGACTTCACCGGTTGCCTCCGGCGTTCCCTCGCCCTACGCTGATGCCTGCGTCCGCCGGGAGTCGGGCGGCGGCTGTCGGGCTCAGCCGCCCTTGTCACCACCACCGCACCCCCACCAGGGCACGGGGGAGACTCCCTGAGGACAGCCATGAAAAAGTTGCTCTCCGTCGCGGGCGCCGCCCTGCTGACGGTTCTCGCCGCCATCTTCGCCGTCGGGCAGCCGGCACACGCCGCCGCCGGCTTCTCCGTCTCGAACGGGCGGCTGTACGACGCCAACGGCACCGAGTTCGTCATGCGTGGGGTCAACCACGCGCACACCTGGTACCCGCAGCAGACCAGCTCGTTCGCCAACCTCAAGGCGCTCGGCGCGAACAGCGTACGGGTGGTGCTGGCCAGCGGTGACCGCTGGGCGAGGAACAGCGCCGCCGACGTCACCAACGTCATCTCCCTGTGCCAGGCCAACAAGCTGATCTGCGTCCTGGAGGTGCACGACACCACCGGCTACGGCGAGCAGAGCGGCGCCATCACCCTGGACCGGGCGGTCGACTACTGGCTCAGCATCGCCGGCGCACTGGTCGGGCAGGAGAAGTACGTCATCGTCAACATCGGCAACGAGCCGTACGGCAACCAGGGCTACGCCACCTGGGCGACGGACACCGCCAACGCGATCAAGCGGCTGCGCGCCGGCGGCATCAACCACACGATCATGGTGGACGCCCCGAACTGGGGCCAGGACTGGTCGTTCACCATGCGCGACAACGCCGGCACGGTCTTCACCGCCGACCCGGCGAAGAACACCGTCTTCTCGATCCACATGTACGGCGTCTTCGACACCGCCGCGGAGATCACCGACTACCTGGGCCGGTTCCGCACCGCCAAGCTGCCCATCGTGGTCGGCGAGTTCGGCTTCGACCACTCGGACGGCAACCCGGACGAGGACACCATCATGGCGTACAGCCAGGCCAACGGGATCGGCTACCTGGGCTGGTCGTGGAGCGGCAACGGCGGCGGCGTCGAATACCTGGACATGGCCACCAACTTCGACCCGAACAACCTGACCAGCTGGGGCCAGCGGATCTTCAACGGCGCCAACGGCATCCGGGCCACCGCCAGGGAGGCGTCGGTCTACTCCGGCACCACCCCGCCGACCACGACCCCGCCCACGACGACCCCGCCGAGCAGCCCGCCGCCGACCACCCCGCCGGCCGGCGGCTGCACGGCCGGCTACACGATCGTCAACTCCTGGCAGGGCGGCTTCCAGGGCGAGGTCAAGGCGACCGCCGGCCCCTCGGCGATCACCGGCTGGACCGTGCGCTGGACCTTCGCCAACGGCCAGACGATCAGCCAGACCTGGAACGCCACGATCAGCAACAGCGGCGCGGCGTACACGGCGCGCAACGTCGACTACAACGGCGGGCTGGGTGCCGGCGCCAGCACCAGCTTCGGCTTCCTCGGCAGCTGGAACGGCAGCAACACCACCCCATCCCTGACCTGCACCCCGAGCTGACCCACCCGGCGGCCGGGCCCGCCCGGCCCGGCCCGCCCGACCCGCCCGGCCCGCCCGGATGCGGGCCCGCACCGGATCGGCGACGTGGCGGTATCCCCGCCGCCCCGATAACACCACCTCGCCGATCTGGTGTGGATCATGGAGCCGTCGACAGCCGATCGGGAGTGGATCAACGATCAGCGCTGGGCCAGGCGGGCGGCGCGCATCTGCAGGTAGCGCTGCTCGGGGAGGCTGGTGGTCTGCCCGGCGGCGGCCCGGTAGTGGGTTACCGCGGCGTCCCGGTCGCCGGCCATCTCGTACAGGTGCGCCCGGGCCGCGTCGAGGCGGTGGTGCCCGGCCATCCGGGGGTCGGCGTCCAGGGCGGCGAGCGCGTCCAGCCCGGCGGTCGGGCCGTGCACCATGGCAGTCGCCACCGCGCGGTTGAGCGACACCACCGGGTTCCCGGAGAGGCGTTCCAGCACCTGGTAGAGCGCGAGGATCTGCGGCCAGTCGGTCTGCGTGGCGCTGGGCGCCTCGTCGTGCAGCGCGGCGATGGCGGCCTGGAGCTGGTACGGCCCGACCGGCCCGCGGGCCATCGCCCGGGTGACGAGCGTGGTCCCCTCGGCGATCGCGGCGGCGTCCCACCGGCTGCGGTCCTGGTCGGCCAGGGAGATCAGCTCACCCGACGGGCCGCTCCGGGCGGCGGCGCGGGCCTCGGTGAGCAGCATCAGGGCGAGCAGGCCGGCCACCTCGCTGTCGTCCGGCAGCAGCGCGTGCATGGCCCGGGCCAGCCGGATCGCCTCCTCGGACAGGTCCACCCGGCGCAGGTCCGTGCCGAGGCTGGCGGTGTGCCCCTCGGTGAAGATCAGGTACAGCACGTGCAGCACCGCCGCGAGGCGGGACTCGCGCTCGCCTTCGTCGGGCATCCGGAACGGCAGCCCGGAGCTCCGGATACGCTGCTTGGCGCGGCTGATCCGCTGCGCCATGGTGGGCTCGGGGACGAGGAACGCGCGGGCGATCTCGGTGGTGGTGAGCCCGCCCACCGCGCGCAGCGTCAGCGCGATCGCCGAGGCGGTCGACAGCGTCGGGTGGCAGCAGAGGAAGAGCAGGACCAGGGTGTCGTCCCGGTCCGAGATCAGCGGCTCGTCCGCGGCCGGCGCGGTCCGCCGCTGGTCGCCCTCCCGCCGGGCGGCGCGGTCCTCCCGGTCCCGCCGGGCGGCCTCGGCCCGGACCAGCTCGATCATCCGGCGGTACGCGACCTGGACGAGCCAGCCGCGCGGATTGTCCGGCAGCCCCTGGGCCGGCCACTGGGTGGCCGCGTCCAGCAGTGCCTCCTGCACCGCGTCCTCAGCGGTGGCGAAGTCACCGAACCGGCGGGCGAGCACGCCGAGGACCTGCGGCGCCAGCTCGCGCAGCAGGTCCTCGACGGTCCGGTCCAGGGTGTCCAGCGGTCAGATCTCCTGCGGTGGCGCCGACATGATCGGGTGCACCTCGATCGGCATGTTCACCGGCCGCCCGCCGGGCCCGGGCGCGGTGGAGATGTGCGCGGCGATCTCGACCGCCCGCTCCGGCGTCTCGCAGTCGACGATCCACCAGCCGGCGAGGAACTCCTTGGTCTCGGCGAACGGCCCTTCGGTGACGACCGGGGCGCCGCCCTCACCCGCCCGGACGATCCGCGCCTGCTGCGGCCCGCCCAGGCCCTCCGCCTGGACCCACTCCCCGTCGGCGGTGAGCTTTGCGTTGACCTCCCCCATGAACCCGATGTGCGCCCGGATCTCCTCCGGCGTCCAGGTGTCGATCGACGGGAAGTCGGTCCCGGCGGCGCTGAACTGCATCAGCAGCATGTACTTCACGGTTCGCTCCTCACGCCTGTGCACCGATTCTCGGTGCTTCCACCCTCAGGTAGAAGCCGCCACCCCGGTTCTCGACATCCGCGGCGAAAGAAATTCCTACCGTTCGGCTCGCCCTTCAGGTGTCTCGCTGACGCAGCACGAGATATCCCCCGACGAGGGCGGCCGTCGTCCAGCCCGCCAGGATGACCAGCGCGGTCCCCGCTCCGTACTCGGGTCCGAACCGGCCGTCCTGCGGTCCGCCGGCGATCCGCATCAGCTCCATGCCCGCCTGGTCGGGCAGATACTGCAGCACCTTCCGCAGCCCAGGGAGGTTGGCCAGCCCCTGCGACCCGAGGAACAGGACCGGGATACGGCCGCCGTGAAGACCCACGTCGGCCACCTGCTGACGAAGCTCGCCGCCCGGGACCGCGCCCAGCTGGTCATCGCGGCGTACGAAAGCGGCTTGGTCATCCCGACCACAGGTTCGTGAGGTTGGCCCGGATCCGTGGCTTGCCGGCGGTCATGCCGTGGGCTCTGGGTGCGCTTGTTGTCGCTGGGGTGGTTACCCAAGGATCAGCACGCGCCCTGGCCCCGTCCACGGCGGTTCATCGAGACGAGGATCGCGGCTAGGCGGGCGGCAGTGCCGGAGGGCCACCGGAGCCGTTTCCAGGGACGGTCCCGCCACTGATGATCCGTTGCTGGTGGGCCGTGGCTTCGGCTACCGAACGAGCCAGCGCGGCGAGGGCCGGAAGTTGCAGGCCCCTCCGCCCGTACACGAGGTGCGCGACACTGACCGCGAACCAGGGCGCCGCCGGGCCATGCAGCATGATCGGGTCGCCGACGTGGTAGCGCAGCACGAAGAGCCACTGCGCCATGTCGCCCTGGAACTCCACGATTCCCTCGTGCCAGAAGCTCAACCATTTGCCGCGGTAGTCGCACAACAAGCGTTTGTTGGTGAGGATCGTCCGGACGTGCGCGTGGTCGCGCCACTGGGTGGCGGCCTGCGCCGCCGCCCGGTTCTTCGCGGCCGAGTTCGCGACCGCGTTCGCAGCCAACCCGGCGGCTACGAACGTCGCCGAGCCCAGCAGGAACATGCTGCTCTGCTGGTACGTCACGGTCGTGCCGTAGAAGCGGGCGTAGCCGAGCACCGCCTCCGCGTACGGCACCTCGTCCGGGTTCAACCGAACCGCGCCGGGCGGCAGGATGGTGAGGTCACCGCCGCTTTGGAGATGCTGGTAAAGCTGGCATGCGCTGGTCCAACCCTCGCGCAGGGCGTTCTCGAGGCGTCCGTCCATCTCGTACCTCCTCAGCGGCCCGGCTCGTGGCGCCGCAGCGCCCACCTGGCGGCGCAGGTGAGCACCACACCCTGCAGCGCGAGGACGCCCATCGCCCACCACCACGCTCCGGCGGTGTGCTTCCACAGCGCATCCGCGCTGGGATTCACCACCAGCGAGCGCAGGTCGGCGGTCGCCGCCGCAGCCGCATATCCCCACCTGGACGGTGCGAGCCAGGACAACTGCTCGACGCCCTGGCGGCCGACCACTTCGAAAAGTCCGCCGCAGAGCACCAGCTGCGCCATCACCAGCCCCACCAGGATGGGCATCGTCTGCTCGCCGGTGGAGACGTATGCGCTGACCAGCAGGCCGGTCACGGTCGCGACCAGGGCGGTCAACCAGACCACCACGATCAGCTCTAGCAGCGGCCATGGCAGCGCCAGCGTCTCCTCGGCCCGCGGCCGCCCGGCGAGGCCCACCGCCACGAACAGCGCGGCCTGCATCCCGTTCAGGATCGCGAACACCAGAAGCTTCGAGCCGAGATACGCGCCGGGCGCGAGCCCGACGGCCCGTTCCCGGCGGTAGATGGCGCGCTCCCGGACGAGCTCCCGGACGCCGCCCGCGAGCCCGAAGAACACGGCTCCGATGATCAGCACGACGAGCAGCTGCGACGCTTCCGGGCTGCGCCCCAGCGGGTTGTCCGGCTTGGCGAATCCGTTGTCGCCGGGGATCACGTGCAGCAGCGCGGCGAGGCCGAGCGGCAGCCCGAGCAGCAATGCCACGTACATCCGGTCGGCCAGGGTCACCGCGGCCATCCGCCGGGTCTGGATCGCGAGCTGTCGCCGCCAGCTCTGCCGCGGCGGCGGCGCCTGGGTTGGTTGGGGCGAGGGCGCCGCCCGTTCGCCGGAGGCGGGTGGCGGCGCCACCGTGGCGGCGAAGCGCGCGGCCCAACCGTCGGGGGCGTCGTACACCTGCTTGAAGACGTCGGCGTACTCGCTGGCGCCGAAGAACGGCAGCAGGTCGCCGGGCGGCCCGAAATAGGCGACCTTGCCGCCCCGCCCGAGCACCAGTACCCGGTCGCAGACGTTGAGGTGCAGCGGGCTGTGGGTGACCACGACGACCGTACGGCCCCGGTCAGCGAGGTCCCGCAGGCTCACCATCACATCGCGGTCGAGCGCCGGGTCGAGCCCGGAGGTTGGTTCGTCGAGGAACAGCAGCGAGGGCTCGGTGAGCAGCTCCAACGCCACCGACGTGCGCTTGCGCTGGCCGCCGGAGAGGGTGTCGATCCGCTGATCTGCCTGGCTGGTCAGACCGAGCTGGTCGACCACCTCGTCGATCCGCCGTTCCCGCTCCGCGACCGTCACGTCGGACCCGAATCGCAGGGCGGCCGCGTATCGCAGGGCACGGCGTACGGTCAATGCCGAATGCAGGATGTCGTCCTGCGGCACCAAGCCGATCCGCTGGCGCAGTTCGTCGTATTCCCCGTACAGGTCGCGGCCCTGGTAGATGACGGCGCCCTCGTTCGCCGGACGGTACCCGGTCAACGCGCCCAACAAGGTCGACTTGCCGGCACCGCTCGGGCCCACGACGGCGAGCAGGCTGCACTCACCGAGCGCGAAACTGACCTTGTCGAGCAACCGCTTGCCGCCCGAAACGGTGACCTCCAACCCGTCCACGTGGAGCGAGACGCGGCCGGTGTCGACGTACTCCCGCAGCTGCGTGCCGTCGACGACGAGCTGATGCCGGCCGAACGACAGCAGGTCACCCTGCCGCAGGTCGGCCTCGGAGATCCGGCGGCCGTTGACGAACGTGCCGTTGCGGGTGCCCAGGTCGACGAGCTTCAGGCCAGCCGGGGTGCTCAGCAGTTCCGCGTGGTAACGCGACACCTGCAGGTCGTCGAGCACGATGTCGTTGTCCGGGGCGCGCCCGATCCGCGTCCGGTGCGCGGCCCGGTAGGTCGCGGAGGGTGCCCGCCCGGCCTCGAACCGCGGCCCGGGCGTGGCCGCCCCGGGCCGTGCCGGGCCAGCCGCCGCGGTGATCGTCACCGGCGGTGCATCGGCCCGGACCGACTCCGGACGCAGGGTGAGTGATGGCCCGTCGGCGGCCCCAAGTCGCACTTGGCACGGCTGCGTCAGGTCGAGTTCGTCGACCCGTACCCCCGCGGCGTAGGTGCCGTTTCGGCTGCCCAGGTCCCGCAGCCGCCAGCCACCGGGCAGGTATTGCACCTCGACGTGTTCGCGGGACACCCGGGGATCGTCGATCACGATCCGGCACAACGGATCCCGGCCGATCCGCAGCACCGCCTCCTCCGGCGTGATCCGGCGTTCCCCGTCCTGCGTACCGATCAGCAGCGCGGCGCCGGTCATGTGCCGCTCTTCGGGAGCCGCCTCGCCATCGCGGTGGCGAGCTTGATCGCGTCCGACTGGTAGCTGCCGTGGACCAGGTCCATGAAGGTCTGCCCCGTCACCACCACCTCGATGACCGCCTGACCGCTACGGACGAAAACGATGGCCAGCTTGGTGCTCCCATCGTCGGTGAAAACCCCGAGCGCTTCATCGCCGAGCTTCGCGGTCTGCATCTCCGTCCACCCGCATCGGCCGGCCTGGTCGCGCAAGGCGGCGAAGAAGACCTTCGCCTCGTCACCGTAGAAGCCCGCGACGGCCGAACTCACGTACGGGTAGCCCTCGGCACCTAGGACCTTGAAGTTGTTCGTCTCGGCGCCGGCGATGGCGTCCCCGGCCACCGCGCCGTCGGCGCACATCTTCAGGCTGGACAGCCCACCCTGAAGATAGTTCTCGTCAGACCTCTTCTCGATCGTGTCGCGCGATGCGCGCATCACCGCGGCTATGTCACCGACTGAGACCAGCGCCGCCCGCAGCTCCGTCACCGGTGGCGGGGGCTTGCTCTTGTCGAACGACCGCGCGGGGCGGGCGCCGGGACCGCCGCCGGAGCTGTATTGGCCGTTGCCCGCATTCGACGACGACCCGATCTTGTAGAGGCCACCGCAGCAGCCGGCGAAGACCAGCAGCACCACGCCGACGATCACGAAAGGCAGCTTCGTGGCCTTCTTCTTCGTCAGCGGGGGCGGGGCGCCCAGATAACCTCCGGCGGACGGCGGGAGCTGCGGTGCGCCGAGGCTGCTGGCCGGCATCGGATAGCTCACCGGTCCCGGCGGCGCACCGGCAGAGGAGCCGGGCGGCATCGGGTATCCGGACGGGGACGCCGTGGTGGGCGGACCCGCGAGGCCGGGCAGGGAGGCGGCCGTCGGGGGCGGACCCGAGGGCCCCGGGCCAGCCGTCGTCTGCAGCGGTGCCGCTCGCAGGGCGCGAACCCAGGCGGCGGCGCTGGCGGGGCGCGCGTCGGGCGGCACCGCGAGCATCGCGACGATGCCGCGGACCTCCCGATCCCTTCCGGGCCCGAGTGCCGCCGTCAGCCGCTGCGCCATCCCCTCCAGGTCACCGGGCACCGGCGTCTCGGCGGTCAGGGCGTAGTAGACGGTGGCGCCCAGCGTGTACCGGTCGGTGGCCGGGGTGTATTCGCCGCGAGCCAGGGACTCCGGCGCCATGAACGGCGCGGTGCCGAAGATCCGCGAGGTCCTGTCGGTGCTGCGCAGGCGCACCAGTCCGAAGTCCACCAGGTATACCCGGCCGTCGGCGGCGAGCAGCACGTTCGCGGGTTTGATGTCACGGTGGATCACCGGGGCGCCGTTGGTGTCCCGTCCGCTGTGCAGGTAGTCGATCGCCTCGGCGACCTGCTCCAGAGGCACCAGCACGTCGAGGCCCCGGATCTCGCCCCGCTCCAGCGCCTCCTGGAGGCTGCGCCCCTCGATCCACTTCATGACGAAGTACAGCCGCCGCCCGGTGGCGGTGGCTCCCTGACCGGCAGCGTGCGGCGGCGGGCCGACGAAGACCTCCTTCACCTTCACCAGTGCCGGATGCTCCACATGCGTGGCGAGCGCAGCTTGCAGCCGCAGTTCTTCGAGATGGCGATCCGCGGCCGAGTCGTCGTCGGTCCGGATCACCTTCACGGCGTAGGCGAACGACTCGGCGCCATGGCGTTCACGCGCCAGCCAGACCTCGCCCTCACCGCCTGCTGCGCGCCGCTCCACGAGCTCGTACCGGTCCAGCGCGTCGGTCGGGCCGACGAAGCCTGGGCCCCCGTTCAATGACACCAGTTCTCAACCGTTCTCTTGCCCTGGGCAATGTCCGCCACCCTAGTGGGGCACCGCCGCCGGCATCGAGCCGCTGTTAGAGGGTTGTTAGAGCAGCAATGAGCACTCCCAGAATTCGGGATAGCTTCGATGAGCTCGGTCTGCGTCAGCAGTGGTCCGCAGTCGACACGGACCGACCCATCTGAATGAATACGAGAGACGATGCGCTATCAATGTCTCGTGAAATTCGGAGTCTTGGGGCCGGTCGAAGTCCATGATCTGGGACGGCCCTTGCCGAGCGGGAGCGGGCGGGAGCGGCTGGTGCTCGCCACCCTGCTGGTCAACGCCGGAAGGTTGACCTCCACCGAGCTGTTGATCGCCCGGCTCTGGGATCAGGCGCCAGGTTCCGCGAAGGCACAGCTGCACAACCTTATCAGCAACCTGCGTCGCCGGTTCCGCATCGCGGATCCGTCCCTGATCGAGACCAGGCCCAGCGGATACATGGTGCGGCTGGGACCGCACCGGTTGGACCTGGTGGAGTTTCGAGGCCTCGCCGAGCGGGGCTGCACAGCGGCCGCGGCGGGCGACCACAGGGTCGCAGTGGCCCTGCTGGATCAGGCGCTGTCGCTCTGGCGCGGGCCGGCACTGGCCGACATCCCCGACGCCCTTGCCGGCGAGCTCCGCGCGGCACTCCATCAGGAGAGGCTCGCGGCTGCCGAAACGAAGCTGGACGCCGCGCTGGCGCTCGACGACTACGGCGCGGCGCTGCGCGAGGTGGAGCCGCTGGTCGCCGAGAACCCATACGCCGAGCGACTCTACAGTCGGCAGATGTTGGCGCTGGCCGGCATGGGCCGCCGGGCCGAGGCGCTCGCCGTCTACCGCCGCGCGCACCGGCGTTTCTTCGACGACCTGGGTGTGGAGCCGGGGCCGGTGCTGCGCAACACACAGCGGCAGATCCTGCAGGGGCAGCCGGTGGGAAGCGTCATCGCTACGCCCGCGCGAACGGTACCGCGCCAGCTTCCGCCCGCGGCGCCGCTGACGGGTCGCGGTCAGCTGCTCGATCGGGTCGTCCGGACGTTGGAGAGCAAGGGTGAAACCTCCGCTCCGGTGGTGGTACTGGTGGGGCAGGGCGGAGTCGGCAAGAGCGCGCTGGCGGTGTCGGCGGGTCAGCGGTTGAGCGCGGTGTTCACGAACGGGCAGCTTTACGCCGATCTGCGCGGCAGTTATGACACACCGGCGGACCCGTACCGGATCGTCGAGCGGTTTCTGCGAGCGTTGGGCGTGGACAGCGGCGAGATGCCAACGGACCCGGAGGAGCGCATCGCCTTGTACCGCAGCCACCTCGCGGATGGCCGGACGCTGGTGGTTCTCGACGACGCCGGCGACGAGGCGCAGGTGCGGCCGCTGCTGCCGGGGGCAGGCGGTGTGGTGGTGACCTCGCGGCGACAGCTGGCGGCGCTGCTGAACGCGGCCCGCCTCGTGGTGCCGGCGCTGCGGACCGAGGACGCGATCCGCTTGCTCGCCAATGGCGCCGGCGAAGCTCGCGTCGCCGCCGAGCCCGAGGCGGCACAGGAAATTGTGCGGCTCTGCGGTGAGCTTCCGCTCGCCGTCTGTATCGCGGGGGCCCGGCTGGCGCTACGGCCGGACGCCACTCTTGACGAGTTGCGGGCGCGACTGGCCACCCAGCGGGGCCGGCTCGACGAGTTGGCTGTCGGCGACCTGGATGTACGGGCCAGCATCGCGCTGAGCTGCGACGCACTTCCGGTCGACGCACGGCGGCTGTTCCTGCGGTTGAGCCTGCTCGCTACCGCCGACTGGCCGGAGTGGGTGGCACAGGCGCTCCTCGACGTAGCGGCAGTGCAGGCTCGGAAGCTCCTTGACCAACTCACGGACGTCCATTTGGTGGAACCGCTGGGCCTCGACCCGGTGGGACAGCGGCGATACCGGCTGCACGAGCTGGTCGCCGAGTATGCCCGGGAGCGCTACCCGACCGATGAAGCGCCGGCCGAGCGGGGCCGGGCGCTGGAACGGTTGCTCAACGGCTGGCTCGCGCTTGCGCGCGAAGCCGACGAGCTGCTGGGCGACCCCGCGGGCGACCGCGACGCGAGTGTTCCGTCGCCACCACGCGACAGCGGTGCACACGCGGTGCGGGTCAGTCCTCTCGACTGGTTCGAAACCGAACGGGCCGGACTCGTCGCGGCGGTCGACCATGCCTGCCGGTCCGCTCTGGCGGACGTCGCCGGCCCACTCGCGGTGCGCCTGTCGACCTATCTCTGGCACCGGTGCTATGCCGACGACTGGGAACAGGTGCTCCACCAAGCGATCTCGTGCGTCCGCACCACCGGGTCGGACACGCTCCTCGCCCCGTTGCTCGAAGCTCTCTTCAAGGCCCACCTGCAGCGCGACCAGTACGCCCAGCTACCGGCCATCGCGGCCGAGCAACGGGCCGTGGCGGGCCGGCTCGGTGACCGGAAACTCCAGGTGGCCGCGCTCCGGACCTCCGGCCTGGCCGCACTGCGTGTCGGGCGGTTGGGTGAGGCGTTCGACTGGTTGGAGCAGGCGGTGGTGGCGGCCCGCGACCAAGCGGTGCCCAACTGGTTGCTCGGCGAAAGCCTGGACAGCCTCGGCTACGCCCTCTTCGAGGCGGGTGCTGCCGCCAGAGCCGTGCCGCTGCTGGAAGAGGTAATCGCCATCGATGGCGCAGCGGGTGCCTCGCTGCGGACCGCGCTCCACCGCTACCACTACGGGATGGCGCTTACCGACATCGGGAAGCTCGAAGACGCGGAGCGGGAACTGGCCGCGGCGCTGCGGTTCTCCCATGAGGTGCGCGACGACATGGGTACGGCGTACGCCGAGCAGGCGATGGCCGACGTGGACATTCGGCAAGGCCGGTGGACCCATGCCGCCGCGCGACTGGACAGGGCCCTGGCCGGACACCACAAGATCGGGCGTCCCGATGGCCTCGCCGAAACGCTGCGTTCCATGGGTGACCTGGCCGCCGCGGAGGGACGCTGGGCGGAGGCCGCGACTTCGTTGCGCCGCGCACTGGACGTCTGGCGCCGCATCGGCACGCGGCCGCAGATCGCACGCGTGCTGGCCCGTCTCGACCGGATCGCGGCCGCCACCGGTGACGAAGTCGCTGCCGCGACCTACCGCCGGGAACGGCGGTCGCTCCTCGCCACATTGAACCTCGACGAAGCCTCGCTGCAAATTCCGCGGTTCCTCGCCGGGTAACTCCCCGCGCTTAGCCGACCGCGGTGACCTCCAGCAGCAGCGCCTGCTCCGGGTGCAGGGCGGGCAGCTGCACCCCGACGCTGCCCAGCACCGAACCGCTCAGCGTCACCCCGTCGCCCGAGGTGAGCCAGCCCGGCGCGCTCAGCTGCACCACCGCCGGCTCCGGCACCCCGGCCGGCGGGCGGACCAGGTAACGCCGGGTCGGGTCCAGCCCCGGCAGGCGTATCGGGCCCGGCACCTGGGCGACCGAGGTGGTCAGCCGGGCGATCGCGTACACCGCGTGGGAGCGGTCGTGAGCGACCACGCCGTGCGCCTGCACGGCCGGGTCGGGGTGGTCGACCCGGACCACCCGGCCGCCGTGCAGCAGCGGACGCAGCCGCTTGTGCAGGGCGACCCAGGCGGCGAGTTCCGCCCGCTCCGCCGGGGTGATGCCGCTGATGTCCCACTCGATGCCGTGGTGGCCGAAGAGCGCGGTGACCGCCCGGAAGCCCAGGCCGTGCACCCGGTGGGTGGTGTGCGAGCGTTCCGGTCCGATGTGGGTGCCGACCAGTTCGGGCGGGAGCAGCAGGCCGGTCCAGCGCTGGATCGACAACCGCTCCAGGGCGTCGTTGCAGTCGCTGGCCCACACCCGGTCGGTGCGGCGCAGGATCTCCAGGTCCACCCGCGCCCCGCCGGACGAGCAGCTCTCGATCTCCACTGCGGGGTGGCGACCCCGCAGCTCGTCGAGGAGGTGGTAGACCGCCACGGTCTGCGCGTGCACCCCGGGCCGGCCGCCGTGCCCGGCCTCGGTGAGGTCCCGGTTGTGGTCCCACTTCAGGTACGCGATCCCGTCGTGCTCCGTCAGCACGGCGTCCAGCCGGCCCAGCAGGTGGGCGTATGCGTCCGGGTGGGCGAGGTCGAGCACCTGCTGGTGGCGCCACTCCGGCGGCAGCCGGCCGGGCGCCTGGAGCAGCCAGTCCGGGTGGGCCCGGAACAGGTCCGAGTCCGGGTTGACCATCTCCGGCTCGACCCAGAGCCCGAACTGCATCCCGTGCCCGCGGACGTGGTCGATGAGCGGTTGCAGCCCGTCCGGCCAGACGTCGTCGTCGACCCACCAGTCGCCGAGCCCGGCCCGGTCGTGCCGGCGGCCCCGGAACCAGCCGTCGTCGAGCACGAACCGTTCCACGCCCACCTCGGCGGCCCGGTCGGCGAGGTCTCTGAGCCGGTCCAGGTCGTGGTCGAAGTAGACCGCCTCCCAGACGTTGAGTGTCACCGGGCGGGGTGCGCGCGGGTGCTGCGGGCGGGCCCGCAGGTGGGTGTGCAGCACGTCGCTGAGTCCGTCCAGCCCGTCGGTCGAGTGGACCGCGTAGAGCAGGGGAGTGGCGTACTCCGCGCCGGGGGCGAGCACGATCTCGCCGGGGGTGAGCAGTTCGCCGCCGCCCAGGGTGGACTCCCCGGTCGGGCGGCGTTCGGCCACCGTGACGTGGTCTCCGCTCCACGCGGTGTGCACCGCCCACACCTCGCCGTGCCCGAAGCCGAAGCCCGGCGTGCCGGCGACGAGCAGCAGCGTGGCGTCGTGGCCGGTGCGGCCGTGCCGGCCCTCGCGTACCCAGGCGCCCATCGGCCACGGGTGCCGCTGCGGGGCGCGTTCCCGGCACCAGCGCCCGGTCAGGTCGAGCAGTTCGGTGGCGACCGCCGGCACCGGCAGCACCGGGGTCAGCTCCCGCACCTCGTACGGCCGGTCGCCGTCGTTGCGCAGCCGGTGCCGCAGTGTCAGCAGTCCGGTCGGGTCGAGCGTGAGCTCGACGGTGAGCGACAACCCCGCGCCCGGGTCCGCCGCCCGCACGGTCACCCGCGCGGCACCGGCCCCGTCGGGGTCCCGCTGCGCCCCGGATACGCGCACCGCCTCTCCGCCCCCCGCCACGCGGCTCGGCTCCGGGGCGGCGTCGGCGACGTCGAGCCCGTCGAGGCGGAAGGCGGTGGACCAGTCCCGGCCGTCGCGGTGGCCGGCCAGGCCGGGCCGGCCGCTCCAGCCGGCGCTGGGCTCGGGCAGCAGTGACAGCACCGTCGGCGCGTCGAAGCTGCTCGGTACCACCGGCGCGATGGTGGCGTCGACCAGGGCGGGCAGGTCGTCGGCGGGGAGCGGGCCGAGGTCGGCGCCCCAGTGCACGACCCGGGGCAGGCCCGGGCCGCGCGCGTCGAGCACCAGGCTGGTTCGGGCGCGGCGCAGGTGGAGGATCGTCATCCCTTGCTGGCTCCCAGGGTCAGGCCCCGGACGAACTGCTTCTGCAACAGGAAGAAGATCACCAGGGTGGGGATCGCGACCAGCACCGAGCCGGCCGAGACCAGGTTGTTGTCGGTGAAGAACTCACCGCGCAGGTTGTTCAGCGAGCTGGTCACCGGGAACTTGTCGCCGGTGCGCATCAGCACGGTGGCCCAGAAGAACTCGTTGTAGATCCAGGTCACCTCGAGGGTGGCCAGCGCGGCCAGGGCCGGCCGGCACAGCGGCATGGTGACCTGCCAGTACTGCCGCCAGACGCTGGCGCCGTCCACCATCGCCGCCTCGTACAGGTCGTGCGGCAGGGCCTTCATGTAGTTGCTCAGCACGAAGACGCAGAAGCCGCACTGGAAGGCGACGTTGACCAGGATCAGTCCCCAGTAGCTGTCGTAGAGCAGCTCCGAGTCGCTCATCCAGGCCGGCAGCGGGATCTCGGTGAACATCCGGAACAGCGGGATCAGCAGGGCCTGCTGCGGCAGCAGGTTCGCCGCGGTGAACAGCCCGAGCAGCACGAGGTTGAGTTTCCAGCTGAACCGGGCGATCACGAACGCCACGCAGGAGGCGAGGAAGAGCGTCAGCAGCACCGCCGGCACGGTGATGTAGACGGAGTTGAGGAAGTGCTTGCCGAACTCCGCGGTCCGCCAGGCGGTGACGTAGTTGTCGATGGTCCAGCCGCCGAGGGAGACGTAGCCGTGGGTGGCGGTGTACTCGTAGGACCGTAGTGAGGTCAGCGTCGCCCAGAGGATCGGGAAGAGCCAGCCGACGGCGACCGTACCCAGGAAGAGGTGCAGGACCACCCGGGCGGGCCGCAGTGGCCGGCGGCGCCCGGCCGGTGCGGTGGCCGTGGTATCGCGGGTCAGGACGGTGGTCATCGCCGGTCCTCCCGCATCACGGTGGCCAGATAGAGGGTGATGAAGACCAGGGAGACGACCAGCATGATGGTCGCCAGGGCGGAGCCGAAGCCGATCCGGCTGGCCTCGCCCACCACGTTGGCGGTGACCAGCGCGGAGATCAGCTCCAGCCCGTTGCGGCCCTTGTTGATCACCCACACCAGGTCGAACGCGCGCAGCGACTCGATCACCGTCACCACCAGCACGATGATGTTGATCGGCCGCATGACCGGGAAGACCACCCGGAAGAAGGTGCTGGCCTCGGAGGAGCCGTCCACGGCGGCCGCCTCGCGCAGCGACGGGTCGACGCCCTTCAGGCCGGCCAGATAGAGCAGCATGATGTAGCCGACGTGCCGCCAGCCGGCGGCGACGAGCACCGACCAGATGTTCACGTGCGGGTCGCCGTACCAGTCGGTCTGGGTGCCCAGCAGTGCGTTGAGCAGGCCCTGGTCGCGGCTGTAGATGAGCTGCCAGACGAAGCCGATCAGCGCCAGGGAGAGCACCACCGGCAGGTAGAGCGCGGTCTGGTAGAAGCGGCTGCCGCGCAGTTCCTTGTCGAGCAGCACGGCGAGGAACATCCCGAACGGGGTGGCCACCACGAAGAGCGCGGCCAGCCAGAGCAGGTTGTTCTGGATCGCCGGCACGAACGGCGGGTAGATGTTCACCACGTCGTCGTAGTTCTTCAGGCCGACCCAGTCGATCTCGCTGAGCGGGCCGATGCCGTCCCAGTTGGTGCCGGAGAGCAGCACGGTGGCCAGCGCCGGCAGCCAGACCAGGCCGACGACGAGGAGCATGGGTACCAGCACCATCAGCGTGATCACCACGCGGTCGGTGCGGGACAGGAGCCGTAGCCGCCGGCGGCGACCACGCGTGGTGGTGGTCGCGGCCGGCGTTGGTACGGCGCGATCCGCTTGGATCAGGGGCAGGTCGGACATGTGTCCTCCTCCCTTCCGCCGTCAGCTGGTGAAGATCGACTTCTTCTGGTTCTCGATGCTGGTGAGCAGCCCGCTGATGTCCTTCGGGTTCTTGATGAACTGCTGGAACGCCGGGATGATCACCGTGGAGGCGAAATCCGGCCGGGTGTCCCGGTCGAGGAACTGGGCGATCTCCGTGGCCGAGCCGACCAGTTCGGCGGCCTTCTTCTTCAGCGCGGTGTAGCCGCTGGTGTCCCCGCCGCTGTTGGCGACCAGGGTGCCGGGGTCGCCCTTCACCATGATGTTCGCGGCGTCGACGCCGCCTATGTACTCCAGCAGCTTCTTGGCGTTGGCCTCGGACTTCGGCTTGCGGGCCATCATGTAGCCGTCGATCGGCGCGTCCAGGGCCTTGGCGCCGATGGTCGAGTCGATCTCGGGGAAGGTGAAGAAGTCGATGTCGTCCTGCTCGTTGTCGTTGAACTGCTGAGCGACGAAGAGGCCGAGCAGGTACATGCCGCTCTTCTTCTGCTGCAGCGACTGGGCGGCCTCCTGCCAGGTCCGGCCCAGGGCGTCCGGCTGGTGCAGTGGCAGCAGCCCGGCCCAGGTGTCGAAGACCTTCTTCACCTTGTCGGAGGTCCACGCCTCCTTGCCCGCCATCAGGTCGACGTGGAACTGGTAGCCGTTGATCCGCAGGTTGAGGATGTCGAAGGTGCCCATCGCCGGCCAGCCGTCCTTGTCGGCGAAGGCGATCGGGATGAGGCCATCCCTCTTCATCTGCCCGGCGAGCGAGGTGAGGTCGTCGAGCGTCGTCGGCACCTGGTAGCCGTGCTGCTGCCACACCGACTTGCGATAGAAGACCGCCCACGGGTAGTACGACGCGGGCACGAAGTACTGCTTGCCGTCGTCGCCGGTGGACGCCTTCTTGAACGCGTCGGAGAAGCCGGAGAGCTTGCCCCAGACGTCGCTGACGTCGCCGGCCAGGCCCTTGGCGGCGAAGAACCGCATCCGGTAGCCGGCGAACCAGGTGAACACATCGTCCGGCTTGCCCTGCAGGTAGTTGTTGATGTTCTCCTGGAACGTGTTGTGGTCAACCGTGTTGATGTTGACCTGGACCACGGACGAGCTCTGGAAGCCGGCCGCCAGCTTGGCGAGGACGTCCTTCGGCGTCGGGTCCGAGGCGTTCGAGCCGACGGAGACGGTCTTCGAGCCTCCGCCCGAGTCGGAGTCGGAACCGCAGCCGGCGAGCAGTCCCGTGCCGAGCAGCGCGCCCGCGCCGGCCGCGCCGGCGAGCAGCGAGCGGCGGTTCAGGCCGGCGACGGACGGGGGCACGAGTCGGGCGAGGTATTCGGCTTGTGATCGGGGACGGGACATGGTGCCTCCTGCCTGGAAGAGGTGCGCTGTGTCCAAAAGCCGTGGTGGTGGGATGGGTGTTCGCGCCGCCGGCTGTGGATCCACCGCGAATCCACATGTCCGAACACAAACAGCCGGTGGCGGTTGAAGCTACCCCCTGGTTCCGCGCTGTCAAGGGGGGAAGCGGACAGCGATAACCCAGTTGTGACATGGCCGAGACCGGCCAACCGCAGCAATCCCTGTCGATGTTGGAAAGTGTTGACTTGGTGGCCGTTCGGGGGGCACCCTCTGCACTCATGCGGACCTGGCACGGTGAGCGGATCTGGTACGGCGCCGACTACAACCCGGAGCAGTGGCCCGAGGAGACCTGGGTCGAGGACGTCGCGCTGATGCGCCGGGCCGGGGTCAATCTGGTCTCGGTCGGGATCTTCTCCTGGGCCCTGCTGGAACCCGCCCCCGGCCGCTACGAGTTCGGCTGGCTCGACCGGGCGCTCGACCTGCTGCACGACGGCGGGATCAGCGTCGACCTGGCCACCGCCACCGCCAGTCCGCCACCCTGGCTGGCCCACCGGCACCCGGAGACGCTGCCCCGACGCGCCGATGGCACGGTCCTCTGGCCGGGCGGGAGGCAGGCCTACTGCCCCAGCTCACCGGTCTTCCGGCAGCGGTCCCTCACACTGGTCGAGGCCGTCGCCGGCCGGTACGCCGACCACCCGGCCGTGGTGATGTGGCACGTCTCCAACGAGCTGGGCTGCCACAACGTGCACTGCTACTGCGATGTCAGCGCCGAGGCGTTCCGCCGCTGGCTGCGCGAGCGCTACGGCGACCTGGACGCGCTCAACGCCGCCTGGGGCACCGCGTTCTGGAGCCAGCGCTACCACGACTGGGCCGAGATCAACCCGCCACGGACCGCCCCGACCTTCGCCAACCCCACCCAGCAGCTGGACTTCCTGCGTTTCTCCTCCGACGAGCAGCGCGCCCAGCTGCGTGCGGAGCAGGAGGTGCTGACCCGGCTCACCCGGCAGCCGGTCACCACCAACTTCATGATCGGCACCGGCGTCAAGCACCTGGACTACCACTCCTGGGCGTCCGACGTGGACCTGGTCGCCAACGACCACTACCTGATCGCCGCCGACCCGCGGCCGCAGGTCGACCTGGCGCTCGCCGCCGACCACACCCGGGGCGTCGCCGGTGGCGGGCCGTGGCTGCTGATGGAGCACTCCACCAGCGCGGTCAACTGGCAGCCGCGCAACGTCGCCAAGACCCCGGGCCAGCTGCGGCGCAACAGCCTCGCCCACGTGGCGCGCGGCGCCGACGGGGTGCTCTTCTTCCAGTGGCGGGCCTCCCGGGCGGGCGCGGAGAAGTTCCACTCCGCACTGGTCCCGCACGCCGGGCCGGAGACCAAGGTGTTCCGCGAGGTGTGCCGGCTCGGCGCCGACCTGACGGCCCTCGCCGAGGTACGCGGCAGCCGGGTCGAGTCCGAGGTGGCGATCCTGTTCGACTACGAGGCCTGGTGGGGCGTCGAGCTCGACTCCCACCCCAGCACCGACGTCACCTACGTGGACCGGCTCGCTGCCCTGCACGGCGCGCTCTGGCGGGCCGGGGTCACCGCCGACGTGGTGCACCCGTCGGCCGACCTGTCCCGCTACCGGCTGGTCCTGGTGCCCACCCTCTACCTGGTCCGCGACGCCGACGCCGAGGCCCTGCGCGCGTTCGTGGCCTCGGGTGGCACCGCCCTGGTGACCTACTTCAGCGGCATCGTCGACGAGCACGACCACATCCGGCTCGGCGGCTACCCGGGCGCGTTCCGCGAGCTGCTCGGCGTCCGCACCGAGGAGTTCTTCCCGCTCCGCGCGGGTGAGCGGGTACGCCTCGACGACGGTGCCACCGCCGACGTGTGGACCGAGTGGCTGCACGCCGAGGGGGCGGAGGTGCTCGCCTCGTACGCCGACGGGCCGCTGCCCGGGGTGCCCGCGCTGACCCGGCACGCGGTCGGCGCCGGAGCCGCCTGGTACGTCGCCACCCGGCTGGACGCGGCCGCCACCGACCGGCTCGTCGCCCGGCTGCTCACCGAGTCCGGCGCCCGCCCGCCGGTGGCCGCCCCGGCGGGGGTGGAGGTGGTCCGCCGCCGGTCCGCCGACCGGAGCTGGCTGTTCGTCATCAACCACACCGACGCCGAGGCCCGGCTGGCGGTCGCCGGCGTCGAACTGCTCGGCGGCGGCCGCTGCGACGGCGAGTTGGTGGTCCCGGCCGGCGAGGTGGCGGTGGTCCGCGAAATGCCGGCCCGCGCCGCCGACCAGCCGGTGCCGGCCAGGGTGCAGGCCGGCGATCCGGCGACGGACCGGACGGCCGAGGCCGCCTGACCGTGGCCCCTGCACCCGAAGGAGGAGCCATGCTCGCCCAGCAACGGCAGAGCGCCATCCTGGAGCTGATCCGCCAGCGTGGTGGCGTCCGGGTCAGTCACCTGGTCAGCCGCTTCGGGGTGTCGGACATGACCATCCGGCGGGACCTGGAGGTGCTCGCCGAGCGGGGGCTCGTCGACAAGGTCCACGGTGGAGCGACGCTGGCCGGCCCCGGCTCGGCCGAGGAGCCCGGCTTCGCCGCGAAGTCGATCCGGCAGCAGGCCGAGAAGCGGGCCATCGCCGAGCGGGCCGCCGGCCTGGTCGAGCCCGGAATGGCGATCGCGCTCTCCGCCGGCACGACCACCGCCGCCCTGGCCGCCCGGCTCGCCGACGTCCGCGGGCTCACCGTGGTCACCAACTCGGTCCCGGTCGCCGACGCCCTCTACCAGAACCCCCGCCCCGACCAGACCGTCGTGCTCACCGGTGGCATCCGTACGCCCTCGGACGCGCTGACCGGGCCGGTGGCCGAGGCGGCCATCGCCGCCCTCAACGTCGACCTGCTCTTCCTCGGCGTGCACGGGATGAGCCCGCGGACCGGGTTCACCACGCCGAACCTGCTGGAAGGGGCGGTCAACCGGGGGCTGATCGCGGCCGCCCGGCGGCTCGTCGTGCTCGCCGACCACACCAAGTGGGAGACCATCGGGATCGCCACCATCGCCCCGCTCGCGGCGGCCGACGTGCTCATCACCGACGGCGGGCTGCCCGCGGAGGGACGGCAGCAGATCGGCGAGCAGGTCGGCGAACTGATCGTCGTGCGGGTCGACTGACACCGCGACGAGCCTCGTGCCGGCGGTGCCGGCGGAGGCCCTCGTGCTCACAGCCACTTCACAGCGCTGCACGTTAACGTGCCTTTGGTGGTCCCGTGCGCGCTCTGTCATGGAGCGTGCCGAAGGTGGAAGCGGAGTGGCGATGGTCTTCAAGAAGATGCTGAGCGCGTTCGGCGTCGGCGGCCCCAGCGTCGACACGGTGCTGACCAACCCGAACACCCGGCCCGGCCTGGCCCTCGACGGGCACGTCAACCTGGTCGGCGGTGACGTGCCGGCCAGCATCGAGCAGATCAGCGTCGGCCTGGTCACCCGGGTGGAGGTCGAGAGCGGCGACTCCGAGTACGCCGGCATCATGGAGTTCCACCGGATGTCGGTCAGCGGCCGGCTGGAGCTGGCCCCGAAGCAGCAGCTCTCCCTCCCGTTCCAGCTCCCGGTGCCGTGGGAGACCCCGGTCACCGACGTGTACGGGCAGCGGCTGCGCGGTATGACCATGGGGCTGCGTACCGAGGTCGCGGTGGCCCGCGCGGTGGACAAGAGCGACCTGGACCAGGTGGCGGTGCACCCGCTGCCGATCCACGAGCGGATTCTCGAGGCGTTCCAGACCCTCGGCTTCCGGTTCAAGCACGCCGACCTGGAGCGCGGCCACATCTACGGCGTGCAGCAGACGCTGCCGTTCTACCAGGAGATCGAGTTCTTCGCCGCGCCGCAGTACGCGCAGGCCGTCACCGAGGTCGAGCTGACCTTCGTGACCAGCCAGCGCGGCGTCGAGGTGATCCTGGAGTGCGACAAACGGGGTGGGTTCTTCACCGCCGGGCACGACGTCTTCGGCCGATACACCGTCCCGCACAGCGACGCGGGCCGCACCGACTGGGCCCAGGTGGTGGACGGCTGGCTGCGGGAGACCACCTCGCGCTACGGCAACCTGCGGGCCCAGGGCTTCGGACCGCACGGGCACCACGGCCACCATGGGCGCCGTGGGCCGGGGGTTGGCGGCATGGTGGCAGGCGCCGCCCTGGGGGTGGCCGGTGGCCTGGTCGCCGGTGAGCTGATCGAGGGCGCCTTCGAGGGCGACTTCGGGGACTTCGGCGGGGACTTCGAGTAGTCCACGCACGACGGTGGCCCCGGGAAATCCCGGGGCCACCGCCGCTCTCAGGTGTTGCTCACTGGCGCCGGGCCGCCCGGCGCTCCGCGATCGAGTGGCGTTCGCTACCAGCCTTGGCCAGACCACGGCTGAACAGATAGGCGCCGGTCAGGACCGTCAGGAACCACCACGACAGGTTCGGGTTGGCGAGGTTCAAGCCATTGCCGCTCCCGCCGGGCCAGTACGCGGCAACGATGACGCCCGCGACGGCGATCGCGTACACCCAGAACTCTGTGGTGAGAAGGGCGTGCTTGGTCTCGGTGCCCGGAGACGGCTGCCGGCGACCATCCTCGATCATCGGCATCTGACGGGTCTGGACGTCCTGCATGGCCATCCGGTTGGGCGCCTCTTGCGCCGGCCGGTTCATCGGCCTGGTGGACGCAGCCTGCGTGCTCATCTTGTCCTCCTCGGATGCGATGAGTTGCACACCCGCCCCGCTACCGCGTTTCGGCCACGGCACGGTTCGCGTTTCGTGGCGGGGGCACCCCGCGTCTACCCGAGGGCCCCGGAGAGGTAACACCCGATCGGCGGCGGATGTGGTCGCCCCGGGGCTCCTGCCGGTCGGTCAGCGCAGGCCGTTGCGCACCGCCACCGTGATCAGCAGGTCCGGGTCGTCGGTGATGAGGCCATCCACGCCGAGGTCGATGACCCGCTGCATCACCGCCGCGTCGTTGACGGTGTAGGGGACCACGGTGAGCCCGTACCGCCGCTGCAGGGTCGAGACGTCCGGTCCGTGGAAGTATGCCGGGTTCTGCCGCAGGTACCAGTCGGCCGACGCCACCGTGCCCTGCCCCGGGTCGTGCACCTGCCAGTTCGCCGACACCGTGGTCGCGCCGGACTGCCGGACCAGCTTGCCCAGGTCCTCGTGGCGCCACCAGTCCAGGCCGGCGGTCCACGGGCTCCGCACCGTCGGGCCGCCGTAGACCGCCTGCAGCGTGCACTCGTCGGCGAGGGTGGCGCACTCGGCCGGGCCGTACTGCCAGACCAGGGCGACGGTGTCGATGCGGGGGCTGAGGCGGTGGGCGTACTCGATGGTGCGCCAGTCGAACGACTGGACGGTGGCGCGCCGGGTGAAGCCGGCCCGCTCGATGGCGGTGACCAGCTTGCGGGTGAAGCTCTGGTACGGCTCGGTGTCGGCCACCAGCGGGCTGATCTTCGTCTCGATGTTCATCCGGACGTCGTCCCGGCCGCTCGCCGACACCAGGGCGAAGACCTCGTCGAGGGTGGGGATCCGGGCGCCCGGCACGGCCACCTGGGCGGGGAACTCGGGCAGCGTCTTCGCGCCGCAGTCGACGGTCTTCAGCTGGGCCAGGGTCAGCTCGTGCACCAGCTTCCCGACGTACGGGTACTTCGGGTCTCCGGGGCGTACCGGCGAGGTGTCCACGCAGTGCGATCCGTTGACCGCCCGGTCGTGCAGCACGACCAGGTGCCCGTCGGCGGTCACCCCGGTGTCCAGCTCGAGAGTGGAGATGGCCGGGTTCTGCAGGGCGTGCGCGAACGCGGGGAGGGTGTTCTCCGGGCGGGTGGCCCGGCCGCCCCGGTGGGCCTGGATGTCGAAGGGCGAGGCGTACGCCCCGGGCAGCCGGTAGCCGCGCTCGGCGAGCAGCCCGCGCAGCCGGTCCGGGTAGTCGGTGATGAGGCCGTCCACGCCGTCGTCGATCAGCTTCGCCATGGTGGGCACGTCGTCCACCGTCCACGGGATCACCTTGATCCCGTTGCGGTGCGCGTGCGCCACCATCTCCTTCGTCACGTACGGCCGGTAGCCGGCATCGGTGACCGTGCCGTTCTGCGGGAAGCCGTGCACCGGCGAGAACGCCGCCGCGCCGAAGCTGCGGATCGCGGCGATCGGGTCGCCGCCGAAGTCGTCGATGTCCAGGCCGCCCAGCCACGGCGACGCGCCCGGCTGGCCGACCTGCAGGAAGTCGTAGTTGGTCAGGGCCACCAGCGGCAGTCGCGGCTCCACCTGGCGCATCCGCATCAGCGCGCCCCAGTCGAAGCTCTGGATCGTCACCTGGCGCAGCATCCCGGCGTTCCGGATCTCCCGCGCAGTGACCTGCACGAACTGCTCGCGTGGTGCGGTCTCGGCCGGCGCGCCGGCCTCCACCTTGGTCTCCACGTTGAGCATCACGTCGTCCGCCCGGTAGCGCTTGACCAGGGCGAAGACCTCGCGCAGCAGGGGCATCCGGGCGCCGGGCACGGCGAGCTGACCGGGCTTGTCGGCCAGGGTCTTCGAGCCACAGTCCAACGTGCGCACCTGAGCCAGGGTGAGCGTGTTGACGTACTTTCCGACGTACGGGTACTCCGGGTCACCCGGGGTTGCCGGTGCGGTGTCCACGCACTTGGCGGCGCTGACCTTCCGGTCGTGGGTCACCACGGCCTGTCCGTCCTCGGTGATCTGCACGTCCAGTTCGAGCGTGCTCACGCCGAGCTGAAGGGCGTTGCCGAACGAGGCGAGGGTGTTCTCCACCCGCAGGCCCAGGCCGCCGCGGTGGGCTTGGAGGTCGAAGGTCCGGCCGGGCCGCGGGGCCGCCTCGGCGGCCGCCGGGAGACCGGCGGTCACGGTCGCCGCCAGGAGCGCGGCGAGGGTGGTACGGCGTACGGTGCGCACGCTGTCTTCCCTTCGGGGGCGGGCGGGTCCCGCCAACCCGCGGCTCAGCATGGGCAGCCCGGGCGGCCGGCAGGCGAGCAGCGGAAGACGCGCCGGTGAACCCGGGCGGACGACCAGCGCGGGTTTGGACCGCCGGTCGTCGGGCACGCAACAAAGATCCGAGAATGCTGCGAGGTGGTTGACGTGCGTGAGGACGACATGCGGCAGGAGGCCGCCCGGCGGGCCGAGGACCGGATCGCCGGCGGTGTGTACGGCAAGGGCGCGGTGGACGAGGTCACCGTGCCGCAGACCGATGTGCTGCGGGTGATCCAGGAGGAGGATCCGGACGACCCGGCGCACGTTCCGGTCGACCCGAACGTGCTGCGCGACGGCGGCCCGACGCGCGGTCAGGGCGCGGTCACCACGACCGGGGGCACGGCCGGCCCGGCCAGCGCCCGCCGGCTGGCCCGCCAGCCGGAGCGGCACCGGGGGAAGGTGGCCCCGACCACCACGGGTGACGCCACCACCGGTGGCCTGAGCACCCCGGCCGGCGGCTCCACGAGTGACGCGTCGTCGAGCGGCAGCCAGGTCGGCAACTTCACCGACGAACGGCCCCACCCAGGCTGACCGGCGGCTTCCCCGCCCTGTCGATCATGAGGTTGGCGGCACTCGTGGAGATCGAGATCGCCGTCAACCTCATGATCAGCCGGGGATTGCGCGGGGCGGGGGGTGGGGGTTAGGGCGTGCGGAGGATGCCTAGGCGTTGGGTGGCGCGGGTGAGGGCGACGTAGAGGTCGCTGTGGCCGCGCGGGGACTCGGCGACGATGCGGTCCGGGTCCACCACCAGGACCGAGTCGAACTCCAGGCCCTTGGCCTGCTCGGTGGTGAGCACCACCACCCGGTTCGCCAGCTCCGGCTGCTCCCCGACGGCGGCCTCCGGCAGGGCGGCGGTGACCGCTGCGCCCAGCTCCGCCACCCGGCCGGCCGGCACGATCACGCCGAGCCGCCCGTCGGTCAGCCCGGCCGCCTCCCGCGTGGTCGCGGCGACCAGCTCCGCGGCGAGCCGGTCCGCGTCGACGGTCCGGTCCCACGGCGGCACGCCGCTGGCGCGTACGGAGCGGGGCGGGCGCAGCGCCGGGTCGATCGCGGCGAGCACGTCGGCGGCGACCGCCATGATCTCGGCGGGGGTGCGGTAGCTGACGGTCAGCTCCTCCAGCCGCCACCGGTCCGCCACGTACGGCGCCAGCGCCTCCGACCAAGAAGGCGTGCCGGCGAGGGCGCCGGTCTGCGCCACGTCCCCGACGATGGTCATCGACCGGCTCGGGCACCGGCGCATCAGCAGCCGCCACGCCATCGGCGACAGCTCCTGCGCCTCGTCGACGATCACGTGCCCGAACGCCCAGCTCCGATCGGCGGCGGCGCGCTGCGCGGTGGTCAGCCGGTCGGACTCCTCCTGCCGTTCCAACAGCCGGTCGGCGTCGATGAGGTCGGTGACGCCGAGGATCTCACCGCCGTCCGCCTCGTCCTCGACGTCGATCGACCGGGAACCGCGGGCGATCTCCAGCACGCCCTCGGCGTACTCGCGTTGCAGCGACCGGATTCGCTCCCGGCGGGCCGCGGCGGCGCGCTCGTCCTCGCCCAGCAACTCGGCCGCCTCGTCCAGCAGCGGCACGTCGGCCGGCGTCCAGCCGCCCGGCTCGCGGTGCAGCATGGTCCGCTCGGCGTCGGTGAGCATCGGCGCGGCGGCGGCGATCCGTTCCGGCGCGCCGTACAGGTCGGCGAGCAGCCGCTGCGGGGTGAGGACCGGCCACAGCTCGTCCAGCGCGGCCCGGACCTCGGGCTCGTCGCGCAGTTCCCGGCGGATCTCGGCGCGGTCGGCCTCGGAGAGCAGGTTCTCCCCGCCGAGCGGGTCGGCGCCGATCCGCTCGGCGACCTGGTCGGCGAGCGCGTGCACGATCTCGATGTCGAACAGCGCCCGGGCCAGGTTGTGCGGGCGGTCGGCGCGGCGGACCCGCTCCCGGGCCTCCCCGACCACGCCCGGGTCCAAGGTGAGGATCTCCCGCTGCGGCAGCTCGATCTCCAGCGGCTCCTCGGGCACCCACTGCCGGTCCCGTACCGCGTTGGCCAGCACCTCGGCCATCACCGCGCGTCCCTTCAGCGCGGCGGTCTCCGCCGGCTCGGTGCGCCGGGCCTGCACCCCGGGAAAGAGGTCGGCCTGGGTACGCAGCAGCACACCCGTCTCGGCCAGCGCGGGCAGCACCTGGGAGATGTAGCGCAGGAAGGTGGCGTTGGGGCCGACCAGCAGCACGCCCCGGGTGGAGAGCTGCTGCCGGTGCGTGTAGAGCAGGTACGCGGCCCGGTGCAGCGCCACCGCCGTCTTGCCGGTGCCGGGACCGCCCTGCACCACCAGCACGCCGGGGAGGTCGGCCCGGATGATCCGGTCCTGCTCGGCCTGGATGGTCTCGACGATGTCGCGCATCCGGCCGGTGCGGCCGGCGTTCAGCGCGGCGAGCAGCGACGCCTCGCCGGTCAGTTCCTCGTGTGCGGTGGGGGAGGCGGCGGCGATGTCCAGCACCTCGTCGTTGATCCCGGTGACCTTCCGCTCCCGGGTGCGCAGGTGCCGGCGCCGGCGTACGCCCTGCGGGTTGGCGGCGGTGGCGAGGTAGAACGCCCGGGCCGCCGGGGCCCGCCAGTCCATGAGCAGCGGGTCGTAGTCGCCGCTGGTGTCGAAGATCCCGATCCGGCCGATGTAGCGGCGGGAGTCGTCGTCGCCGTCGAGGCGGCCGAAGCAGAGGCCGGTCTCCACCGCGGAGAACTGCTCGACCTGGTCGGCGTACATCCCGACCGCGGCGTCGCGCTGGGAGCGGGCCTGCATCGTGCCGCCGGTGCTCCGCAGCTCCTCGGTGAGCCGCCGGCCGGCCTGCTCGCGCATGCCGTCCAGCCGGTCGTAGAGCATCGAGACGTACTCCTGCTCGCGCCCGATCTCGTCGTCCTGGTGCAGCTCTACGTCGGAGTGCGTTGACAAGCCGGCTCCTCATTGGCTAAAATCGTCGCAGGAATGGCTTTCATGAGCCGTTCCTTTTTGTTTGAACTGAGAAAGATACCGCCTGGCCCGCTACCGGGCCAAGTGAACCAGGCCGTCCGTGGGCACCTCACACCGCCGCGCCGCGCTTCCTCCGCACACGCATCAGGGGCCCGGCCGGCTTCCGCCGTCCGGGCCCCTGATGAGGCTCGCTCTCTAATAGGTCAGCCCTTGGCCGCCTGGTAGAGCCGTTCCGGCGTGACCAGGCCGGCCAGCACCCGGCCGTCGTCGGTGAGCAGCACGCTGAACAGCTTCCCGGTCAGCAGCCGGCCGCTGCCCCAGTCACCGCTCACCTTCGGCAGCCCGCCCAGCAGCCCGGCCACCGCGTCCGCGCCGGCCCGGCCCGGGTCGCCGGCCGGCCCCGCCGCATCGCCCGGCCGGGCACCCCGGGCATTCGGGGCGCCGCCACCGGTCAGGTCGGCCGCGTCCAACTTCGCCACCAGCACCGTCGTCCAGCCGGTCCCGACCGTACGCACGTCCGGCCGCCGCTCGGCGTCCGGCCGGTGCTGCCGGGTCGGCCCGGGCGCGCTCGCCTTCTCCTCGCTGACCGTCACCCCCGGCGGCGGGTTGAACCGGAACTGGTCCGCGTCCGGCGTGCGGAAGTCGACCTGGGTGAAGGCCACCTCGAACGCCGGCTGGTCGGCGCCGTCGGCGAGCACCTCGAACCGCAGCGGCACGTGCTCCTTCGCGTCCAGCGCGACCCGCACCTGATGCACCAGCGAGTCCTTGTCGCGCGGCGTCAGCACCAGCTCGTACACGTCCCGGCCGGCGACCTTCGCGGTGCGCCCCACGGTGACCGCGGTGCTCGGGTCGATCGCCGCGAGCGCCTTGTCGGCGGCCTCGACCGGGGTGGCCGGCGCGGACGGCATCGTCTTCTCGGTGGCCGACAGCGTCCGGTGCGACGCGGTGTTGGTCCGGCTGCTCCACGTCCACACGTCGCGGCCGTTGCGCAGCATGTCCCGCTCGCCGAGCGTGTCGACCAGGGCGATCCGCTGCCGCTCGGGGCCGCCGTACCAGACCCGCACGGTGTGCGTTCCGGTGAGCAGGCTGGCCAGCTCGTTGCCGCCGGCCGCGCCGGCCAGGTCGGCGATCGGCGGCAGCCCGAGATCGGCGCGCTGCACCACGGTGCCGGAGAGCCCGTCCAGGCGGGACGAGCGCAGATCCTCGAGCAGTTGCGCCGCGGTGCGCGGCGGCAGGGCCGGGTCGGCCCCGGCGGCCAACGTGCCGATCGCGGCGCCGCCGCCGACCACGGCGACCCCCGCGGTCACCGGGACCAGCCAGCGCAGCACGGCACGGTTCTTCAGTACGGACATCATGGGCACCTCCTGACCGTAATGGTGCAGGAGGGTCGCTGTGAGGCCGCTGAGGAGATTCCCTAGGGGTGTCGCCCGGGTGGCACCCTGGATGGGTGCGGTTGCTGGTGGTGGAGGACGAGACGCGGCTCGCGTCCGCGCTGCGGCGGGGCCTGGCGGCGGAGGGGTTCGCGGTGGACGTCGAGTCGACCGGCCCGGCCGGGCTGGACGCCGCCCGGCACGGCGGCTACGACGCGATGATCCTCGACGTGATGCTGCCCGGCCTGTCCGGGTACGAGGTGGTGCGCCGGCTACGAGCCGAGGAGCACTGGCTGCCGGTGCTCATGCTCTCGGCCAAGGACGGCGAGTACGACCAGGCCGACGGGCTGGACTGCGGGGCGGACGACTACCTCACCAAGCCCTTCTCGTACGTGGTGCTGCTGGCCCGGCTGCGGGCGCTGCTGCGCCGCGGCGCGCCGGAACGCCCGACCGTGCTCACCGTCGGCGACCTGCGGCTGGATCCGGCCCGGCGGCGGGTGACCCGGGCCGACGCCGAGGTGGCCCTGACCACCCGCGAGTACGCCCTGCTCGACTATCTGATGCGCCGGGCCGGCCAGGTGGTGTCCAAGACCGAGCTGCTGGACCACGTCTGGGACGCCAGCCTCGACACCGCCCCCAACGCCGTCGAGGTCTACGTCGGCTACCTGCGCCGCAAGATCGGCCGGGAACGCCTGGAGACCGTCCGGGGCGCCGGCTACCGGCTTGCCACATGACCGGCCCGCGCCGCTGGCTGCCCAGCCTCGGCCTGCGGGCCCGGCTGCTGGTGATCGGGGTGGCCGGGCTGAGCGTGGGGCTCGCACTCGGTGGGGTGCTGCTGCTCGGCGCGCTCGGCTGGACGCTGCAGCGCACGGTCGACGCCGAGGCGTTCCGGACCGCGGACGCGGTGGCACTGCTCGGCGCCTCCGACGCCCTGCCCGACCCGCTGCCGGTCGCCGGCGGGCAGCTCCGGGTGCAGGTGGTGGACGGGCAGGGCCGGATCCGGGCCGCCTCCATCGACGCCGACCGGCTGGTGCCGATGCTCCGCCCCGACCAGCTCCGCGCCGGGCAGCGCCAGCGCCTCGTCGTCGACGGCCGGCGGGTCGGGCTCACCGGCCCGGTACGGGTGGTGACCGTGCCGGCGGGCACCCCGGCCGAGCCGCTCACCGTGCTGGTCGCCAAGTCGATGAGCGACGTCCGGCACAGCCTGCACATGGTCCGGACCCTGCTGCTGGTGGGCTTCCCGCTGCTCGTCGCCGGGCTCGCCGTGGTCGCCTGGCGCGTGATCGGCGCGACGCTGCGCCCGGTGGAGTCGTTGCGTCGCGGCGCCGCCGAGATCACTGGCCGGGCCGGGCCGGGGCGGCTGCCCGTACCGGCCGCGGCGGACGAGATCCAGCGGTTGGCGATCACTCTCAACGACATGCTCGACCGGCTGGAGGCGGCCCGGGCCCGGCAACGGGCGTTCGTCGCCGACGCCGCGCACGAGCTGCGCAGCCCGCTGACCAACATGCGTACCGAGCTGGAGGTGGCCCGCCGGCTGGGCGACGGGACGGACTGGCCGGCGGTGACGGAGAACCTGCTCGCCGACACCGACCGGCTGAGCCGGCTCGTCGACGACCTGCTGCTGCTGGCCCGGGTCGACGAGCAGGCCACCCGGCCGGACGGGTCCCCGGCGCGGATAGTGGGCCCGGTGGAGCTGGGCGAGCTGCTCCGCACGGTCGCCGACCGCTACCCGTCCCCGCCGGTACGCCTCGCGCCGCCGTCCGGGCCGCTGTGGACCGAGGGTGACCCGGCCGAGCTGCGCCGGGTGCTCGCCAACCTGGTGGACAACGCGCTGCGACACGCTCGCGGCGAGGTGCGCCTCGACGTCACCGGCCCGTACCCCGACCCGCCGGTGCCCGGGCAGCGCGGGGCGGGCCCGGGACAGGCGTACCACCTGGTGACGGTCACCGACGACGGGCCGGGCATCCCGGCGGCCGACCGGGAACGGGTCTTCGCGCGGTTCACCCGGCTGGACGACGCGCGGGCGCGCGACGCCGGCGGCGCCGGTCTGGGCCTGGCCATCGTCCGCGAACTGGTCCGCCGGGCGGGCGGCGGCGTCGACCTCGCCGACGCCGCGCCGACGGACCCGGCGACCGAGTCCGGGCCGGGGCTGCGGGTGACCGTGCGGCTGCCGGCGCTGGTCGACCCGGAGGCGGACTGACTCAACCGCGGCGGGTGCAGACCGAGGGGGCCCGGGCCACCGTGTCGGTGGACCACACCAGCGCGACGGTGAAGCAGTAGTCGGTGCTGCGGTTGAGCCCGTAGGCGATGTAGCTGTCGGTCCCGGCGGGCAGTTCGAGGAAGGTGTGCTGCGGCTGACCCGTGCGGCCCCCGGCGACCACCACCGGCCCTTCGGCGCCGGCCGGGTAGGTCCAGCTCAACAGGATGCTGTCCCGCCGGTCGGTCAGCCGAACCTGCTGGGGCGGGGTGCCGGGGGAGGCGGCGGGCGCGGCGTTCGGCGTACCGGAGGGGGTGCCGGTCGCGGCGCGGCCGGTGGTGGGGGAGGGGCCGGGCGTCTCCCGGGACCGGTCCAGCCGAGACACGCCGGCGACCACCGCGATCGCGCCGATCAGCAGCACCACGATCACCCCGGCCACCACCAGCGGCAGCCGTGGTCCGGTCCGGCCCTCGGGCGCGGGCGGCCGGGGCACGTGCACCGGCAGGTGGCGCGCCGGCGCCTCGGGTTCGGCGGGCTGCGCCACCCGGCGTACGCCCTCGGGTTCGTCGTCGGTCAGCCCGACCACGGTCGGGGGCAGCGCGCTCTCCCCGGGCCGCCAGGGTTCCTCGGCCGGTTCGTCCGGCGGCCACGGGTGGTCGTCGAACGGCTCGTCGGCGGCCTCGGGTGGCGTCCGGGGGGTGGGCACGCCGGGGCGCCCGCCGTCGGCGCGGTCCGGCGGGTGGTAGAGCGGCGGCTCGGGGATGGTCGGCTCGGGCGGCCCCTCGGCGGGCGGCGGGACCCGAGCGGCCGGTACGACCGGCGCCGGCCGGGCGGGTGGCTCCGGTTCGGCGCAGACGTGGTCCGGGTCGGCGGCAGCCCGGGCCAGCCCGGCCACCTGGGCGGTGAGCGGGTCGTCGGTGGGCAGGTGCTGTCGGCAAAGCTCCTCGGCGAGGGCCAGGTGCTCGTGGGACTCGGCGTACCGGCCGCAGTCGCGCTCCATCGCGCCGAGCTTGGCCAGCATCTTGATGCCGCTGGGGTGGTCGTCGCCGTATACCTCGCGGTGCAGCTCCCAGGCGTCCTGTAGCCGGTCGCGGGCGATCTCGCACTGGCCGCGGGCGTACTCGACGGTGGCCAGGTCGGCGTGGGCGGCGAGCACCCGCTGCGACTCCGGTCCGTCGCGGGCGGTCAGTTCGATGATGACGTTGGAGTAGAGCCGGGCGGCGCGGGCCTCGCTGCCGACCCGGTGCAGCACGGCGGCCAGGGTGGCGGCGGCGGTGACGGTGCGTTCGTCGGAGCGGCCGTACAGCCGGGTGGCCGCGGCGTACGCGAAGGCGGCCCAGCCGCGTGCGGAGTGTGGCTCGCCGAGCGCGATCAGGACCCGGGCCTGGAGGCCGGCGGCCTCGGCCAGCACCGGGGAGGCGTTGGCGGGACGCGGATCGGCGTCGATCAGCGCGTCAGCGAGCAGCCGCTGGGCACCGGCGAGGTCGCCTTCGGACACCAGGTGGTGCGCCTGGACAGTCAGGTCAGCGAAGCCGGAGGTCACGCCCCATCGTGCTCATCCGGCGACGGTAAGTACAAGACCCGGAGTGGATCAGTTTGGTCAGGATCCGGTCAGGTGGTCGGCCAGGGTTTCGCTGATCCTCCGCAGCTGGTCGACCTGGGCGGGGCTCAGCGCGTCGAACAGGTGCCGGCGTACGCCTTCGACGTGGCCGGGCGCGGCGGCGGCGAGGGTGGCGAAGCCGTCGTCGGTGAGGACGGCGATCTGCCCGCGCCGGTCGGTGGGGCAGTCCTCGCGGCGGATCCAGCCGGCCGCCTCCAGCCGGGCGGCGGCGTGCGAGAGCCGGCTGCGGGAGGAGCCGGTGGCGTCGGCCAGCTCGCTCATCCGCAGCCGCCGGTCGGGGGCCTCGGAGAGCCGGACCAGGATCTCGTAGTAGGCGTGCGGCATGCCGGCGTCGCGTTGCAGTTCGCGGTCGAGGGTGTCCATCAGCGCCCGGGAGGCGGTGAGGAAGGCGCGCCAGGTCCGCTGCTCGTCGGGGTCCAGCCACCGGGTCATGACGGCCATCATACCGCTTGTTGTTGAGCGCTCAACAAAACCGCGCTACCGTCGAGGTCATGGGAATCCACCGCCTCAACCACGCCGTCCTCTACGTCCGCGACGTCGGGCGCAGCGTCGCCTTCTACCGCGACGTGCTGGGCTTCCGTCCGGTCCCGATGACCCCGGACGGGTTCCGCGGCGCCGCCTTCCTGCAGGCGCCCGACTCCACCAACGACCACGACCTCGGCCTGTTCGAGATCGGCGCGGCCGCCGGCCCCTCCCCGGCCGGTCGGGCCACCGTCGGCCTCTACCACCTGGCCTGGGAGCTCGACACCCTCGACGAGCTGGCCGCCACCGCCGAGCGGCTGGCCGCCGCCGACGCCCTGGTCGGCGCCTCCGACCACGGCACCACCAAGAGCCTCTACGGCCGGGACCCGGACGGGCTGGAGTTCGAGATCGTCTGGATCGTTCCCGCCGACCTGCTGGACGAGGCCGCCCTCGCCGCCCGCAAGCGGATCGGCCGGCTCGACCTCGACCAGGAGCGGCAGCGCTACGGCGGCCAGACCCGTGGCGGGGTGGGTATCTCCGTCCCGGCCTGAGTCGGCCATACGGTAGAACGGCAGGATGTCGACCGACCCCGTCCTGCGCGAACTGCTCGTCCGGCAGCTCGACCACTGGCTGCCGGCAGCGCTGCACCGCTCCCGGCGGGCCACCCTCGCCCTCGCGTCCACCGGCCGCGACACCGGCGACGCCGAGGAGGCGCTGCGGGTGGTCGCCGAGTTCGCCGACCGGCTGCGCGGCCGGCGGCTGACCGTGCTGGTGCTCGCCGGCGGCAGCGCGGAGCTGCCGGCCCGGCTCGGCACCGTGGCGGCGGCCCTGGCGGCGGACGTGGCCGTGCACGTGGTGCCGGGCCATCCGGACCGGCTGCCGGTGGCGCTCAAGGCCGCCGGCGCGGCGGGCGCTCCGCTGCTGACCGTGGTCGACGGCGGTTACCCCGACCCGGCCGTGCTGGCCGCCGCGGCGTCCGGCCGCCCGGCCGAGCTGCTGGTGGTCACCGCGCCCGGGCGGCCCCTGCGGCCGGCGCTGACCGCGGCCGGGTTCCCGCTGGTCACCGAGGTGGAACTGGTGCCCGCCGACGGTGCCCCGGCCCGGCTGCTCGGCTACGCCACCGGTTCGGACCGGAGCCTGGAGGCGCTCAAGGACGCGCTCTGGGCGGTCGACGAGTACGCCGGAGTGCGCTACCGCGACCCGGCCGACCCGGCGGGGCGGCTGCTCGACATCACCCTCGAACCCGAACCGGGCCCACTGCGCCGCGAGCTGCTCGCCGAGCTCACCCGCTCCGGTCCGCGTACGGTGACCGAACTGCGCCGCTTCGCGGCCACGTCGACGGTCTACCGGGCCGCCGACGCGAACCGGGCGTTGGCCTCGCTGCTCGCCTCCGGGGCGGTGACCCGGCAGCCCGAGCACGGCCGGCTCGGCGGCGACGTGCTGATCACCGCTTCGGCTGCCGCAGCTGGGTGACCTGCCGGACCACGATGGACACCCCGGTGGCGATCACCCCGATGCTGAACAGCATCTGGACGCAGACCACCACCCGGGCGACCTGTCCCTGCGCGTGCACGTCCCCGTAGCCGATGGTGGTCAGCGTGGTGAGCGCGAAGTAGAGCGCGTTTACGCCGCGATTCTCCGCCGGGTCGGGCGGCCGGTTCGTCCGGAAAAGAAAAGTCGCCCGGACGCCGGGCGGGGTGCCGGCTGTTCATCGGCACCCCGCCCGACCTCAGGGCGTCACGCCCGCGACTTGTCTTGCTTCCACGACAGCGGCCCTGGCAGGTCCACCCGGTGCGCCCGGCTGCGCGAATTCCAGGACCATCGGCCGACCTTGATGCTCCACGAGGAGAAGCCCTTCTCGGTGAAGTTGAGGATCAGCGGGCCGAACTTCTTCCGTTTGCGGAACATGATGCCCATCGCCTGGCTCCTTCCCGTCTGCCTGCCTCTGCGGCCTCGAACATGCCCGAAACGGCGGTTTGCGAAACCGGGTCGGATTTGCGCTGACGGGCCGCTCCACCCAGCGGATTCGCTATCCAGCGGGTAGGTGTTATGGGGATGGTGAATGCTGGTGGAAGCGGCAGGTGGCGATGTAAGGGATGCAGGTCTCACTTCGTGGTAGGGCGTTTGACCGGCTCGGAGAATGGCCGGCAACATGAGTTCATGTCGCAGCGGGACGAGCTTCTGCTCACCGCTCGCGTGCACGTCGACCTGGTCCGGCACGCGAGCGCGCTCTATTGAGCTGACCCGGCTGCTCCGGCTCGGCTACCCGTCCGTATCTCCCCCGCCCGTCCGCTCCCGCGCCGGCGCACCCCGGCCGGCGCGGCCTGTTCCGACCCGAGTACGCCGGTCGCACCCGGCGCGAGCACTACCGGCCGCCCCGCCCGGCCAGCGCGTACGCCCCCCGAGAGTTGGTGACCGCATGACCACCGTGGACCGTCCCGCCTCGGGCGGGAGTCGTCCAGCTGGCCCACCATGGCCCACGCCGAGCACGTGGCCGTGCACCTGCTCTCCGCCGAACAGCAGGAGGTGGCCCGGATCTTCGCGACCAGCGGCATCGACCGGTTCGCCGCCCACCCCGGCTGGGGCACCGGCCCGTTCGGGGTGCCGCTGATCGGCGACGCCCTCGCCGTGCTGCTCTGCCGGGTGACCCGCCGGATCAAGGCCGGTGACCACACCATCGTGCTCGGCACGCCGCTGGCCCTCGCCGCAGGGCCGGACGGCGACCCGCTGCTGCGCCACCGCGGCGGCTACACCACCTTCGGGCCGCAGCAGTCCCCGTGGTGACTCCACCCGCCGCCGAGCCGCTGGCGCTCGACCGGGTCGCCGGTCAGCGGGGTTCCCAGGCGTCGGGGCGGGCGATCAGCTTGCGTACGTGCCCAGGCAGCTTGCCGCTGGCCATCTCGGCCAGGCTCACCTCGTCGACGACCTGCCGCACGGCGGCGCGGACGGCCACCCAGAGCCGGGGCAGGTTCTCCGCCGCGCCCTCGTACCGGGTCTGCTCGGGGCGCAGCCCGCGTACCCCGGCGAGGGGGCCGTCGACGGCGCGCAGCACCTGCCCGATGGTGACCTCGCGCGGCGGCCGGGCCAGGGTGTAGCCGCCCTCTGCGCCGCGCTGGGCGCGGACGATCCCGGCCCGGCGCAGGTCGGCCAGGACGGCCTCGAGGAACTTGCGGGGCATGTCCTGCTCGGCCGCGATGGCCTGGGTGGACAGCAGGGCGGGGTACGCGGTGGCCAGACTCAGTGCGGCCCGGACCGCGTAGTCGCCGCGCGCGGAGATCTGCACCCTGCCATCATGCCCGGCGAGCGTGGGCGGGGGAGTCGACGGGCGGGCGGGGGCGCACCAGGCGGACGGGCAGTGGTCGTTCCCGGGCGGCCCGGAACGCGCCGGGGCTCACCCCGATCTCGCGGGTGAAGAAGCGGCCGAAGTTGGTCGGCTCGGGGAAGCCGAGTCGCCGGCCGATCCGGGCGACCGGTTCGTCGGTGGCGGCGAGCAGCCGGCTGGCCTGCAACGCCACCCGCTCGTCGATCACCTGTTTGGCGCTGCGGCCGGTCACCGCCAGGCAGGCCCGGGTGAGCGTACGCACGGAGCAGCCGAGCTGCGCCGCGTAGTCCTCCACCCGGCGGGTGTGCCGGTAGCCGCGCTCCACCTCCCGACAGAGCCGGTGGAAGGTCGCCGTCTCCGCGCGGGTCGTCTGCCGCTCCGCTCCGCCGGGGAGCAGGCTCAGCCGCAGCAGCAGCACGGCGAGCTGGTGGCGGAGCAGCACGGCGGCGGCGGGCACCCCGGCGTGCCGTTCGGCGTCGACCGCCAGCTGGGTCACTTCGCTGATCACGGCGTCCTCGTCCTCCCCGGCGAGCTGCCGGTAGGCCGGCACCGCGTCCGGGTCGACGTCGAGGCCGCGCAGCGTCCCGGCCCCCCAGCAGACCACGGTGGCGTCGAGGTGCGGGCCGAGGCAGCGCAGCACCTGGCCGGGGCGGAGGTACAGCAGGGTGCCGGGCCGGCAGGGCCGGGCCCGGAAGTCCAGTTCGGCAGTGCCGTGACCGCTGGTGACCAGGATCAGCAGGTCCGCGTCGAGCAGGACGGGGCGGGGCCAGCCGGGTCCGGGCGCGAGGTCAGCGAGGGCGCCGGTGGTGATGTCGTCGTTGTCGTATCCGGGGGCAGACAGGCCGGTGCGGATTGCCGGGGAAAGCTGACCGTTAGTGACCATCGTCTCGACGTTAACCCTGCCCGGCGCACCTTGCACCTTGGCAGTTTCACCCGACCGGGCGGGTCTTGTCGCCGGGAAGGCGAGGCGGTTAGGTTACCGATCGGTAGCGCATGGGTCGTCCGACCGACCCGCGGCCCCGCCGACTCGCGATGGGATGGGCATGACGGATCTGTTCTCGGTCGAAGGCAAGACGGTCCTGGTGACCGGCGGTTCACGAGGGATCGGGCTGATGATCGCCCGGGGCTTCGTCGAGGCCGGCGCGAAGGTCATCATCTCCTCGCGTAAGGCTGACGTCTGCGAGACCGTGGCCAAGGAGCTGTCCGACATCGGCCGGTGCGAGGCGATCCCCGCCGACCTGAGCCACGACGAGGGCGCGCTGGGGCTGGCCGCCGCCGTGCAGGAGCGCACCGACCGGCTCGACGTGCTGGTCAACAACGCCGGCGCGACCTGGGGCGCGCCGCTGGAGGCGTACCCGGAGAGCGCCTTCGACAAGCTCTGGGCGGTCAACGTCAAGGCCGTCTTCCGGCTCACCACCGCGCTGCTGCCGGCGCTGCGCGCGGCAGCCAGCGCCGACGATCCGGCCCGCGTGATCAACATCGGGTCGATCGACGGCCTCCGCGTGCCCTGGATGGAGGTGTACGCCTACTCGGCGACCAAGGCGGCCGTGCACATGCTCACCCGCAGCCTCGCCCACCAGCTCGCCGGCGAGCAGATCACCGTCAACGCGATCGCCCCCGGGCCGTTCGAGAGCAAGATGATGGCCTTCGCCCTGGACGATCCGGCATCCCGGGGCGCGATCGAGCAGCAGGTGCCGCTGGGCCGGATCGGCCGCCCCGAGGACATGGCGGGCACCGCGATCTACCTGTCGTCGCGGGCCGGCGCGTACCTGACCGGCGCGGTGATCCCGGTCGACGGCGGAATCACCACCCACGGCTGAATCGGGCAGCAGGGACGGCGTACCCGAATTGATGACGGACCGGGGCCGCGCGGACTCGGCAGATCCGCACGCCCCCGGTGTGCGTCATCAGCGGCCGGCGAGCAGCCGGTTGACCGCCGTGTCGACGTCCAGGTGCTCGGCCTCCCGGCCGCGCGGGACGACGACGTAGGTCCGGCGCAGGAAGCGCACGAGGACGCTGCGTGGGACCTCGAACAGGGCGTTGCCGTCCGGGGACGACAGCGCGAGCGCGACGAAGTCGCCGCGCGGCGTGGCCCACGGCCAGACCCGAACATCGCCGATGCCGGCCGGCTCGTCGAGCCCGGTGACCAGCAGTTCGCGAGCGAACGACCAGCTCACCGCCTCGCCACCGGCGGATTCGGCGTGGAACAGGACATGGACCGCATACGGGTCAGCAGGGTCGTAACGCAAGCTGGCACGCACCGGCAAGGCGGTGGCGTCAGGCGCGACGAGCCTTAGCGACGTCTCGACCTCTACGGTCGTCGGTCGGATGACACTCATGGACGTTCTCCCCCCGGCACCGCTGCGGAACGCGCGTGTCCCGCTTTTCCCATACTCAGCCGCTACTCCTGGCTACGCTCCGCCATACGCTGACTTCACCCAGTGGTGGGAAGGGGGTCGGAACGCCTCCGAGAATGTGAAAATTCTTGTAGGATTCCCTCTTCTGCCCAGTCCGTCGTCCCGCCCGGCAACGGGTGGTTCAGTCGTCGACTTACTCCGGTAACGTCCAGTCCTCAGCAGGGGTGACGGTCGCGCGCGACACTGGGGGTGGAAATGGTCACGAAGGGTTCCTCGGTGGAGCCGAGGGCCACGGCCGACCCGCCGAAAGGAGCGGCCCGAGCAGCCGAAAGGCGGGGGTACGAGGTGCCGGTGGAGGGCGGTCCGCGGGGTGCCGGCGGCACTCCCCAGGGCGGTGCCGGCAGCGCCGTCGCCGAGCGGCGCCGCGGCGGCTGGAGGACCCGGGTGCACACCACTCTCGACCTGATCCGGGCCAACCCCACCGGCCGGGTCGCGCTCAAGATCTTCATCGCCATCGTCGGCGCGATCATCGTCACTGTCGGTATCGCCCTCATCCCGTTGCCCGGCCCCGGCTGGCTGCTGGTGATCGCCGGTCTGGGTGTCTGGGCCGTCGAGTTCATCTGGGCCCGCCGGCTGCTCACCTTCACCCGGCGCAACGTGCAGACCTGGACCCGTTGGGCGACCAGCCAGTCGCTGCCGGTGCGGTTCGTGCTCGGTGCGGTCGGGCTGGTGTTCGTGAGCGTGGTGGTGTGGCTGTCGCTCAAGTACAGCCTCGGCATCGACCTGGTCGCCCGGGCCCTGCACTACCTCGCGACGCACTGACCCCCGGGTTTTTGGTCCGCAGTGTCGATCAGGTAGAGTCATCGGCGCTGAGGGCGATTAGCTCAGCGGGAGAGCGCTTCGTTCACACCGAAGAGGTCACTGGTTCGATCCCAGTATCGCCCACCGTAAATATGTGCAGGTAGCGAGCCCGTAACCGGAACCACCGGTAACGGGCTTTCGCGTTGTTGCCCCTTAAATTCGGAGCAGATTGGGAGCAGCGGCAACCGGCTCCCGATCCTGACCTCGGGGAACGTGGCCATTCCTCCATGGCCCAACATGCCCGTCGATCCCGTCGATCCCGTCGATCCCGTCGATCCCGTCGATCCCGTCGACGGCGTCCCCGCGGCGCACCCGGTCGACCACGGGTGCCGTTGTCCAACCGGCCGTCTACCGTCTCCTCCGACGGCCGGCCCTGCTCAGGTTGGGCGACGATCAGGCATCGTGGGCGGGTGATTCACACCAGCGGAGATGGGCCGGCCCTCCGGCTGCGGGTGGAGCTTGTTCCGCGGCCGCTGTGGGGCCGCAACCTGCGGGACGTGCTGTCACGGTCGGAGTGGCAGCGGCTGCGCCGCTGGGCGCTTGACCAAGCGGGCGAGCACTGCGAGCCCTGCGGGCTGCATGTGCCCGGCGGCCGGAACCTGATCTGCCACGAGCAGTGGACCTACGACAATGCCACCCGCACCCAGACTCTCATCGGGGTCGAGATCCACTGCCGAGACTGCGACGTCGTCACGCACATCGGCCGCGCCGGCGTCGGGGCGCTGCCGGTGCCCACTCGTCACCACCGCAGCCGACGCCGATGCCAGGCGGCAAGGCTGGACCCGATCCGAACCTGACCGCATCTTCAAACTAGAACACTGGGACTACGACGCCGAACAGATCTCCGGCTTCGACCACGACATCGGCGCGACCCTCGTAAAGGCCACCACCGTCACCGGCGAGGCCCCACTCGCCGCGGCCCTCGAAGCATGGAACCTGCGGCCCGAGCAGTTCCTCCACCAGCCCGTGGCACCATCACAGCCCCCGATAGACGGGTCGCGAGCTGCGCATCGGGCCGTGGTGGCCGCCTCGCCTGGGACAGACGCCGAGAGAGCCAGTGGTGGCTTGCTGAGAGGATCGGGGGATGCCGGATGAGCCTCTGTCACCGTGGCCACGGTTCACTGTTGCACACCTGTCAGGCAGTGATCTACCGCCTGATCTGGCTCGACGGTTTCCGCAGCTCATAGTCCCCAGCGCCGGCATCACAGGGTTCGCCGCCGAAGACAAACTCCTTCTCGTGACAGCAGTCGATGGAAACGAGCTGGTCCAGCGCGGCCACCACCTCTACGGCCCGGTCTGCCTCGATCCGTCGAAGGGCCAGGTGGTCGACATGGTTACCAACCGAGGTGAAGTCGTCCGTGGCCCGCTTATGGTCAACTCCAGCCTCGACCAGTTCATCCGGACCACGAGAGCCGCAACCGAGCTGTTTCCGTACCACGGTGCCGACCCGGATGCGGATACCGAGGCTGCGGCCGACGCTCTCCGCGCCCAGCTCGAACCGATCGATCCTGCGGCGTGGCAGGTTGATGGCTACTGGGACACGTTCTACTGGGACGTCGCCATAGGCGACTACTCACCGGATCAGTTCGAGCCGCCGCCCCCACCGCTGTGACGGTGCCACCAACACACCCGACGTCCACCGAAGGCGCCGGAAAAGGGAACGGGGGACCGGCCGGCGGATGGCACGATGCGTGCCGTGAGTTGGTAGTTGCTGGTTACACCGCTGCACGTGGCAGCCGCAGATAGCGGACACGAATGGGCAGCCGACGCGGAGTCAGCCTTTGGACTGCCCGAGGAGCCACCGGCCGCCCGGGAACTGCCGGCGGTGGCGCAGGCCCTGTGGGCGTTCCGGAGCGCTGGCTGTCACGGTGTGCCGTGGTTCCAGGTCGCCGGACATGAGGTGACCGCCGATCTTCCGGGCTGCCCGGACCCGGCAACCTGCATCCGTGGGTGGCCTGGGCTCCCATCTCCGTGGGAGTGGGGTGACGTAGGGCAGCTGCCGCCGATCGACCCCAGCCAAAACCCGTGGCGAGGGGATCCCGGCTACAGCCCGTACCGCGCATGGCCCACCGCCTACGAGGGCAACGAGACGAGCTGCCTGAACGCTCGTTCTGTGCTCTGTCAATGACCGATCGCTCCTGAATCGACGATCCGGTCGTCGCAAACGCGAATCGGGTCGGCTCGCGGTCCAGCGCCGGCGGCGACCGTCGACAGGCGTAGGAGCCGACGCCGGCCATCTTCCACAGGTGTCCGATGACCTGCCGCACGTCGGTCCGTAGGTTCGGCTCGACCGTCGTGGCGACTGGCCCGTGTCTATGCCGACGAGGGACCTCGAGCCGCTGGTCGACGGGTGGTGTGGAGAGGAGGAGCACGCAGATGCGAAGAGGGAAGCTTGCCTGGCGCGGCTCGGTGCTGGCCTTGGCGGTCGTGGCCGCCGGCCTGCCGGCGACCGGCGCCCTGGCCAGGCCGGGGGCCGACGAACGCCCGGCCAGCGCGCAGTGGTCGTACCCGGAGGACTGCGCGCAGTGGTCGTACCCGGAAGACCCCGGCTTTGTCGCCACGAGTCCAGGGGAACTAGATGCCGCTAAAGCCAGTTGGGAAACGCCGGAATATGGCTATTATACCGGCCATAATCCTTCTACTCCTGGCACAGCGGTCAACTCCCCATGGCAGCTCGCCGCGGTAAACGCGTCCACCGCCTACGCCCTGGGGTACTGCGGGCAGGGCGTCACGCTGGGCATGATGGATTCGGGCTACAGGCCTACACACGAAGCATTTCAGACCGAGCTGATCGATTCGGTGACAGGGGAGGGTGTCTACGGCACGTCCGGCTACGGGTATCGTGGCGCGACCCCGACGAACCCTTTTACTGCGGGCGAGTGGTTCACTGTGGCCGGTGATCAGGCGAAAACAACTGACTACTCGCACGGGACCGGCATGCTTGGGGTTACCTCCGGCATGCGCGATGGTATAGACCAGCACGGCATCGCCTTTGGATCGAAGATGTATGTTGCCAAGACCGGCGGTTCCGATAGCCAGTCCCACGGCCCCTTCCACGATTACGTGTACTGGTATACAGCCAATAAGGCCCTGGTCGACGAAGGCGCCCAGGTCATCAACAGCAGTTGGGGCTCTTATGTCCAGACTCTTGACAGAGCCCGCTATGACGGCTTAGGAAACGACCTTGGAGTCAACGGCAACCGCGCCAACGCTTACCAACTGACTGGCGAAGACAGCGCCAGCGCCACGGCAATGGCGACCATTATCCCCAACGAGTACCTGAAGGATCTGGAGTATCAGTATTTCTTCTTCAAGAAAAGCTATTCGGAAGGCGGCATTCAATACAATCCGAACTACCCCGGACGTTCCTTTATGGACGCCATCTGGGACGCCATCAAGGACAGCGGTACCGTCAACGCAAGGTCGGCCGGCAACAACGACTGGAGCAACCCGTATTTTCGCCCGGCGTATCCCCTCTTCAATCCCTTGGCGGAAAAGCAGTGGATAGCCGTCGGCGGGGTGCAACCGCCCACTGCGACCAATCCCGAATACACAAAGCATTTCGGGTATAACGAGGCCGGGCTCGCCAAATGGTGGAACGTGTCTACCCCTTCAAGCAACGTTCGGACCACGAGCAGCGGTGGTGACACTAACTATTCAAACTCAAGCGGCACGTCACCGGCAACGCCCGTTGCGACAGCGGTGATGGGGGTTCTGCTCTCCCGCTATCCGAACATGGACGCCAAGCAGGTGCGTGAGCTGATGTTCACCACGGCGAACAACAAGATGTCCGACGGCGTGAGATTCCTTGGCACCGGGCAAACCTCCCCCTCCGGGGCATCCATCGCCTGGACCGCCCCCGACGGTCTTCCGGACGAACGCTGGGGCTGGGGGATTCCCGATCTGGCCAAGGGCATGTACGGCCCCGGCCAACTCCTGAGCCCCATGACCTACAACATGGATAAAGCGCCCCTGGACGTCTGGTCGAACGACATCAGCCAGATCGCGATCAAGGAAAGGGAAAGGGAAGATCTGGAGTGGCTGGCGGGCTACAAGGAGCAAGGCATTGCCTACGCCGGTGAATTCAGCCCCAACGTGCTGAACCCGGACGGCACGCTTGACGAACAGGCCTTCATGCTTCAGGGCATTTTGGGTGATCCTCACATCCAAGCTATCACTAACGGCCATCCCGAGTTGTACGACAAGATCACCTATGCGGACGCCGTCAAGTGGCGCAAGGAATGGATGGACGAGCGCGCGGCCTACATTCAGAACAACATCGACAACAACCTCTACACGGCTTCTCTGACCAAGCAAGGCCCCGGGACGCTGATCATGACGGGCAACGCCACCTACGAGGGCGGCACGACGGTTGAAGGCGGTAAGCTTTCGATCACCGGCTCGCACGCAAGCTCGATCGACGTCAAGGGCGGCACGCTCGGCGGCAGTGGCAGCGTGGGTGACAGCGTGACCGTCACCACCGGCGTGCTGCGGCCCGGGCTCGCGTCCGACGAGGCCGCGCAGCTCACCGGCACCTCCGCGGGCAACGTCCTGAACGTCGGCGGGAACGTGACCGTCGGCAGGCAGGGTCGCGTCGCCGTCACGATCTCCGGCGACCGGGACTACACGAGCGTCCGGGCGGCGGGCAAGCTGGTGCTGGACGGCGAGCTGGACCTGGACGTGCGGGGCAAGCTGACCCCCGGCACCGTGTTCACGATCATGAGCGGTAGCTCGATCAAGGGCGCCTTCCACGCGCTGCCCGAGAACCGGGCCCTGAACGTGGGCGGTTACCTGTTCCGGGTGTCCTACAAGAACAACAGCATGACGCTGACCGTCATGCACCCGGTGCCGAACAACGGGAAGTAGGCCGTGATCTGCGGCTTGACCATGGTCGAGCCGTGGTGAAGGGACCGTGAGGAAAGGCGGGCCGCGACGCCGAGATCGGCGTCGCGGCCCACCAATTCGTCCGGCCCGCCCCGTGCCCCCTCATTCCGGGACGGCCGGCGGAGCAGGCGCCTACTGGGCGGGCGCCGCCGGCTCGGAGTCGGCCACCCAGCTCGGGTGAGCGGCGACGAACGCGTCGACGGTGTCGTCCCGGACCGCTTGCATCAGTCGCAGGCTGGTCGGGCTGAGGATCTCGGCGCTGCCACAAGTGAGACCAAGCCGATCATGGCGGCAGCGGCGCAACCGCTCTTCTTCGCAGGCTCCACTCTGATCCGGATCGTCCGGTCGCGGCGCTCGCTCCGGTTGTCGTCGTCCCAGTCGTCGTGACGGTCAACGAACTGCGACCGGTACTCCGCAGGTGTCAGCTCACGGCGTCGCCAGGCCTGGTGCCACTCCGGTCGCCGCGCCTGATGCTGTGCCTGCCGCTCGGTGGCGAGCTGAGCCGCGATGGCCTCACCCGCGGTGTTCGCGAACAGACCCTGCTTCGCGGTAGGGGAGGAATCGTCAAGCTTGTGGCGCGGCGTTTCCCGCAGTGAGATTGGCTGCTACTTCGGGTCGTCGGTCTGCCAGGGGTGGAGGAACTGCTCGGGCCGCAGGTTCCATGCTTCGAGGGCCGCGGCGAGTGGGGCCTCGCCGGTGACGGTGGTGGCCTTTACGAGGGTCGCGCCGATGTCGTGGTCGAAGCCGGAGATCTGTTCGGCGTCGTAGTCCCAGTGTTCTAGTTTGAAGATGCGGTCAGGTTCGGATCGGGTCCAGCCTTGCCGCCAGGCATCGGCGTCGGCAGCGGTCGTCATGGGTCGGATGTCGACGAACGCTCGCCGGCCCGGTCCGGTGGCAGGTACCTCGGTCACCAGGCGCCGGCCAAGGCGCAGGGCGTTCAGCGTGTCGGCGGGCCACCGCAGCCGGCCGCCACTCATGCTCATGCTGCAACCTGCTCGTTCGGATCCGGGCCGGCCTGTATCGGCCATGAGGCCCGGACGTAAGGCGAGGGCTGGTGGCTGCAAGGCCGGTCAGGCGGCCGGGGAATCACGACCAGGGTGGTGCGCCCAGGAGGTCACGGCAAGCCGCCATCAGCTTCTGTTGAGCGTCAGCGATCCGGGCCTCGGCCTGTGTCATGTCCGCCTTGCCGTGGCTGCTCACATCCAGGTCGCCAGCCTCCTTGACGGCCAACACCAACTCCTGGCCGGCGGCGTTGACAGCGGGGTCCGTCGAACGGACAGCCCGGGACCCGACGCTGCCGTTCAGAGTCCAGCCATGGTCATTCTTCTGCAGTCGGTCCGCCAGCATGGCGCAACCACCGCGGCTGTACGGGTCGGGGCTGGGCCGGGTTGCCTCCGGCTTGTCGTCGCTGCAAGCGGCGAGAAGGAGGGCAGCGCCCAGCAGCCCCACGGTGAGGGGTCGATTCACCGGCGGATCGTATACCGGCGATCATGAGCATCGGCATCACCTCAGCTCGTGCCATCCCAAGCTGAAATCGGGGGTTCACCGCCTCACCTGGGCGGCTGTGTGGCCGCGTCACCGTTCATCTCCCGCCACTGGCCGCCGTCGGCGTGCACGAGGCGCCGCACCATCTGCCGGGCCTCGTCCTCGGTGTCGAACTCCCACCGCAGCACCTTGCCTGTCTCCGAGTCGCCTGCCCTGGCAATGATGTGCCACCGGACCTCGCGGGCGAGCCACACGTCACGCCGGGTCAGCTGGCGGCTTGTGTTGGCTGCGGGTGAGGTCGGCCGTGATGGCCTGCTGATCCTGTCGAGGGCAAATCGAGGTTGCGGTACGGTGCCGCCTGAAGAGGAGACGTGACAGCAAGCCAACGACCAGAAAGGGCCCGCTTCGTGGGCATGGTGTTGATCGGGCGCCGGTTGTCGGCCGGGGAGTTGGGGGCAGTGCTCGCCGACCCGACGGTGGTCGACATGCTGCTCTACGGGGATCTCGACGACGACGAGGCCGAGATGCCCGAGCCGGAGCTGGATCTGGACAAGTCGTGGCACGGCATCCACTACTTGCTCACTGGCACGGCGTGGCAGATCGGCGAGAGTGCTGGGGCGGCGATCCTCGGGGGCGTCGAGATCGGTCCGGATGGTGGCTACGGCCCGCCCCGACTGCTCGATCCGGACTCCGTCCGCGCCATCGCCACGGCGCTCGACGCGCTGGACGTGGAGACATTGCGCGCCCGCTTCGACCCAGGCGCCATGACAGCCGCCGAGATCTATCCGGACCTGTGGACCAATGGCACCGACGATTTCGACTACCTTATGTCGCACTTCGCCGAACTGCGCCGGTTCTATCACTCGGCGGCGGTGAGCGGGCAAGCCCTGTTGCTCGCTATCACCTGAGGCAGGCGCCTGCCGTCCGGTCGCTTCCGGCCATGGTTCCGGACTGGCTCAACCGGTTGACCGGCCTGGTTTCCGAGTGGGACGACTGGCCCGCGGGACGGGAACAGGTCGAGTCGGAGATGGTGGCTGAGACGTTGGCGCTGCTGGCCAAGCGACGACCGGGGCATCGGACGGGCTGCAGTCTTGGCTGACCAGGAGACGGCTACGGCCTCCTCTGTGAGCCGGTTGGCCGATTGTGGAGGAGGTCTATGGACGCCCAGGGACGGCCGCCGCAGCTAGGTCCTCTTGGCAATGCAGGTCAGGGAGCTGTGTTGGTTGCCTGGAGGTCAAGTGCTGGCTCGATGGTCGGCGGAGCATCGGGAGGCTAAGTCTTGTCCCGCTGCCGCCGTTCTAGCTCCCAGAGCCTCGCGCGATCGCGGTAGTAGATCTCGTCTTGGCGATGCATCACCTCGACCAGGGCTTTGATGCCGGCGTTACGCCCGAAGCATTCCGCGTGGACGAGCCGGAGTGGGTTGGTCCGAAGGTCGTACACGTACGGCACCCACTTAGCCGGGCTCCATTCGGAACCGCTGCCGGGCCTGCGGTCCTGGCTTACTGCGGGTCCATCGGGATCGATCGGCTTGCCGCACTCGGGGCATATGAGCGACGACATTCGAACAGTATGGGCTCTAGGTCATGCCCGATGCGTGCCAGATCCGGGTCAGGGCTCGTCGTCACGCCACCATTCTGCCCCGAGCTAAGCGCTCACCGCACCAACCAGCCACTGCCGGCAGCTCCAGCGCCGGGCTCGATTGGCGCACAGCGGGCTGGCATGATCCTGGACGTGCGGAAGACTCTGCTCCTGGTCGGACTCGTAGCTTCGTTGACCGCCTGCGGGTCGATCGGCGATGGTGCCCGGAACAAACGCTACGAGGTCAACTCCCCCACCATGGAGACAACGATCACGGAAGGTTCGGTTGTCACCGCCAAGGTGGTAAAGCCGGGCGAATACCAGCCGCGCACGGGTGACATTGTGGTGTTCGATCCACCGGACAGCTACGGCTGGAATCCCGATGGAAGGCCACGGATCTTACGAGTGGTGGCGGTTCCGGGCGACACTATCGCCTGCTGCGACGCTCAGGGCCGGATCATCCGTAACGGCACCGCCCAGGACGAGCCCTACATCAAGGCACCGCCCTTCGGGCCCCCGGCGGCGTTCGAGCCGACCACCGTGCCCGAGGGCAAGCTCTACCTCCTCGGCGACTACCGAGAGGCGGCCAATGACTCCTCGCACAACGGGCCAGTGCCGGTGGAGAACGTGATCGGCGTCGTCAAGCTGTGAGCAGGCAGCGAGGGTGGGCGTCGGGGTCGCAGATCTCCAGGCGACAGCCGGCCGCCGGCCTGCTGGGTCGGGACCGGCTGGAACCGGTCGGCGGGAGTGACCGGCGTCTTCGGGTCGAGGGCCTGGTGGGCGGTCGGTGTTGTAGTGCAGCACGTAGGCGTCCACCGCGGCCTGGGCTTCCTGCAGGCTGGTGAACGCCTCGGCGGTGTCGAGGAAGTCGGGGCGGACGATGCCGTGGAACCGTTCCACCTTGCCGTTCTGGTTCGGTGAGGCGGGCGCGGTGTGCCGGTGCGTGATGCCGTTGTGGCGGAAGATCTTGTCGAACAGCACTTCACCGGTGCGGGGCCGATACTTGCCGAACCAGTCGCTGGACTGCTTGCCGTTGTCGGTGATGATCTCCTCGGGAACCCCGAACCGGGCCAGCGCCTCAGCCAGCGCCAGACACCGCCCGGCCAGTGGCCCTCTCCGCCACCTTGGCGATCACGCGCCGCGTCATCCTCGCCGAATAGTCCTCCGGCGCAGGGATCACGAAGTTCGGGCCAGAGCCATATCCCGATGACCGTTGACATCACGTCCCCAGAGGGTCACCCAGGGTGCCGTCACCTTATCGGTGGGCATCGCTCACTCCGGCTGAGGATCCCGCAACGCGAGTCGCCGCGATGGTACTTGCGCCCGAGCATCGAAAAGCGAGATCATCACGCATGCTCGACCCCTCGCCCGAGGACGACGGGACTTCACCGACGGTTTCTACGCCGGATTTCGTGGGTCGTGATCGGGAGATGGCGGCGCTCAGGGGCGCCTTGGCCCGGCCACCGGCGATCGTGCTGGTAGAGGGCGAGGCGGGGATCGGGAAGAGCCGACTGCTGCGAGAGTGGTTGGCCGCGCCGCACCAGCGCACTGCCCTGGTCTCGGTGTGCCCACCGCTTCGAGAGTCGCTGACGTTGGGGCCGATCGTCGACGCGTTCCGTGGGATCGACCGGCCGGCGTCGCGACTGCGGCTCACCGATCTTGCGGGTGCGTTACGGCCCCTGTTCCCTGAATGGTCCTCGGACCTGCCGCCCGCACTGGAGCCCTTGGACGATGCGAAGGCGGCACGGCATCGCCTGTTCCGCGCCCTGGACGAGCTGCTCCGGGCTCTGCGTGTCGACGTTCTCGTGCTCGAGGACGCTCACTGGGCCGACGAGGTGACCTTGGAGTTCCTGCTGTTCGTCACCTCCCGACAGCAGTCGGACGGGCCAAGCCTCGTGATCTCCTATCGGCCGGAGGAGGTGGACGCCGGATCGCTGTTGCTGCGGCTGACGTCCCGGCTGCCTGCTGGCGTGACCCAGCTGAGGATCGCCCTGGCGCCGATGCGACCCAACGACACGGCAGCGCTGGTGTCCTCGATGCTGGACGGCAACCCGATATCGCAGGAGTTCACGACGTTCATGCACGAGCGGACCGGTGGCGTTCCTCTGGCGCTGGAGGAGTCGGTTCGCCTCATGTGCGACCGTGCCGACCTCGTCTTCCGCGACGGGCAGTGGGTCCGGCTGAAGCTGCGCGAGCTACAGGTGCCGCCAACGGTGCGTGACTCCACCCGGGAGCGGGTGGGCCGTCTGTCGCCGACGGCGCAGCAGGTGTTGCGAGCCGCGGCGACGTTGGCCGAGCGGTCATCGGTGGCCACGATCGCGGTGACCGCCGGTCTGTCCCCAGATGCGTGTCGAGGCGCTATCGCGGAGGCGGCCGATGCCGGCGTCTTGGACGGAGACGACCGCGGCCAGTGGCGATTCCGGCATGTGCTGGCCGCCACGGCTGTCTACGAAGCGATCCCGTTGACCGATCGCAGACAGTTCCACCTGCTGGCCGGCCGGGCGTTGGAGGACATCCATCCGCCGCCTGTCGCACGCCTTGCCCGCCACTTCCGTGAGGCGGGCGAGACGGAGTCCTGGGCGCGGTACGCCGAGCAGGGCGCCGAGCTGGCCATGGCCTCGGGTGACCACACCAAGGCGGTCGTCTTGCTGGTCGATCTGTTGTCGTGGTCCGAGCTGCCGCCGTCGGATCGGGCACGAGTCGCGCGCATCGCCGGAGTAGCCGCACTGGGCCGTCGTGAACCGGTCGACGAGGTCTACCACCGCGTGATCCGTACCTTGCGCTCGGTGCTGGAGACCCCCGGTCTCTCCGCACGCCAGCAGGCCGAGATCCGTAACCCCCTGGGTCGGCTCCTGATCACCGGGGGTGAGGCGCAGGCCGCACTCAGCGAGCTCGAGCAGGCGGTGGCCAACCTCGACCATGACCCGGTCGAGGCGGCTCGGGCGATGACCTATCTTGGATGGGCCTATGCGGGACCGTGGCCGGCGTCGACTCATCGGCGTTGGCTGGATCGCGCCGCTGAGCTCACCGCCGAATTCGATTTTCCCGCGGAGCGGCTGAACCTGGCCGGCAACCGTGCCGCTGCGTTGCTGATGCTCGGCGAAGAGGAGGCCTGGGACGTCGTCGCCGACCTGCCCATCGACGGTGCGACCTCGGCGGAGCGTCTCGACGTGGCCCGCATCCACGCAAATGTCGGGACCGGCGCACTGATCTGGGGTCGGTACGCCGAGGCGGAGGGACATCTCGTCGTGGCCATGCGCCTTGCCGAGGCCGAGCAGGCGTCCCGGTTGCAATACAACGTCCGACTCGAACAGGCCAACCTGGCGTGGCTCACCGGTCGGTGGGAGGGTCTCGCGGAGCGAAGCGCGGCACTCGCCGATGCCGACCGAGACCGGCCGGCGCTCTACCTCGGCAGCATTCGGCTCGCGGCCCGGCTGGCAGCCGCGGCCGGACGGCGGCGCGCTGCGGAGGAGCAGTTCCGGCTGGTCCTCGAGGAGTCTGCCCGTCTCGGCGCAGCCGACGACACGATGGAGGCCGCCGCTGCGCTGGCCAGACTGTGGCTGACGGACGGAAACAGCGGCCGGGCGCTGCAGATCACGAACGAGCCGATGGACACAGTCCCGAGAAAAGGCATCTGGGTCTGGGCGACGGACCTCGTCCCCGCCCGGATCGAGGCGCACCTCGCCGCGGGCGACCTTAAGGCCGCGACACGCCTGGGCGACCAGTTCGCCAGAGGACTGCGTGGCCGTACGGCGCCCGCGCCTCGCGCGGCGCTCACCGTATGCCGTGCCCTGCTGGTCGCCGCAGCCGGAGACCACGCCCGCGCCGCGACGGCATTCGACCGGGCGGCGCGCGCCTGGAGCGCGTTGCCGCGCCCCTACGACGCCATGCTCGCCCGCGAGCGTCAAGCCGAGGCGCTCATGGCGCAAGGCCAGATCGAACAGGGCCGAGAGTTGCTGGCCGGACAGTACGAGCAACTGTTCAGGCTCGGAGCCCGCGGCGATGCGGACCGTGTCGCACAGCGGCTTCGCGAACACGGCGCCGAGGTTCCGCGATTGTGGCGCGGCGGTCGACGGGGGTACGGCGACCGGCTCTCACCTCGTGAGCTCGACGTGGTCCGACTGGTTGTCGCCGGCAAGACGAACCGGGAGATCAGCCGGATTCTGGCCAAGTCGCCGGCCACGGTGGATCAACAGCTGCGTGCGGCGATGCGCAAGTTGAAGGTGACCTCCCGGACCGCGCTCGCGGTCAAGGCAGTAGAGGCCGGAGTGTTCGCAGAAGAGGATTCCCTCGACGACCCGTCGTGAAAATTGACGTATCCGCTGGATAGCGAAGGTCGCTCGTCCCCCCCGAGCATGACTCCATGATCCATGGCCCTAGGGCAGTGCATGCCTGAGCGACCTATCGCGCGTGACGACTCCGTCATCGAGCACCAGCCACCACTCGAGCTGTCGCGCGAGCCGCGCGTCTGCGCCCACGACGCCCGCGACGCCCGCGACGCCCGCGATGCCCGCGATGCCCGCGACGCCGGCGATGCCGACGACCACAAGAGCCACGACCCCTACCAACCCCTGTAGGCGGAGGACCCCCACATGAGACTCAAAGCCCTCGTCGCTTCGCTGGCCGTAGCGGTCGGCCTGAGCACGATCTCGCCACCATCGGCGTCGGCCGCCGAGCCGGATCCCGGTGCGGCCGCCAGCAAGATCGCGTCGGACCTGAAGGACCGCTTCCGCACGGAGCCGGTCTCCGACTTCTGGATCACGTTCGACACCAAGGCCGACCTCGCGCCGGCGAAGAAGATCGCCGACTGGACCACTCGCGGTCAGTTCGTCTACGACGCGCTGACCGCAGCGGCGAAGAACTCCGTGGCATCCGTCTCCACCGAACTCGACGGGGCAGGCGTCAAGTACACCTCCTACCCGATCGCCAACGCTGTGCTCGTCAAGGGCGGCACCGAGAACCTCGCCCTCGACGTGGCCTCGGTGGTGCAGGTCGCCGAGATCCACGCTACGCCGCAGGTCGCGCTGGTCGAGCCCGTGGACGAGAAGAGCCCGGCTGACCAGGCCGTCCGCCCCGCCGCCCCGGCGGCTGCCGCCGAGGCGGGCACCGTCTCGTGGGGTCTGGACGCCATTCACGCCCCCCAGGCCTGGGCCATGGGCGCCACCGGTGCGGGCATCACCGTGTCCAACCTCGACTCGGGCGTCCAGTTCGACCATCCGGCGCTGGTGGACTCCTACCGCGGCAACAAGGGCGACGGCACGTTCAACCACGACTACAACTGGATGGCCACCCGGGGCACGTGCGCGGGCGCGCCGTGCGACGACAACGGGCACGGCACGCACACCATGGGCACCATGGTCGGCGACGACGGCACCAATCACGTCGGCGTCGCCCCGGACGCGCAGTGGATCGCGACGAACGGGTGCTGCGCGTCCAACGGCCCCGAGTCGCTGCTCGAGTCCGGCTGGTGGCTGCTCGCCCCGACCGACGTCCACGGGAACAACCCGGACGTCTCCAAGCGCCCCCACGTCATCAACAACTCGTGGGGCCAGAGTGCGGAGCACAACTTCGACGACTTCTTCCAGGCCATCGACGAGGCCTGGAGCGCCGCGGGCATCTTCAGCGTCTGGTCATCGGGCAACACCTCGCCGTACGCGGCCTGCGACACCGTCTCCTCGCCCGGCTCCGCCGAGAGCGCCTACTCCGTCGGCGCCTACGCGTCGAACGGCACGCTCGCGTCGTTCTCCCGCAAGGGCGAGGGTGAAGGCGGCCGGATCAAGCCCGAGATCTCCGCCCCCGGCGTGACCGTCCGGTCGTCCTACCCGAACAACAGCTACACCGAGATGTCCGGCACCTCGATGGCGGCCCCCCACGTCGCCGGCGCCGTCGCGGCGCTGTGGAGCTATGACCCGACCCTCATCGGGCAGGTCGAGGAGACCCGCCGCCTGCTCGCCGAGTCGGCCGTCGACGTCGACGACACCGAGTGCGGCGGCACCGCCGCCTTCAACAACAAGTACGGCGAGGGCCGGCTCGACCTCGTCCGCCTGCTCGAGCTCGCGCCGCGCCAAGGCGGCACCCTGACCGGGATCGTCACCGCCAACGGCGCCCCGGTCCCCGCCGCCGAGGTGACGATCAGCGGACCATTCAGCCGGTCGATCGGGACCGACAAGGACGGCCGGTTCACGATGAACCTCCCGGTCGGCGACTACCAGATCAGCACCAAGGTCTTCGGCTACCTGACCGCGACAGCGAGCGCCACGATCACGCTCGGCCAGAACACTTCGCTCGAGGTTCCCCTCACCGCCGCGGCGCGCCACGACATCAGCGGCAGGGTCGTCGACGACAAGAAGCAGCCCGTCCCGAACGCCGACGTCTCCGTCAAGGACACGCCGCTGGCCGCGGTACGCACGGATGCCAACGGCGCGTTCACGATCGTCGCTGTCCCCGAGGGCGGGTACGTGCTGAACATCAAGCCCAACGCCTGCTTCTCGCCCACGACCGTCCCGCTGACCGTCGACGCGCAGAACGAGTCGCCCGAGATCCCGGTCGCGCTCGTCGTCGACGAGGGCGGCTACACCTGCTCCGTCTCCGAAGGCGAGTACCTGCGCGGCACGGACCCGGTCGCGTTCCCGAGCGGCGTCTGGGCCACGGTGAAGCTGCCGTTCCCGGTCGCGCTCTACAACGGGAGCCACGACACCCTGAGTATCAGCCTGCGCGGCGTGATCTCCCCGGACGCCTCCACTGGTCCCGGCACCGGCGGTGCCGGCGCCTTCCCGTTCTATGTCCAGACCCCCGTCCAGACCACGGGCGGTGGCGTCTACACGGCGACGACCAAGGTCAACGGCGAGGACGCCTTCGTCGTCGAGTTCCGCGATGTCCGGGTCTGGGCCTACCCCATCCGGTCGGAGTACACGCAGCCGGTCAGCTTCTCGGCCACCTTCACCCGCTCCGGCACCGTGATCTTCGGGTACGGCCACGGCATCGGCACCGACGACCCGGTGACCGCCGGCGCCCGCGCCATCACCGGCATACAGGGCTGGGCCGGCGTCGACGGCATCCGGTTCTCCGACAACGCCCCGGTGCTGCACGACGGGATGATCGTCACCTACGACCTGCCTGACTTCGGGTACCTCGACGCGACCGTCGTCGACCAGAACGACGGGCTGCCGGTGGCCGGGGCCAAGGTCTCTTTCACGAACAAGAATGGGCTCGTCGAGACCGTCACGACCAACGGGACGGGCATCGTGCATCGCCAGCTTCCGGTCGGCGACTACACCATGACGGTCGACGCGCCGAACTACACGACCGCGGCATACCCCTTCTCCCTCGACAAGCTGTACGCGAAGGCCAAGATCGACGCGCGTCTGACCACGGGTGTCGCCGGCCTGAAGGCCGACGGCCTCGACGCGGTGCTGGGCACCGACCAGAAGGGCGTCGGCACGCTCACGCTGACCAACACCGGCTCGGCACCGCTGAAGTACGACCTGGGCGAGGCGGGGCGCCACCCTGAGCTCGACGCGACCGGGCCCACCGAACGCACCGGGACGGGAGCCGACAGCACCATCGACCTCACCGCCTGGAACACGACGTCGACGGGCATGCAACCGTCGTCCTTCGACGGCACGAGCACCAAGGTCGATGCCGCTGCAGCGCGAGCCGCCGACAAGATCGGCACGACCTCCGGCGGCGACGTCATCACCCGGATCGCCATCCCGGGCAAGATCGAGGAGAAGGAGCCCACCGGCGTCGGGTACGACGGCGACGTCTGGGTCCACGACTATGACGCCAGGACCAACACCGCCTACACGGTGACCGGCAAGCCGACCGGCAAGGTCTTCGACGCCGCGTGGAACCCCGCCTACCGCGCGTTCGACCTGGAGCTCGACACTCGGACCGGCGACATGTGCCAGATCGAGGACAGCCCGCGCTCGGTGATCCACTGCTTCAACCGGGAGACCGGTAAGGAGACCAGGGTCATCAAGGGCACGTGGTCCACGGTGCAGCTGACCGGGCTCGCCTACAACCCGACGCTCGACGTCTTCTACGCGGGCGGCCGCCAGAACGGCTCCATCGGGACCGTCGCCGGCACCTCGTGGCAGAACCCGGGCGAGTTCCTCTCCTACTGCGCCGCGCCCAAGCCCGAGGTGATGGGGCTGGCCTACAACCCCGCGTCGAACACTCTCTGGTACAGCGACCTCGCCAGCAGCGGGCCGACCCGGCTGATCCAGGTCAACCCCAGCACCTGTCAGCTCGTCAACGCCTGGTGGTTCCCAGGCATGAAGGCGCGCCAGGGCGGCGGCCTTGCCACCGACGTGACCGGCGCGCTCTGGGCCGTCGACCAGATCGCCGATGACGTCGTGCTCGTCGACGTCGAGGACGACCTGCTCACCGACCTGCCGTGGCTGTCGCTCTCCTCGACCGGCGGCACCCTTGCGCCGGGTGAGTCGACGACCGTCAAGGTCTCGGTCTCATCGAAGGACGCCAAGCCAGGAGTCCTCGGCGCGAACATCGTGGTGAGGTCCGACTCCGGACGCCAGTCCAAGACCTACGTCCCAGTGACGCTCACGACCACGAAGTACCAGGTCGGCGTCAACGCCGGCGGCCCTTCGTTCACCGACGGCTCCGGCTACACCTGGTCCGCCGACCACGCCTCCGGCGACAAGGCATGGGGCTACGAGGGAAAGACGAAGGTCACCTCCACACAAGCCGGAATCGAAGGCACCACGGACGACAAGCTGTTCCAGTCGCAGCGCACCACGCCACTCAAGGACCTGACCTACACCTTCCCCGACGCGCCCAAGGGCACCTACGCGATCGATCTCGGGTTCGCCGAGATCGAGAAGGTGGCCGAGGGGAAGCGGGTGTTCGACGTCCTCGTGGACGGCTCGCTGACGGACTACGCGTACGACGCGGCCGCGGCCGTGGGGTCGAACGCCGCCGACTGGCGCACTGCCGTCGTGAAGCACGAGGGCGGTCCGCTGACCGTGGAGCTGCGGGGTTCGAGGGGCCTGCGCGCCCCGAGCATCGCCGCGCTGCGTGTGACGCTCGACCCGCGCGCAGACCAGGTTGAGCAGGAGCCCGTGCCCGAGCAGCCGAAGCCGGGCGAGGTGCCGGTGGCTCCCGCCGGTCGCTCGTACTCGTTGACGGTGACCAGCGGGCTCTACCGCCAGGGCACCGAGAACTCCGGCTGGATCGGCGACGACCTCTGCGGCGTGCTGTGGTTCGACTCCAGCTTCCGCTTCCCGTTCTACGACACGTCCTGGGACGGCGTGTGCGTAAACACCAACGGCTCGTTGGTCTTCGACCGCGCCAGCACGCTGCGGAACAACACGGCACTGCCGTCGCGAAGTCCGATCGACGCGATCTATCCGCTCTGGGACGACCTCATCGTCGACGCCGAGGGAGGCATCTACCTGGGCACGACCGAGGTGGACGGGCTGGCCGCGCAGGTCATCGAGTGGCGCAACGTCACCTTCTACAGTGACCGGACGGCCCGCGTGAGCTTCTCGGTCACCCTGATCGCGGACGGACGGATCCAGATCGGGTACGGCGACGGGATCGGCGGCGAGAAGCCCGTGACCCGCGGGTCGTCGGCCACGGTCGGCGTGGAGAGCCTCGAGCGCAACCCCGCGAGCCAGTACTCCTTCAACCAGCCCATCCTCACGGCCGGCCTGGGGCTGCAGTACACCCTCCCGGCTGCGGGCACGATCGAGGGCACCGTCACCGACGCGAACGACAGCAAGCCGATCGCGGGTGCGATCGTCACGCTGAAGTCGCCGACTGGCGACCGCGTCATCACGGCCGACGCCGCGGGCCGCTGGAAGGCCCAGGCGCTGGTCGGCGAGAACACCGTGGAGGTCTGGGCGCCGAACTACGTCACGGCCAGCCACCCGGTCACCATCGCCAAGAAGGACCAGGCCGAGGTGGTCGACACCGCGCTCACCACAGGCGTCGCGACCATCGCCGGAGCAGACCTCGACTGGTTCCTCAGCTCCGACCAGGCGGCCAGCGCCGACGTGACCGTGACCAACACCGGCTCCGCGCCACTGCAGGTCCAGCTGAGCGAGCAACTCCGTACCAAGGGCGGACACGAGGCTGCGGACCTTCCGTGGCTGACGCTGACGGGTGAGGCCGCGACCGGCACGGTCCAGCTCGCGGTCGGTGAGTCCACCACGGTCACGGCGATCGTCGACAACACCGGGTTCCAGCCCGGCATCCTCGTCGGTGACGTGCTCGTGGCGTCGAACGCTGGCAAGGGCGAGGCCCAGTACACGCCGGTCCGTCTGGCGACCTCGGCCTACTGGAAGGGCGTCGACGTGGGCGGGTCCGGGCACGTCGGTGCCGACGGCTTCGTCTGGTCGCCCGACCAGCCGCTGGGCTCGGGAGCATGGGGGTACGTCGGAGGCGTCGCGCGCGCCACCAAGGCGGACATCGCCGGCACCGAGGATGACGCTTTGTTCCGCGCCCAGCGGACCGGGAAGACGTTCGCCTACGTGTTCAAGAACGCGCCCGCCGGCACGTACCAGATCGGCCTCGACTTCGCGGAGATCGAGAAGGTCAAGGCCGGCATGCGTACCTTCGATGTCCTGGTCGACGGCAAGGCCGTGCTCCACGACCACGACGTGCAGGCGAAGGCGGGTGCGCTGACCGCGGACGTGAACACGGTCACCGTCGAGCACGCCGGTGGCGATCTGAAAATCGAGCTCCGCAGCGAGATCGGCGAGCGCGACCCGATCCTCAACGACCTGAAGGTCCAGGAGGACCCGCGCCTATGAGATAGCCGAACCGGCCCTCCAGCAGAGGTCAGAGTCTTCTCGGGACATCATCCCGGGGAGGCTCTGACCGCGACTACCGAGTCTGCGCCTTTGGCCCGCATCCGCGCACTTGATATCAAAGAGTCCGAGTTCCTCGTCGATGGCGACGTGCCGGACGTCGAAGGCGCGTTGCCCGACGCGCCAGAGCCCTTCGCCTTGTTGCCGATCCGGGAGTTGCCTGTGCTCAGCGCTCGACAGCCCGAGCTCGATCGACCAGGATCGCGATCAACTGCTTATCGGTGACCGCACCCACCGACCGCCGGCCGGCTCCTGCCCCGAGGTGATCTCAGTCGTCATCTGGCGTCTCTCCCTTGATAGGTCGATCAGCCGTCATTTGTACAGTCCCGCGCTGGGCCGGGATGATCCGGCGGATCGCTGCTCGCCGCGCGTCACCGCTCCGGTGGGTGGCTGCGTGCCGACCTGGGTGGGCAGCACGCAGCCAGCACTCAGCGGAGTGTGCCGAGGTCGATGGCCTGAGCCATCGCGCGGTAGCCCGCGTCCGACGGGTGCAGGTGGTCGCCCGAGTCGTACGACGGGTTGATCCGTTGCGGGTCGGCCGGGTCACGCACCACCGCGTCGAAGTCGACGACGGCGTCGAAGTCGCCACTCGTGCGGATGAACTCGTTCACGGCCTGCCGCACGTTGTCCCGTTCCTCGGAGTAGGAGCGCCATCCCTTGATCGGCGTGATGGTTCCGACGACGATCCGCAGGCCCTGTGCGCGTGCCTGGGCGGCGATCTGCCGCAGGGCGAGTTTCAGGGTCTCCGGGTCGGGGTGTGCGAGGTTGAGGATGTCGTTGACTCCCTCGAGCACGATGACCGTGCGCGCCCCGGAAGTGGTCAGCATGTCCCGGGACAGGCGGGCGAACGCGTTCGGGCCACCGATCCCGGTTCCGGTACTGCTATCGAGGATCCGGTTGCCGCTGATGCCGCTGTTGACCACGCCGAGCTTGGTTGGTCCCGGCTCGGCGGCGAGCCGGTCGGCGAGAACGTCGGGCCACCGCAGGTTCGTGTTGATGGTCGACCTGTCCCCGTCGGTGATCGAGTCGCCGAAGGTCACCACCGCGCCGCGCGAGGTGGTGGACCGGACGTCCACGCCTGTCACGTAGTACCAGGCCGTAGTCGGCCGGGTGAACGCGGCGCCCTGCTCGTCCGCCGCATGGTCGCCGTCTGCGGCGATGAACGACGTCTGGTACGAGCGCGGGTGCTCGGTCACCGGGCCGGACGGCATCGGGGTGTAGACGGTCACCAGCAGGTCCGCGTCTGCCGGCACGGCGAGGGAGATCGGGTCGCTGAGCACTTCACCGCCGGCCGGGATGGTGACCGACGGCGCTCCGCCGAAGGTCAGCTCGCGCATCGTGCCGGCGACCGCCTCGGGTGCGTCGGGCCTGGTCGCCACCGCCAGCGTCGCTCGCCGCATCAGGACGGGCGCCGTGCCGAGCGCGTTGGACAGGCGGACGCGGGCCGCGTCGCCACCCACGCTGGTGTGCACCACGTTGCGGATCGAGTGGTTCGGCATGCCCTGGTCGGCACCGGGCGTCGTGCGCGCCATTGCCGTCTGCCAGGTGCCCACCCAGTGGCCGGGCGGGCGGCGGTCGAGCTTCTCCAGGTCAACGACTGCCGCCATCGCCTGGTAGCCGGCGTCCTTCGGGTGCAGGTGGTCGCCGGAGTCGTACTCCGCCCGTAGCCGGTTCGGCACCGCGGGGTCGCGCAGCGCGGCGTCGAAGTCGGCCACCGCGTCGAACGCGCCGCCGTCGCGGATGAAGTCGTTGACCGCCTGTCGCACGCCTTCCAGTTCCTCGGTGTAGTTGCTCGACCCGCCGAACGGAGTAAGCGTGCCGCCGGTGACCCGCAGCCCCTTGGCCTTGGCCTGAGCCGCAATCTGGCCCAACGCCGCGACGATTTGCGACGGCTCGTGGTGCTGCGGCTGGCCGCCGATGTCGTTGATTCCCAACATGACGATCACGGAGCGCGCGCCGGTCGCGGTCAGCACGTCCCGGTCCAGCCTGGACAGCGCGTTGGGGTTCCAGGTGCTGTTGAGCAGACGATTCGAGCTGATGCCGGCGTTGAGCACGCCGAGCCGGGTCGACCCAGGCTCGGCGATCAGCCGGTCGGCCAGGTAGTCCGGCCAGCGGTGATTCGCGTTCCGGGTCGAGTTGTTTCCATCGGTGATCGAGTCGCCGAGTGTGACCACTGCGCCCTCGGCATCTCCCAGGACGTCCACGCCGCTCACGTACGGCCAGAAGGTGATCGTCTGGGTAAACGCGGCACCGGACTCGTCGGCCGCGTGATCGCCGGTTTGCGACAGGTACGAAGTCTGGTCGGCCACCTGGTGATAGGTCACCGGCCCGGACGGCACCGGGGTGTACACGCTGACCAGAAGGTCGCCGTCTTCCGGCACGGCAAGGGAGATCGGGTCGCTCAGCACCTCGCCGCCGGCCGGGATGGTCACCGACGGCGCGCCACCGAAGGTCAGCTCGCGCATCGTGCCCGCGACCGCGTTCGGCGCGTCGGGCGCATCGGCGACCGCGACCGTCACCGCGTCCATCCGCACCGCCACTGTACCGAGGACGTTGGTCAGTGAGACCCGCAGACCTGCACCACCAACGCTGGTGTGCACGACGTTGCGGATGGTCCGGTCCGCATATCCGGTGGGGAGGTTGGGCACGGTGCCGGAAGCCGAGGCCGACCAGGTGCCAACCCAGCCATGCGGCGGTGCCGTCGACTGGGTGTTCTGGCCGGCTGCGGCGGCCGGGCTCGTCAGGCCGAGCACGAGCGCGAGCACGGTGCTGGCGGTTTGCGTCATTGTCCGAATGTTGGACATGGGATCTCCTCCCGATCGCCAACGAGTTTGCTCCCCGCCCACGTTGCGGTCAACAGGTGACCGGCGTTCCGTCCAATTGCGACTTACCTTGCTGGCCAGGTGCGTCACGGCGCGCAAATTGATCGACGTTGGCAGATCGTCGCGGGACGGTGTGCAGCAAAGGGGCTTGCGGTCAGCGACATGGGACGTAGGATGTCCGGCAACGCTTCGTACGTGTGACGAGAGGTTGGCGGCACGGGCAGAGCCGCGGACGATCCACGAGCGCAACAGGTGTGACAGCCGGCAGCTCCGGCCTCACCTGCCGTTCGACACGATCCGCCAAGTGGTGACCAGTGGAGGTATCGCATTCATGACGAGGCAGAGACTCGGTCGGAGACACCATCAATGGTTGTCTGTTGCGGCGATCGCGGCGATGGTCGGCGCCTTGCTCACCCCCGGCACCGCGCACGCCGCCGAGCCGTACCACGAGGAGCAGGCGGTCTACACGGCAAGAACGGACGGGTATTTCTGCTTCCGGATCCCGGCGATCGTGAAGGCCACCAACGGAGACCTGCTGGCGTTCGCCGAAGGCCGGGTCAACAACTGTGACGACAGGGGCGACATCGACCTGGTGCTGAAGCGGTCCCACGACGGCGGTCGCAGCTGGGGGCCGCTGCAGGTCGTGTCGCGCGGCAACGGCGACACGCACGGTAACCCGATGCCGATCGTGGACGAACGGACCGGTCGGGTCGTGCTGTTCACCACCCACAACCCGGGCACCGGGAGCGGTGGTCGCGTTCCGTTCCTGCAGATCAGCGACGACCACGGAGCGACCTGGACCGCGCCGCGGGAAATGACCGAGCTGATGCAGCCGGAGTGGGCAGCCTGGTACGCCACCGGCCCGGTGCACGCCATCCAGCTCAAACGCGGCCCGCACGCCGGACGGCTGGTGATGAGCGCCAACCATGAGTCCTTCGCGCCCGACGGGCGCCGCATCGCCGGCATCCACCTCGGATACAGCGACGACGGCGGCGAGACCTGGCACCTGGGTGCCAGCGCCGGTGGCGCCGCCAACGACATCTTCGTCAACGAGTCGACGCTGGTGGAGCTGACCGACGGGCGGATCTACGTCAACGTGCGGGAAGCCGGCACGGCTGAGGGCACCCGGGCGTACGCGGTCTCCAGCGACGGCGCCGAAGGCTTCGACGCGCCGTTTCAGATGGTGCCCGAGCTGATGATGCCGGTCGTGCAGGGAGCGTTGCTGCGCCTCACCGCCACCGACGAAGGCGACGCGCGGGACCGCATCCTGTTCTCCGGGCCCGCCAACCCGGGCAAGCGCGAGGCCCTGACGATCCGGTCCTCGTACGACGAGGCCCAGACCTGGGAGACCTGGCAGGAAGGCAAGGTCATCAGCTGGGGTCCGGGCGGGTACTCCGACCTCGTCAAGATCGAGAGCGACCCGGTCGCGGGCCCCGTGGCCGGGGTGTTGTACGAAGGCGGCGTGTCCGCCCTGTACGAGGTGGTCCAGTTCGTCAGGTTCAACGAGGCGTACCTCGACACCCCGAACGGTTCGCCGCCGGACCTGCCGCCGCCACCGGAGCCGGGACCGACGACCCCGGACGCGTCACCACGCTACGACAACACCGCCTACGTCCGCGGCGGCGCGACGCTGACCGAGGGACGGTACGGCACCGGGATTGCGCTCGACGGTGTCGACGACCACGTGGAGGTGCCGTACAACCCGGACGTCGACCTTGGGGACGACCAGTTCACGATCATGACGTGGTTCCGGTACAGCGAGACCACCGGCAACATCGTGATCTGGTGGTTCCACCAGGTGGGTACGGGAGCCGCGCAGATCTGGCTGCGGGCCGAACCGGCGAGCAACCGCATCCGGGGTGTCGTCGGCACCGGCCAGGGCGACGCGAACATCACCATCGCGGGCGCGTACAACGACGGGCTCTGGCACCACGTCGCCATGCAACGCACGGCAACCCGCGTCGCGGTCTTCATTGACGGCGCCACCGTCGCCGACCTGGCCGCCCCCCGCGGCTCGGTGACCACCGGCAAGGAGTTCGGCATCCACAGCATCTACCTCGGCCGGCGGGTCGACGGCCTCAACAACCCGTTCCGCGGCACCCTCGACGAGTTCCGCATCTACGGCCGCGCTCTCACTCCGCAGGAGTTGCGGGATATCCGGGAACACAACGCCCCGATCGCCGGCCAGCTCCGGCTTCGCCTCCCGTTCACGGCCATCAACCCGCAGCATTGACATCCTCTCCCGCCTCTACGCGCGAGATTCCCGATGCCAGCGCCGTACGTCGCCGACGCTGATTGGCCTGGTGTCCGCAGGACCCGCATCGGAACACCGCTTTCGCGGTTGTTCCGGTGCGTGTTCCCGCAGCGGCTGCAACGCTGCGAGGTTATGGCGGCCGGGCCCCCGGTGCGGTGTCCACAAACGTTCACCGGGTGTGCGGTGGTTGTTGTGGATCCTCGAACGACCTGACCGCCTCCGTCCCCGACGACCCGGGCGTTGGCGGTCACGCCACTCACTGCCTCAGCCGTCCTGGCACCGTAGGAGCCGGGCGACTCCACGCCTCGGTGCCCCGCCGATCTGTCCACCTCTGCGAAGCAAGACATGGGATGTCCGCGGGCATCTGGAACATGCGCGACACCAGCAGACCAGCGGGCGGATGCCGCGTGTACATTGCTCCTCAGCGGTCCGGAGGTAGGATGTGTACCAGCCGCGGAAGAGCCTGGAGGCACGGGATGGCCAGACGCAACGGCGAGACGGTTCAGGACCGCATCATGGCCCTGATCCACGATCGTCAGCTCCAGCCCGGCGCTCCGATGCCGACCGAGCCGCAGCTCATGGACTTGCTGGGGGCGAGTCGCAACAGCGTGCGCGAGGCGGTCCGGGCGCTGCAGGCGCTGGGCATCGTCGAGATCCGCCACGGGTTCGGCACCTTCGTCGGCCGAGCTTCACTTGACGTGCTCAGCTCTTCGCTGGAGTTCCGGATCCGCTCCGGCCCGCATGGCGTCCGCGCGCTCCATGACCTCGTGGAGGTGCGGGAGATGCTGGAGACCGCGCTCGTCGCGCGGGTCGCCGGCTCGACCAGTCCGAGCCGCCTGGCGGCGCTCGACGCCCTCGCGACGGCGATGCAGGCCGACCTCGAAGCGGACCGGGCCTTCCACGCGCTGCTCTACGAATCCTGCGGCAACGAGCTCGTGCTGCAGCTGATCGACCTGTTCTGGCAGGTCTACCACCAGGTTGAGCCGCTGGTGGGAGCGCCAGACGAGCGCATGGACGTAACGGTGGGCAACCACCGGCGGATCGTCGATGCGCTGCGCGCCCGGGACGCGTCCGCCGCCCAGGAGGCGATGGAACGGCACTTCCGCGACGTCAAGGAGCGCATCGCGCGGGCCGAGGCGGCCCAAGCGGCGAAGCCGCTCGACAGCGAAGCGGCCTGAGCCGGGTCGAGTCGGCGCCAACCATCCGCTCTTCCGCCCGGCAGCACGGCGGCCGAGCAGGTGGACTCGGTCAGTGTTGCCCTAGGCGGGCCAGCCGGGCGCGTACGCCGTCGAAGTGCGCGCGTATCGCCGTCGCGGCCAGCGCGCGATCCCCCGTGACGACGGCCGTGTAGATGTCGCGATGCTTGCGAGCCACGTCGGCGGGCGTCTCGTCGGGCGGGCCGAGGTCGTCGCTCAGCTGGTGATAGACCTCCCAGAATGCGCCGAGCAGCCTGCCCACCAGCGGATTGCCCAGCGGGTGGTAGAGCACGTCGTGGAAGCGGCGGTCGGTGTCGGGGGATACGGTGCCCACCCGTGCCTCGGTCTCCATCTGCGCTATGACGTTGCGGGCCGGGGCCAGGTCGGGCGCCAGGTCCAGATCGTCCTGCTGGTCGATCAGGCGTTGCACGAGCCCGCTCTCCAGGATCTCGCGAATCTCGATAAGGTGGCCGAGGTGGTTGCGCTCGTCCGGCAGGGTGATGCGGCTGTGGAACGTCAGTTCGTCGACGAGGCCGTTGAGCGACATGCGCCCGACGAACATCCCGAAGCCGTGGCGGATGTCGACGATGCCGACGGCCTGAAGGACCTTGAGGGCTTCCCTGACCGAGTTGCGGCCAATGCCCAGCTCCTCCATCAGTTCGGACTCGGTCGGCAACGGGTCCCCCGTGGTCAACCGGCGTTCCAGAATGAGGCCCTTGACCGCCTCCTGCACTTCGACGGCGCGGCTGAGCCGACGCCGCTCACCTGCGGGAACGCGGCGCAGCTTGGGGGGTCGGGCCGAGGCGTCGCCCGTGCGTTGAGGATCGGCGTGAAACACCACGGAAATCTCCTGGTCATTTGGTCTTGACCGGGGACGAGCGCGGCCCCTAGCCTCCACTCTACAGGACGTGGGACGTAGGACGTCCAACGTGATGGCTCGAAGAGACAATTCAAGCCAAAGCCAGAATCCCCACAGGAGGCACCGTGAGCGCTCCGGTTTCTCGGCCAGTTTTCAGCCGCCGCGACTTTCTGCGTTACAGCGGGACGGTGAGCGCCGCGGCGACCATCTCCGCCGCCCTCTCCGCCTGCAGCGGCCCCGCGTCCACCAGCTCGGCGGGGGCCGGCGGCGACAAAGACCTCGTCACCGCGGTCATCGGATACGGCAACAACCAGAGCTGGGACCCGACCATGACGGCGTCGGCCTTCTCCATGGCCGCCATCAACCACATCTACGAGGGACTGGTCGACACCGACCCGATCACCCGCGAGCCCTACCCGGCCCTGGCCACCGCCCTGCCGGTCGACACCTCGGCGACCACGTGGAAGTTCACCCTGCGGCAGGGGGCCAAGTGGCACGACGGCCAGCCGGTCACAGTCGACGACGTGCTCTTCACCTTCCAGCGCATCCTCGACCCGGCCGCTCAGACGCTCACCTACTCCTTCTTCGGGACCTGGCTCAAGGAGGCGCGCAAGGTCGACGACACGAGCGTCGAACTGGTCTTCAACTTCCCGTTCCCCGATGCGTTGCAGCGCCTGACGATCGCCAAGATCATGCCGAAGCACGTCTTCGGCGCGCCCGGCGGCTGGGACGCGGCCAAGGGCGGCAAGGCGGTCGGCTCCGGCCCCTACAAGATGGTCGCGCACAACCCGAAGTCCAACACCGTGCTCGAGGCTTTCGCCGACTACAACGGCCCCCGCAAGCCCGTCATCAAAAAGATGAACTGGCTGTCCATCGTCGAGGCGCCAGCCCGGGTCGCGAAGATCTCCGGCGCCAGCGCCGAGGCCCAGATCGCCGACAACATCCCGTACGCCAACATCGACCAGCTGCGCAGCGGTGGGCTGACCGTCGAGGGCGGCAAGGGCATGAACCACATGTTCCTCATGTTCAACACGGCCCAGAAGCCCTTCGACGACGTGCGTGTGCGCCAGGCGCTCCTCTACGCCATCGACACCAAGAAGATGATCGACGTGGCGCTCAAGGGCCACGGCACACCGGCCACGAGCTTTCTCAACGAGCAGAATCCGTCGTACGCCAAGGCGAAGACCGCCTACAACTACGATCCCGCGAAGGCGAAGGCCTTGCTGGCCGCCGCCGGCGTGACGAACCTGTCCGTCACGCTGATGGCGGTGAACGTCAGCTGGATCACCGACTGCCTGCCCACCATCGCCAACTCCTGGCAGGCGGTCGGCATCAAGACCACGCTCGAACCGCAGGACACCGCCGCGCTCTTCACCAAGATGGACCAGTCGCAGTCCTACCAGGTGGTCGCGGCGGCGTCGAACCCGAACCAGTTCGGCCTGGACGCGGACCTGATTCTCCGCTACAACTACACCTCGGGCGGCACCTGGATGAAGTACACCAAGTGGGACACCAGCCCGGCGGCCAAGAACCTGTTCGCGCTGATGGACAAGGCCACCCAGGAGTCCGACCGGACAAAGAAGCTGGAGCTGCTGCACCAGTACCTCGACGTCATCGCGGAGCAGGCAGTGCTCTACCCCGTCCTGCACACGGAGCTGATGACCGCCTGGGATCCGAAAAAGCTCACCGGAGTCCGGCCGCAGGCATACCCGGGCATCAACCTGCTGCAGGCGCAGCGCGTCTGACCCCTCGTGCGGCGCCGGGCACGGCCCGGCGCCGCACCCACCGCCCACCGGCCGGGCCGCGTCAGGAGGATTAACCAGTGGCAGTCGTCGCCAGAATGCTGGTCCGCCGAATACTCATCCTGATCCCGCTGTTGCTGGGCGTCATCCTCTTCGTATTCATCATCATGCGGTTCTCCAACAACAAGCCGGAGTACGCCTACTTCCAGGGCGCCAACCCGACGACGGAACAGATCCACCAGTTCCAGGTGCAGAACGGCCTGCTCGATCCGCTGCCGGTGCGCTATGTGCGCTTCGTCGGCGACCTGCTCCACGGCGACATGGGCACCAGCGTCCTCACCAAGGCGCCGGTGCTCGACTCCGTCGTCACCGCGCTGCCGCTCACGCTGCAGCTGACCTTCCTCGGGCTGGCCGTCGCCGTGGTCCTGGCCGTGATCTTCGGCGTCACCGCGGCGATCTTCCGGGACCGCTGGCCCGACCAGCTCATCCGGCTGGTGTCGCTGATCGGCGTCGCCGCGCCGGCGTTCTGGCTGGCCCTGCTGATGATCCAGTGGCTGGCCGTGGACCGCGGCTGGTTCCCGACCAGCGGCTACATCAATCCCGGCGACTCGTTCAGCGGCTGGTTGCGGTCGATGACGCTGCCCGCGCTCTCCCTGTCGCTGCCCGTCGCCGCCCAGTTGACCCGGATCATCCGGACGTCGATGGTCGAGGAGCTGGACAGGGACTACGTCCGCACCGCGATCGGCAGCGGCCTGCCGCCGATCGTCGTGATCGGACGCAACGTCCTGCGCAACGCGCTGATCAATCCGCTGACGGTGCTGGGCCTGCGCATCGGCTACCTGCTCGGCGGCGCGGTGGTCATCGAGACCATCTACGCGCTGCCCGGCATGGGGCAGCTCATGATCAACGGGGTGCGCGACGGGGACCCGGCAGTGGTGCAAGGCGTGGTGCTCACCATTGCCACCGGCTTCGTCGTGGTGAACCTCGTCGTCGACGTCCTCTACCTGCTGGTCAACCCGAGAATCAGGAGCGCCGCGTGATGCGCAGCGGACTTGCGAGGAGGCTCTCCCGGCCCGGAATCCGTTTCCGACGGCTCGGCCTGCCCTCGTGGATCTCCATCGCCGTTCTCGCCGTGATCGCCCTCGCCGCGGTCCTCGCCTCCGTGCTCGCCCCGCACTCGCCGTACGTGCAGCAGGCGGCCGGTGGCGGGCCCAGCGCGGCGCACTGGATGGGCCTCGACAGCGCGAACCGCGACATCTTCACCCGGCTGCTCTACGGCGCTCGGTGGTCATTGATCATCGGGCTCGGGGCGACCGCCATCGCGCTGGTCTTCGGCGCGGTGATCGGCGCGATCGCGGCCACGTCGCGCAAGGCGGTCGACGAAGCGATCATGCGCAGCCTCGACGTCGTCATGGCGTTTCCGGGCATCGCGCTCGCCGCCGTGCTGGTCGCCGTCTTCGGTGGCAGCATCCTGGTGCTGGTGCTGGCCATCGCATTCCTCTACATGCCATCCATCGCCCGCGTGGTACGCGCGAACGTCCTCGCCCAGTACGGCGAGGACTACGTCGCGGCCGAACGCATCATCGGCGCCCGCACCCCACACATCCTGCTCAAGCACGTGGCGATCAACTGCGCCGCGCCCATCCTCGTCTTCTGCACGGTGATGGTGGCCGACGCGATCGTCTTCGAGGCGTCGCTGTCGTTCATCGGCGCCGGCGTACGCCCACCGGACCCTTCGTGGGGCAGCGTCATCGCCGACGGTCGCAACATGGTCCTGCTCGGCGGCTGGTGGGCCACGGTTTTCCCCGGCCTGCTGATCCTGATCACGGTCCTCGCGCTCAACATCCTCGCCGAGGGCGTCTCCGACGCCTGGGCCGCACCCACCGCCCGGCGCGCCGACCCGGTCAAGAAAGCGTCGGAGGTCGACGCGCTCGAGCAGGCGACCCCCGGATCCGGTGAGATCACCGAGCTGCCGGGGCTGGCGAAGGCCGCGCAGCGGCTGGCCGAACGGGCTCGCCCGCTGCCGCAGGGCGAGCCGATCCTGCAGGTCAAGGAACTCGCCATCGGCTTCGAGGGCCGGCACGACGGCGTGGACGTCGTCGACGGCATCTCCTTCGACGTGCGCCCCGGCGAGGTGCTCGGCCTCGTCGGCGAGTCCGGCTGCGGCAAGTCGTTGACCGCGCTGGCCATCATGGGCCTGCAACCAGACGGCGCCCGCATCGGCGGCCGGATCCTCTTCGACGGCAGGAACCTGCTGGCGCTTCCCCGGACGGCCCGCCGCCGGCTGCTCGGCCACGACATGGCGATGATCTACCAGGACGCACTGTCATCGCTGAACCCCGCGATGACCGTCAGGGCGCAGCTGAAGCAGGTGGTCCGCCGGGGCGGCCGGCGCAGCCCGGCGGAACTGCTGGAGCTCGTGGGCCTCGATCCGGCGCGTACCCTCTCGGCCTACCCCCACGAACTGTCCGGCGGCCAACGGCAGCGGGTCCTGATCGCGATGGCCCTCTCCCGCGAGCCCAAGCTGATCATCGCGGACGAACCCACCACGGCGCTGGACGTGACCGTGCAGGCGCAGGTGATCCAGCTGCTGCTGCGACTGCGTGCCGAGCTGGGTTTCGCCCTGATCCTGGTCTCGCACGATCTCGCCCTGGTCGCCGACGTCACCGACCGCGTCGTCGTCATGTACGGCGGCCAGATCGTGGAGACCGGGGTGACGGCGGCCCTGGTCGGCGCGCCCGCCCACCATTACGCTCGCGGGCTGCTCGGCTCGGTGCTGTCGCTGGAGTCCGGCGCCGCGCGGCTGACCCAGATCCGCGGCGTCGTGCCAGCCCCTGCCGACTTCCCCAGCGGCTGCCGCTTCGCCGACCGCTGCCCGATGGCCACCGAGATCTGCCGTACGCAGACGCCGCGGCTGGCGGGGCAGCGCCACCACGAGGTGGCCTGCCACCACCCGGCGATCGACGTCACGGCGTCCGCCCTCGCCACCGGCGCGAGCGCCGCACCGGCCAGCCCTGCGGAGGCACGATGACTGCGACAAGCACCGAGGCTCTCGTCGAACTCGCCGATGTGCACGTGGTGTACACGGCGCGTTCCGGCGGGCTCTTCCGCCGCGATCGCGTCCACGCACTTACCGGCGCGGATTTCACTATCGAGGCCGGCGAGACGGTGGGTGTCGTGGGGGAATCCGGCTGCGGCAAGTCGACGCTCGCCAAGATCCTGGTCGGGCTGAAGAAGCCCACCACGGGCACGGTGCGATTTCGCGGCCAGGATCTCTGGTCCATGTCCCCTGGCAGGCGTCGGGCGGTGATCGGGTCGAGCACCGGCATGGTGTTCCAGGACCCCTCGACGGCGCTCAACCGGCGGCTGCCCATCCGGCAGGTGCTGCGCGACCCGCTGGACGTGCACCGGGTCGGCAGCTCCCGGCAGCGCGAGGAGCGGGTACGCGAGCTGCTCGACCTGGTGGGCCTGCCGTCGAGCGTCGCCGACCTGCTGCCGAGCCAGCTGTCCGGCGGCCAGCGCCAGCGGGTCGCGGTCGCCCGCGCGTTGGCGCTACGGCCGCAGCTGCTGATCGCCGACGAACCGACCAGCGCGCTCGACGTCTCGGTACGCGCGCAGATCCTGAACCTGCTGCTCGACCTGAAGGAGCAGCTCAACCTGGCGATGGTCTTCGTCTCCCACGACATTCAGACGGTGCGGCGCATGAGCGACCGGGTCGTGACGATGTATCTCGGCCGGATCGTCGAGCAAACCCCGGCCGGGGCGGTGCCCGGCGGCGCCCGCCACCCCTACACCCGCGCGCTCTTCTCGGCCACGCCCGGGCTGCTCTTCCCGATCGACCCGATCCCGCTGGCCGGGCCGGTTCCCTCCGCTACCCGGCCGCCCAGCGGATGCCCCTTCCGTACGCGCTGCTGGAAGGCCGACGACCGGTGTGCCATGGAGATGCCGGGAGTGCAGATCGCCACCGTCGTCCGGCCCGGTGATCACCTGTTCCGCTGCCACCATCCGATCCGCGACGGCTCGACCGACCTCGAACTGATCAGCCAAGCCCAGGAGCCTTCATGTCACTGACCGGCGTCATCCCCCCGGTATCCACCCCGCTGACCCCGGATTTCGAGGTCGACACCGGATCGCTGACCCGGTTGGTGGACCATCTGCTGGACGGTGGGGTGGACGGGCTGTTCGTCCTCGGCTCCACCTCCGAGGTGGCCTTCCTCCCGGACGGTCACCGCAAGATCGTGCTGGACACGGTCCGGGGCCACGTCGCCGGCCAGGTTCCCGTGCTCGCCGGCGTGATCGACATGACCGCCCTGCGCGTACTGGACCACGCGCGGGTGGCCGCCGAGGCGGGCGTGGACGGGCTCGTGGCCACCGCACCCTTCTACACCCGCACCCACCCCGCGGAGATCGAGCTGCACTTCCGCACCATCGCGGCGCGGGCGGGGTTGCCGTTGTACGCCTACGACCTGCCGGTTTCGGTGCACAGCAAGCTCGGCGTCGACCTGCTGCTCGACCTCGCCCGCGATGGTGTGCTGGCCGGAGTCAAGGACTCCAGTGGCGACGAAGGCGGCCTGCGTGGGGTGATCCTCGGGCGACGGGACCGTCGGGACATCGACTCGTTCAGCGTGCTGACCGGCTCCGAACTCACCGTCGACTCCGCGCTCTGGATGGGCGCGGACGGTGTGGTGCCGGGCCTGGGAAACGTCGACCCGCACGGCTATGCGCGGCTGTTCCGGGCCGCGTCGGACGGCGACTGGGAGGCCGCGCGAGCCGAACAGGAGCGACTGCTGCACCTCTTCGAACTCGTCACTGTCGGCGGACCCCGAATGGGTACGGGTTCGTCCGCGCTGGGAGCGTTCAAGGCCGCACTGTACCTGCGCGGGATCATCGACTACCCGACGACGGCGGTGCCGCAGATCCCGCTGAACGAGGACGAGATCGCCCGGGTCGGGAAGTATCTGAGCGCGGCTGGCCTGCTGTGAGACACGGGGACGGCGGCCGCGGACAACGGGATACGCCACCACGGGCCAGCCACGAGACGGTGCACAGGGCGCCGGCACCGAGATCGGCGGACCTACGCGGTACGTGGGGGACGCTGCTCCTGCCGTTGCATGCCGACGACACGATCAACTGGGACCTGGCGGCGCACGCGCTCGATGTCCTCGTCGCCGCCGGGCTCGATGGCATCTACGCGCACGGCACCGCGGGCGAGTTCCACACGCTCAGTGAGGACGAGTACGACCGGATCAACGAGCTCGTCGCCGACAAGTGTGCGCGCGACCGGATTCCGTTTCAGATCGGTGCCAGCCACATGAGCGCGCAAACCTGCCTGGGCCGGGTCCATCGGGCACGGGCGGTCGCGCCGAGCGCCCTGCAGGTGACGCTGCCGGACTGGCTGCCACTGTCGCGTACCGAGGTGATCCGCTTTCTGGTCAGGATCGCCTCGGCCGCCGACCCGGTCCCGCTCGTCCTGTACAACCCGGCGCACGCGAAGACCCACGTCGCCGCCGATAGCTACGCCGCGATTCGCCGGGAGGTGCCGAGCCTCATCGGTATCAAGGTCGCCGGCGGCGACGCCGCGTGGTACGCAGCGATGCGGGAGTACGCGGGCGACCTGGCCATCTTCGTCCCGGGGCATGCCCTGGCGACCGGCCTTAGGCATGGCGCCGCCGGCTCCTACTCGAACGTGGCCGCCCTCAATCCCACCGGCGCCGTCGGATGGCAGCGGATGATGATCGAGGACCCCGGGGGTGCGCTCGATGTGGAGCGCCGGATCCAGAGGTTCCTGGCCGACCACGTCGACCCGCTCGCCCGGCAGGGCTTCGGGAACCCGGCGCTGGACAAGTTTCTCGCTCATCTCGGCAACTGGGCCGAGATCGGCACCCGGGTTCGTTGGCCTTACGCCTCCATCGACGAATCGGCTGCCGAGCGGCTACGTCCGATCGTGCGCGGCTGCCTGCCGGAGCTCTTCCCGGGTGAGTGAATTCGGCCGACGACATCGCCGGTCAGCACATTCCGCAACCACCGGATCTGCTTCGCACGCTGCACGCCTGCGCCGCCTTCGTGCCCGTTGTACGGCCACACCGCGATCTCCTTGCCGCCCGACGCGTAGTGGTTGTAGGCCGCAAAGACAGTCGAGGGCGGACACACGCTGTCCATGAGGGCGACCGAGAAGAGAGCCGGCGCGCTCGCGCGGGCGGCGAAGTTCATGCCATCGAAGTAGCTCAGCGTCGCGAAGACCTGGTCGACGTCACCGTGATAGGTCTTCAGGTACGACACCAACTCGCCGTACGGGAGGGCATCGGTGATCTCGGCGGCGCGCCGGTAGTGGGACAGGAATGGCACGTCGGGCATGGCGGCGGCGAGCCCGTCGACCAGGCCGGCGACGGCGACGGTGATCCCTCCGCCCTGGCTGCCGCCGGTGACCACCACCCGGTCCGGGTCGACCCTGGGGTGCGCGCGCGCCGCGTCGACCGCGCGGACGCCGTCGGCGAGGACCCGGCGGTAGTAGTAGTGGTGCGGGTTGCCGATGCCGCGGGTCAGGAAGCCGGGCGCCTGGGGCAGGCCGACCGGGTCGGGGTCCGGCGTGTCGCCCACGAGCTTGCCGTTGCTGCCCTGCCCCCGGGTGTCCATGACGAGGTGGGCGTAGCCGGCGGCACTCCAGGTGAGCCAGTCGTGCGGCAGGCCGCGCCCGCCGCCGTACCCGAGGTACTCGACCACGCAGGGCAGTCGGCCACTCGCGTGCCGGGGCAGCAGGAACCAGCCGCGCACCGGCTGGCCGGCGAATCCGGGGAATGTGACGTCGTACACCTCGACGGTGGACAGGCCAGCGTCGTAGGGGACGAAGCGGGCGGGCCAGTGCTCGGCTCGCGACTCCGTGAGAGTGATGGCCCAGAAGTCGTCGAAGTCGGTGGGCTCGTCGCGGGTGGGCAGGTAGTCGCGGAGACGGTCCAGTGGCCAGTCGACGAGCATGACGTTCTTCCCTTCGAGGTGCGGGCGTTACCGGCCAATCACCGTGCCGTTCAGGGGTGCCCCTCGGTCACGGCCGTTGCCGGGCTTCGTCGGAGATGGCACCCACCGGAGGCCCGGTAGGCGCCATCTCCTGACGAAGGCTGTCGGTCAGCCGACGGTGTCCAGCGGCAGCCTGAGCCCGAGTCGGCCGCCGATCGGGAGGTTCTGCTCCTGGATCAGGGCCAGTTCGGTGGCGGACAGGGCGCGGCGGTAGACGCGTACCTCGTCCAGCGTGCCGCGGAAGCGGTCCACGCCGTCCAGGCGCTGTCCGATGTGAAGCCCTTGGATGCCGAACTCCTGACCGAGGGTCACCGAGCCGGCCGGCGCCGCCGCCGACGAGACCTGGACGCCGTCCACCAGCAGCCTGAGCTGCCCGTCCGCCCGCTGGAGCACGACAAAGTGCCACTGCCCGTCGTTGTACGCGCTCGGCGACTGCACCGTGACGTTGTACCGGCCGACCGAGAGGATCGCGCGGATGCGACTGCTCGCCGGCTCGGCCCGCAGCCATACTGCAGGCGGATTGGTGCCCGAGTTCACCCGGTAGAACCACAGGATCGAGTGCGCGCCGGTCTTCTCCGAGTACCGGATCCACGTGCTCAGCGTGAAGTCGTCCGCGCCGAGGTCGATCGACCGGTCGAACGGCACCTCCACCCGATCGTCCACTCGGTCGAGTGCCAGCCCGTTGCCGAACCGGCCGTCGGTGACCTGGGCGCCACCGCGGACGTAGGCGTCGTTGCGGTGGGGCGACTCGTCAGGCGTCCGCGGTCCGGGTGCCGGCGGTGCGGGAATGCCGGGCGGAGCGCCGTTCGGGGTATCGAGGTACGCCTCGTTGAATCGGGCGAACCGGATCGTCTCGTACGGGCTGACTGCGCCGGCCTCGTACATCAGTGCCGCCTCGTCACCGTCGAGGCGCAGCATGTCCGAGTAGGCCGTGGGACCCCAGTAGAAGACCTTGCCCTCGTTCCAGGTCTCGAAGCTGCGCCCCTCGTCGTAGGACGAGCGGATGCCCAGCGCCTCACGGGCGCTGGGGTGCAGCGGGGAGGAGAAGAGAATGCGGTCATCGCTGAATCGCAGCAGGGAGCCCTGGACGTCGGTCGTGGCGAGCGCCGGCATGGTGCGGAAGGGCGCATCCCACGTCTCGCCGCCGTCGCTGCTGATCGCGTACGCCCGGTTGCCCGGGTCGGTGCCGCGCTCGCGGGCCGACGCGTAGATCCGTCCGTCGGTGAGCTCTACGACGGTGACCTCCTGCGCGATGACCCCACCGTCGTCGCGGAACGTCTCCGCACCGATGTTCCAGGTCACCCCGCTGTCGTCGCTGTAGAGCAGATGCGTGCCGTAGGCATGCTTGCCGACCCGGTCCCAGCTTTCGAAGCTCGCCCCGACCACCAGCCGGCCCGCGTGTGCTCCCCGCTGAAGCTGGATCCCGTGCATCGGGCCGGTGGCGTACCAGAAGTTCCACTCCGGGCGCTTGCCCTCGGTCATCTCGCGGGCGGCCGACCAGGTTGCCCCGTTGTCGTCGCTGAACTGCACCCACGGGTCGCGGTCACAGCCATTGGGGCACGGCTCGGGACCGTTGTGCGTGCTCACCACCACGACGCGCCCGGTGGTCTGGTCGACGATCGGCACGGGGTTGCCGTGGGTCTCGCCGTTGCCCTCGGAGACCACTTGCAGTGGTCCCCAGGTCCGGCCGCCGTCGGCGGAGCGGCGCAGCACGAGGTCGATGTCCTCGTCGTCGCCGCAGTCCTTCACCCGCCCCTCGGCGAAGGCCAGAATCATCCCGTTCTTCGCTCGCACCACTGCCGGAATGCGGAAACAGGCGTATCCGAAGTCTCCGCGCTGGTAGAGCACCTGCTCGTCGACGTACGGCTCACTGGTCTGGCTCTCGCCGGCCGCCGTGCTCGTGCCCGTGGCAGCGGGCTCCGCGCTCGCGGGGCCGGCGAGCATGCTGAGGACGACGCCGGCCAGGGTCAGTACCGCCCCGAAGCCACGGTAGCGGCGGCGTGAGCTGGTCAGACCCTCCGGCGAATACCCATCGTTCATCTCCTCGCACCCTCCATCAGAGTCGTGCGCCCCGTTGTCGACGCGGGATGGCTCCAGGCGACCGGATGCATCAGCCGAGTCGGACACGTAGGACGTGGGATGTCGTGTTGCCGAAACGATACGCGTATCGATGGGGCGCGGACAAGCGCCCTTGACGTAGCCGGCAGGTCGCCATACTGTCCCGGTCACGACGGACATCCCATGTCTTGGTCGTGCTCACGGTACGAGCGGCCGACCGAACTTACCGAGAGGAAGTGTGTGGCATGACCATGCCGAAGATCGTGTTCGGCGGGGACTACAACCCCGAGCAGTGGTCCGAGGACGTCTGGGTCGAGGACATGAAGCTCATGGTCGATGCCGGGGTGTCGCTCGTATCTGTCGGCATCTTCTCCTGGGCAAGCGTGCAGCCACGTCCCGGCACGTACGAGTTCGGCTGGTTCGACCGGGTGATGGACAACCTCGCCAAGGCCGGTATCGGAGCCAGCCTCGCCACCATGACCGCTTCCCCACCACCCTGGCTGTCCCGGCACCACCCGGAGGTGCTACCGGAACGCGTCGACGGGGTGCGGCTGTGGCCCGGCGGGCGGCAGCAGTACTGCCCGTCCAGCCCGGTGTACCGCGAGTACGCCGGGCGGTTGGTCGAGCATCTCGCCCGCCGCTACGCCGGGCACCCGGCGCTGAAGCTGTGGCACATCGGCAACGAATACGGCTGCCACGTGCGGGCCTGCTACTGCGACGTATCGGCCGAAGACTTCCGGCGCTGGCTGCGCGAGCGGTACGGCGACATCGGCGCGCTCAACGAGGCGTGGTCGACGACGTTCTGGTCGCAGCGCTACGACGACTGGGCGGACATCCTGCCGCCGCGCAGCGCGCCGACTTTCGCCAACCCGGCCCAGAAGCTGGACTTCGCCCGGTTCAGCAACGACGCGATTCTCGCCTGCTATCTCGCCGAGCGTGACATCGTGCGCCGGTTCGCCCCGGACGTACCGGTGACGACGAACTTCATCGGCCTGGTCCACAAGCCGATCGACTCCTACCGGTGGGCCGCCGAGCAGGATGTGGTCAGCCTCGACAGTTATCCCGACCCGTACGATCCGCGGGCTCACGTGGAGGCCGCGTTCGGCTATGACCTGATCCGCTCGGCGCGTCGCGGTCAGCCCTGGCTGCTGATGGAGCAGGCGCCCAGCGCGGTCAACTGGCGCGAGCGCAACGCGCCGAAGCCGCCGGGGCTCATGCGGCTGTGGAGTTGGCAAGCGGTGGCGCAGGGCGCGGACGGCGTGCTCTTCTTCCAGTGGCGCCAGGCCGTCGGCGGCGCCGAGAAGTTCCACTCGGCGATGGTGCCGCACGGTGGTACCGAGACCCGCACCCATCGCGAGATCCGGGCGCTCGGGCAGGAGATCGCGGGGGTCGCCGAGCTGGCCGGCACGCGGGTGCACGCCGACGTCGCGCTGCTGCACGACTGGGCCAACTGGTGGGCGCTGGAGTCGGACGCCCACCCGGCCGTGCTCGATCTGCTGGAAACCCACCGAGCGCACTACGCGCCGCTGTTCGACGCCCACGTCACCTGCGATGTCGTATCGCCGACCACGGACCTGTCCGGCTACCGGCTCGTCGTCGTGCCGAACCTGTACCTCATGTCCACCGAGGTGGCCGCCCGCCTACGTCGCTACGTCGAGGGCGGCGGGCACCTGGTGGTGTCGTTCTTCTCCGGCATCGTGGACGAGTCCGACCGCGCTTACCTGGGCGGATACCCGGCCCCGTTGCGAGACCTGCTGGGGCTGCGCATCGACGAGTTCTGGCCGCTGCCGGCGGGCGGCACGATCGAACTGGACATCGCGGGAGAGCGGCGCACCGGCACCGTGTGGTCGGAATGGATCGAGACCGAGGGAGCGGACGTGCTGGCCACCTTCGCCGACGGCGAGCTGGCCGGCCGGCCGGCGGTCACCCGCCACTCGTACGGCGCCGGTGTGGCCTGGTACCTGGCCACCCGGCCCGAGCCGACGGCGATGGCCGAGCTGTTCGACCGCATCCGTGGCGGAGCGGGCGTGGAGCCGGTGCTGCCCGACCTGCCCGCAGGGCTGCAGGCGGTGCTCCGGCACGGCCCGGACACCTCGTACCTCCTGCTGCTCAACCACGGCGCCGAAGCGGCCACGGTCGCGTTGCCCGCGCCGGCGATCGATCTGCTCGGCGACCGGGAGCGTACGGTCGGCGCCGTGTCGCTCGCTCCCGGCGGCGTCGCGGTGCTACGGAGGTGACGGGGACAGTTCCCGGCCGTTTCGCGGGGCGGGTCGCCGCCGTCACCGGCGCCGCCCGTGGGATCGGCGCCGCGAGCGCGCGCCGGCTGGCGGCCGAGGGAGCGTCCGTACTGCTGCTCGACGTCGTCGACGAGCACGGCGCCCGCGTCGCCGCGCAGATCCGCGACGCGGGCGGCACCGCCCGCTACGTCCACTGCGACGTGGCCAGCGAGTCGGACTGGCGGGCCGCCCGAGAGGTGGTCCGTACCAAGTTCGGCGGGCTGGACATCCTGCACAGCAACGCCTTCGTGCAGCACGCGGGCGCGGCGCACGAGCTCGACCCGGCGGCCTGGGACCGTGTGCTCGCGGTCAACCTCACCGCGCTCCATCTCGGCGTCCGGGCCTTCGTCGCCGACCTGCGCGACCGTCGTGGTTGCATCGTCGTGACGTCGAGCGTGCACGCCCTGTTCGGGCTTCCGGGCAGCCCCGCATACGCCGCCAGCAAGGGCGGGCTGGCGGCACTGACCCGGCAGCTCGCCGCAGAGTATGGACCTCAGGTGCGGGTGAACGCCGTGCTGCCCGGGCCGGTGGACACCGACGCCTGGCGCGAGCTGGATGCGGAGGCCCGGAAGCGAGCTGCGGCGGCGACGATCCTTGGCCGTCTCGGCGACCCGGCGGAGGTGGCCGCCGTGGTGGCCTTCCTGGCCAGCGCCGACGCGTCGTACGTGACGGGGGCGAGTCTTCTGGTGGACGGCGGCTGGAGCGTCACGAAGGATTCGCCCTGACGCGGGCGCACCGGTGCCGCCGCCCACGGCGGCGGCACCGGTGCCGGGATCACCGGCTCCCGCGACCCCGTGATGGAGGTTCGCGACCGGCCGTCACGGTCGAAGCTGAGCGATCGAGACCCGCCGGAAGGTGATCGTCTCGTTCGCCCCGAAGTTGCCCGTCTCGTAGAGCACGCCAACCGTGTCGGGGGCGAGCTGGACCAGGTCTGAGTAGGCGGCGGGGAGACCGGACAGCGCCAGGGCCGGCCGCCAGGTCGCGCCGTGGTCGGTACTCATCCGCAGGGTCAGCGCCGCGCGGCTGTTCGGGTCCGCGGGGCCGGAGAAAAGCAATTGGTTACTTGCCCCGGTCAGCTGCAGGACGCTGCCCTGCACGACCGGCGCCACGAGCGTGGCCTGCGGGCGGTGCGGCAGTTCCAGGCTCTCGCCGCCGTCGCGGCTGTAGGCGTCGGCGCGGTTGCCCGGCGCGCTGCCGTTGTGCTCGCGCGTGTTGACGTAGAGACGACCGTCGGGCAGCTCGGCCACCGTGGACTCGTTCACGTTGATGTACCCGTTCGGATTGTCGTCGACCGAACCGATCCGCCAGCTCTCACCTGCGTCGTCGCTGTAGAGCAGATGCCCGCCGTAGTACTTCGCCTCCGTACCGAGGTCGGCGGAGCCGGCCGGCGGTGCGATCGAATGGTTGGCCGGGACCACGAGCCGGTTCCGGTGCGTGCCGCCGGTCAGCCGGATCGCGTGGCCCGGGCCCGTGGCGTACCAGCGCCAGTTCTCTGCCTTGGCCTGCGCGGTGATCTCGCGCGGCGCGGACCAGCTCGCCCCGTCGTCGTCGCTGTGCTGGACGAAGAGCCGGCGGCTCTGCTCGGCCGGCACCTCGCCGCGCATGATCGCCGCCTCGGACGCGGTCCCGCCGTTGTACGTCGACAGCAGCACGACCCGACCGGTCGCGGTCACCACCGGGGCGGGGTTGCCCGCGGTGTTGGGGCCGCTGTCGTGTACCACCTGCAGGGGTCCCCAGGTGCATCCGCCGTCGGTCGATCGCTTAAGCACGAGATCGATGTTGCCGGCGTCGCTGAGTGAGGCGAGCCGCCCTTCGGCGAAGGCCAGCAGCGTGCCGGACCGGGTGGCAACGATCGCGGGGATGCGGAACGCGTTGTAGCCCTCGGTTCCGGCGGTGAAGGGCACCGATGCTTCGCAGCGTGAGCCCTGATCGGTCGCTGCCCGCGCCGCCAGGGCTGATGGAACGCTGGCGCCGGCCAGGCTTGCGACCAAGGCGGCGCAACCGACGACGATCGCCGTCCGGGACGCGGGGGTCTTGAGGGTGGTACTGGACACGATGCCACCTACTTTCGGGGGATGAGACGTGCGGACGGTGAGGGCTCCGCCCCGGAGCGGGCAACCGGGCCGCCTACAACCGGACATAGGACGTCCTACGTGACGCTATGCTCGGCCCGGCGGCTAAGGCCAGGTGCCACGCGACGAGCGGTCGATCTGCTGCGGCGAACGGTCGACAGCAACGGATGGCATCCCATCTCCGCCAGCGCCTGATTCGGCCGCCCGCCACCGTGGCGAGAGCGGGAAGGCGACGGGTGCTGTTGCGTGGTGGCCTGCTTTCATCTTCACGACGCGTCGAGTCCTTAAAGGACTATCTGCTGGCAGTGTGGGGCACACACGGGGCACAAGACACCGTGAAATGTCGTGAACTAACGATCAACGATGGCAGCCCGAAGCGCCGTGTGAGCAGGCGTCGGGTGGGCGCTTCCGCTGGTGACGAGGCAGCGACTAAAAGTTCCGCTTCAACTCACCGACTTCGTGGCCGGTCAGTTCCAGCTCGGGTGGCAGCGGCACCGGGGCCACGGGCGGCGGGCTGGCTGGCCGCACCCGACAGCAGGCGCACAGACGACCGAGCAGACTATGGCATGCCGCCGGATTCACTCGTCACGCCAGCGTCGAGAGCCTGACCCTCGTCACCACCGCCGCCCTTACCGCGAAGACTGCCACGGCGATGCCGGCGGCTCTCGCGGGCGCTCTGGCGGATCGCCTTGCGCGCAGTGGCCAGCTTCATTTGCCTGCTGTCCGCCAGGGACGACGCCCTGCGCCGACGCCGCAGGACCACGACGACGACCAACACAAGGACGACCAGCAGGGGCAAAGCGAGCCACGCGAGGCGAATCCCGGCCACACCCGGAGGGTAGCGGCATCAGTCAATGAAGGGACTCGCACCAACTGCCAGCGTGCCCGACCCGTGCCCGATCTAGCGGTCAACACGGGTCAGCATCGGCACCGACACGGCCTCGGACCGCGCCGCTCCGTCCTTCGCGACCAGTCTCACGCCTGCTCACCTCGTAGACCTAATCGGCGACTGGAGTCGGCCAAGACGCCTTCCAGACTGACCGTGCCCGCCCCCTATTTAGCGGACGAAGACCGGGCCCAAGCCGTCAGGGGCGGACCAGCGGCGTTTCATGCATGCCCGGCTCTGGCCGGCGTTTCCGATCGGAGTGGTGCCTAAGAATCGAGCCGGTGCTCAGCCGCGTTGAGCCGGCCGATCCATGCTTGCGCCTCGGCGGACCCTTCCGCACTGTCAGCGAAGCAGAGGAGCCCCTGTACGACGACGGCGGGTAGAACCGTCGTTAGCTGTTCGGTAGGTCCGTAGGCGGCGGTGACTGCGGCCCATTGGTCGGGGTCGACGGACGACAGCAGGAGCCAGGCGAGGTCGATGACTCCGGGGGCGGCGGAGACGTCTTCCCAGTCAAGAAGTGCCAGCTCCCCGTTCGGGCCGGTGCGGACGTTGCGTGCGGACGCGTCGCCGTGTACGAGGGTGAGCGGGCCTGCCGAGGCGATGTTTTGCTCGACCTTCGGCACCTGCCCTACGAGTCGCTCAGCGAGCGTTCGCAGGTTAGCGGGTAGGTCAGGGCGTGCTGCCAGGGTTGGCATCATCCGGTCGAACAGGTCGCCGACCAGGTCGGCGGCCGCACCTACGGGACGCAGCCACGGCCACCTCAGCGGAGCCTGCCCGGCCCAATGCTCATGCATGTGCGACAACAGTTGGGCGTGTGCGATCGGGTCGGCTCCCGGTTGCCATGAAGAGAGGTCCTCGAGCACCAGCGTCGTGCCTTCCGGGGTTATCTCGGAGTGAAGGCAGGCAGGCACTCGGACGCCCACGACCGGCGCGATCTCGCGATAGAAGCGCACCTCGGCACGGAACATGTCCAGGACATCGGGAATCGAACCTGGCTCTGCTACGCCTCGGCGCTTCACAAACCCGTGCACGGCGCCCATGTTACGAGGGCTGCCCGGAACAGGCCGCCCGTGCGACATGCCGGCTATTACCGCTCCGGGGCCGTCGCGAGAGGTGGCTGCCGACAGCAACGGTGACAGCAACCAGTCCGGACGAGGGCAGCCGCCAGCGGCCGAGCGCGGACCGTCGCCCGAGGTCGCGAACGCGGACGGACTCTGCCGGTCGAACCGCCTTGAACTTACAAGCGAGGGGTCATTTGCGATCCAATGCTGGTTGCTGGGCGGGAGGGCTGACCCCCGGTTTATGGGACCATCGTGGCCGTGACGGTCGTGCGGTTGCCAGAGGGTTCGTGGTGGGACTGGGAGGTGCTTGGGTGGAACAGGTCGGAGCTGCGGCTCGCCGCCGGGTACGACCTGACGTACCACCACGGCTTGGAGTTGGTCTTCACAGACGTCGACTACCTGGCCTGCCCGACCCGCTTTTCTGATCCCTGGTTTCGGGAGCCCACGTCCGGCGAGCGTGAGACCGTACGCCGCTACGTCGGTGAAGAGCCGCCTGTGGTTGTGGCGTTTGACGTTGACGCCGAGGACGGTTGCGGGGTGGTCCCCTGTGTTGTTGCGGCGGCCTCCGTCGGGATCGTTAAAGGGCTCGTCTACCGCTACTGGCGGGAGGACCTCAAGGAGGGGGAGCGGCTGGCCCCATTCGTACGTCGGCCTGATCGCGGCCAGTGACGGCAAGTACCTGGCAACGGCGCGAGTGGCAGGACCTGAGTGACTGACCGGGTGACGACCGGGGCGGCCGACGCCGGACGCCCACGGACGATGGTGGACTGTTCCGGCAGCTCACCCCGGCTACTTGCCCAGCTCATCGACGGCTGATCATTCTTTCACACCGAAGAGGTCACTGGTTCGATCCCAGTGTCGCCCCAGTTGTTGATTGCTGTGCGGACGTGGCGGGCGACGCCGGTCATCGTGGTGGTGACGGGGCTTCGAGCGGGCGTCCTCGGGCGCGTGCCGCGTCGGTGGCGGCGATCCCGGCCAGGACGAGCGCTGCGGTGAGCAGGACGAACAGGGGTGGCAGGAACACCATCAGCGGGGCTGCGGCGATGAGGATGAGGACTCCGATGATCCGGGGTCGGGAGACCCGGGCGAATACGACGTATTCGAAGTGGGCGCGTCCGGCGACGTACAGTGCGGGGCCGCCGAGGATGACCGCGGCCCAGGCCGGCATGGTGTGGCCGAGTGGGTGGGGGATGACGAGTTCGTAGCCGACGGCGGTGAGGACGATGCCGAGGATCATGATCCAGTGGGCGAAGGCGGCTACCCGGCCGAGGTGGTTCGGGTTCTTCGACGCGGTGATGGCCTCGCCGAGGATCTGCCCGGCTCGGTAGAAGTAGATTCGCCAGAGCAGGACGGTGGTGGCGAAGCCGATCACGAACGCCGATGTCGACTCGAGGTCGTTCAGGCCCCTGGTGTAGGCCAGCGAGAGGGCCAGGACCGATTGGCCGAGGGCGATCAGGAGGAACTGCCGGTAGCGGTCGGCCAGGTGTTCAGGGGCTTCGGCCCACACCGGGATGCGCTGCCGGCCGAGCTTGGGCGCGGGCCAGCCCAGTCGGGCCGCCAGATAGTCCCCGGCCGCGGCGCAGATCCAGATCGTCACCCGGGTCCCGTCGTGGGCGAACGCGCCCGCGATCCATAGGATGCCGGTCAGCGTGAACCAGACGAGTTCGCGGGCGAAGGCGCGTTGGAGTTCGTAGCCACGGAAGATGATCATCAGGATGAGGAGTCGGCCGATCTGGATGGCGACGTACGTTCCCGCGAAGGTCAGGCCGCCGCCGCGGAACGCGGTGGGCAGCGCCGCCGACATGATCAGGACGCCGAACATGGTCGCGATGACCACCGCCTGCACCGGCGGGCGGCGTGGGTCGAACCTGGCGGTCGTCCACGCCGCGAAGGTCCACATCCAGGTCAGCGGCATGAGTAACAACAGCGTCGCGCCGAGTTCGGGGAGGCCGATCCACCGCTCGGCGACGCCCGGCCGGCCCAGCTGCTCAGATATCCGCATGGCGATCCGCTCGATGACGAAGACGAACGCCAGGTCGAAGAACAGTTCCAGGAACCACACCCGCTGCGGGCTTCCACCCTTACGGAACAGGTCGGTCCGTCTACCTGCCATCATCGACTCGCCCGTCCCGCCGCCGCGCCAAACCGGTCACACGGTCGTACCAAGCCGGGAGGTCGGCATCGCGCTAATCGAAGGGAATCCGCACGAACGGAGCGCCGGCCTGACCTCCGCCACAAGCGCAGTGGCTTCGGTCGGCCTCACCGGAAACGCTGTTCGAGAAATGATCGTTTCCCGAACAAGATCGAAAACCGGGCAGCGGGCCGGTCAGCGCTGTCCAAACAAACGCCGCCATCTCGTTGATGACAAATGTCGCCGGGTGGCCGCAGACAGCAACGGTGACAGCAACGCGCCCGGCCAGCGGAGGCCGACTAGCGCCAGCGATGAACGACGGGCCGAGGCCAGACACGGGGACGGACGCGCCGGGACGGCCTGCACAGAGCTTGTGACCGAGATATCGGTCAGTGGCGGCTCGCCGGTTCACTTACCCTTCCCCAATGAATCTCGATGATCTTCCCCTGGCGGAGTTCGCGTTCCCCGGGCCGCTGCGAGACAAGCTGGTGGCGGCCATCCTGTCCGGCGCGAAGTCCTCGACCTCCAGCCTTGTGCTCGGATACGAGTGCGCGAATGAGCCGCTGCCTCAGGTCGGCCAGCGATCGGCGGTGGTGGACTCGGAGGGCCGGCGCGTCGCGGTGATCGAGCTGACCGAGGTGCGTGTGGTCCGGCTCGCCGATGTCGATCTGCAACACGCCCTCGACGAGGGCGAGGGAGATGAGTCTGTGGCGCAGTGGCGGGCCGGGCACGAGGCGTTCTGGCAGAGCGAGGAAGTGCGCGCGGAGCTGGGCGACCCCGGCTTCACCGTCGACGACGACACCCTGGTGCTGGCCCAGCGTTTCCGGCTGGTACTCACCGTTTGATCAGACTGGCTCGCGGTCTTCCGACTCACATCACCGGGAAGCCTCCGGGGCTCGCCGAGCGGCCAAGCGAGCAGCCAAACCGGCGAACAACAGCGGACAATCACGGACCGGGGTATCGGGTCGAGTGGGAGGACCAGCCGGCGGACCAGCGCCCGGCTACCGACTCGTAATTCGTAGATCAGCGACCGACCCGGATGCGGTCGGCGGGGTACAGCTCGCGGGAGCCGTCGGCGCGGAAGACCACCAGGACAGGGACGCCTTCGCCGATGTCCAGTTCCTTGCGTACGGCCGGGGTGGGCATCCGGGCTGAGGCGGTGTCGCCTTTGAGTAGGGTCACGGTCTCGGTTGGCTCCATGCTGCGGACGAAGGTGCCGCGCGGGGGTTGGACGATCACGAGCCCTAGCCACACGATGGCGCCGGCCGCTGCCCGGATCATCGCGTCCTGATCGCCGCCGTAGGTCGTGTCGACGTGGGGCAGCAGCAGGACGATGAAAAGGATCAACCACACTCGGTTCAACGCGATCGACGTGGTCAGCGCGAAGCTGCGGATCATCCACCGGTGGTGCTCCACGAACCGGCGTTGCCGCGCCATCCGTTATCCGGCGACTGCGGTGGCGAGCCACAGGACCGTCAGCATGATGTTGTTGACCTGGGACGAAACTGACCCTGTTGATCGGTGCGACGCCAACACGCCGGCCGCGGCCAGACCTGGAAACAGCCGGCGAGCAGCGCCACGGAGCCGACCACGATGTGTGCCACCAGCAGCGGGGTAACGCCGCGCGGGCCGTCGGGTCAGCGGTGCGGGGTCCCGCCCTCGCCTTGATGCTGGCCCTACCTCGGGTCGGTATTGCTCGGTCAGGAGAGCAGCCACGATGGTGCCGGTTTCGTCGGCGGCAACGGCCGGGCTGGCCTGCGGCCCTGCATGATCACGACGATTGACGGAGCCGTGCAGCGACCTTCTCGACAACTGCACCATGACGGCCTGCTCGTGCCGTCTTTAGTGTCGTGCCACGTGCGCTCTTCGGCCGCGCGGTGCCCAAGCTGCGCTGAGGGTCGCCAAGGGAGAAATGCCAAAGGGAGAAATATGGTGAAAACGAAACCCCTCGTGGCGGGTGCCGTCGCTCTGGTGACGGCTGTGGCAGTGCAGCTGGGTGGAGCTGGCGCTGCATCCGCCGCCGAGCCGCCAGGATCGAGCCCGTCGGACAACTCCGCCCATGGCGGTGCGGTCCTCGACGACATCCACAACGTGCCGACGACCGCCGTCGCAAAGAACGTCACGTTCATCGACAACGTCAGGGGAGTCAGCGGCTATGCGGCGCTGAACTTCATCAAGTACGACAAGTACGGCTACGACTTCATGTTCGCCAACGGCACCGGCGGCCTCGCCGTCTGGTCGTTGGAGGACCCCCAGCACCCGGCCCTGGTCTCGAAGATCACGGCGGCCGAGCTGCGCCTGCCGGGGGACACCCAGGACCGGTTCTGGGAAGGCGAGAACATGACCGTCGACCCGAAGCGCAAGCTGGTCTTCCTCATTCGGGACCCGCGCGGCTTCGGCGGCACTGTCAGGACCGGTCAGTCCGGCGTCTACATCGTCGATGTCAAGAATCCGTGGAAGCCGGAGATCGTCACCTTCCACCCGATTCCGGCTGGGCACACGTCCACCTGCATCAACGACTGCAAGTACCTGTGGTCGGTTGGTCCGGCCAACACGGGGACGCCAGGCCACGACCCCTCCTGGAACGGCGTGCCGGTGCGGGTGACCGACATCCACGACATCAAGCACCCGTACACCTTCGACCGGGCGGTCGATCTCGATCGGCTCGACGGGGTCACCGACTACGTGCACAGCGTTGACGTCGACAAGGACGGCATCGCCTGGGTCTCCGGTGAGGGTGGCGTACGCGGCTACTGGACCGAGGGCAACCACTACGACCCGGTGCAGAAGCGCAACCGCGTCGCGACGGCGTACGACCCGGTGCCGTACGCGGGCGGGACCGTCACTCCCATCAACCCGGCGGGCACCGCCTTCTACGACTTCTTCGATCACAACGCCTACCACCCCACCGAGAAGGTCGGCTCCTTCGACAAGGGTGAGCTGCTCTACATCACCAATGAGAACGTCACGTCCTGCGCGCAGGCGGGCGAGTTCAAGATCGCCTCGTTGAAGGGCAGCTACGACGGCGAGAGTTGGCGTTCCACGCCGGAGAACCCGTTCCGGCTGGAACTGCTCAGCCACTGGTCGCCGTGGGGCAAGGAAGGGTCGGCCACCACGGGTAGCTGCTCCGCGCACTGGTTCACGGTGAACGGCAACATCGTGGCGCAGGGGTGGTACGGGCAGGGCACCCGCTTCCTCGACGTGTCGGATCCGAGGAACCCGACCCAGGTCGGCTATTTCCGCGTGCCGTCGGGGCAGGGCGTGACCGGCGGTTCGGCGTCGGCCGTCTACTGGCACAACGGGCTGGTCTACGTCGCGGACTACAACCGGGGCGTCGACGTCCTGCGGTTCGACGGCGAGCTGGCCGGCGCGCCGGACGACAAGATCTGTTGGAACTCGTGCGACAAGTAACCGTCTGAGCGAGAGCACCGGCCCGAGCGTGGCGACCCGCTGCGCCCGGGCCGGCTTTCGGTGGTGACGGACATGGAGGTGGAACGGTGCGACGCAGAGGTGCCGTGCGCGTGGCCGCGCTGGGCGCGACCGCGCTGGTGGTGAGCGGTCTGCTCGTCGGGTGCTCTGCCTCTGACGAGGGCGGGGGCGCCCCGAGGTCGCGGGGCGAGATCACGTTCGGGGTGCTGGCCCCGCTGTCAGGCGACCTGGCTGAGCGGGGGCAGGACCTCGTCGACGGGGCGCAGCTGGCTGCCGCTGAGCTCAACGACCAGGGCGGGGTGCTGGGGCGGCAGGTGAAGGTGGCCGTCGAGGACGGCGGCTGCGCGCCGGCGAGCGGCGAGCAGGGGGCGACGGGGCTGGCCGCCAAGAAGGTCGTGGGAGTGGTCGGCGGGCTGTGTGAGGACGCGGCGGTGGCGGCGGCGAACGCCGTGGCCGCGGCTGGCACGCCGTTCCTGGTCTCCTCCGCCCGCGCCGACCAGCTGATCGAGGCCGGGGTGCCGTCGGTGTTCCCGATGGAGGGGACGGTCTATCAGGAGGCGCTGGCCGCAGTGCACTGGATGGGCTACCGCAGCCCGCAGCGGGTGGCGGTGCTCGATGACGGCTCGCCGGCCGCACAGCGGCTGTCCGGCCTGGTGACCGACCGGGTCAAGGCAGACGGCCTGACGGTGAGCAGGCAGAGCGCCGAAGCGAACGGTCCTGATCTCGCGAAGCTCGCCAGCACCGTCACCGCTGCCAAGGCGGACTTCGTCTACTGGGCGGGGGCCGCGGCACCAGGTGGACGACTGGTGAGCGCACTACGTCAGGCCGGCTATGCCGGCCATTTCATGGCCTCCTCCGAGTCGGACAGCCCCGAGTTTCTGCAGGCGGCCGGCGCGGCGGCCGAGGACTCGTACCTCGCCATGGCCGCGGGCCCACGGCTTCTCCCGGCAGCGGCGGACTGGGCTGCCCGCTTCAAGGACCGCTACCGACGGGAGCCGGGTCGCGACGCCATGCAGGCCTACGACGCGCTCCGCGCGTTGGCGCAGGCGGTGCGCCAGGCGGGGGACACGGCACCCGCGAAGGTCGTCGACAACCTCCCGCGGCTCGAAAACTTCACCACCTTCACCGGAACGCTCCGCTTCGCCGCCGATCACTCCCTGACGTACGACAACTTCATCATCGCGCAGGTCAGGGGCGGCAAGCTCATCCTGGCCAGCAAGCTGCGTACGGACTAGGTCGGATGACGCACAGCATGCACCCCGCACGCCATCGCCGGGCCCGGCTGGTCACGCGGCTGGCGGTGGTCGTCCTCCTCGCGACCGGCGGCCTGGTCACGGACCTAGCGTCCACCGCGACCACACATCCGGCGTACGCCCACGCCTATCTGCTGGAGACCTCGCCGGTCGACGGCGAGGTGCTGGCCTCACCCCCGGCGGAGGTCCGGCTCCGCTTCGACGACGCGGTCAGCTTCAACGACCGGTCGATCCAGCTGCTCGACACGAACGCGAAGAAGCTTGCGATCGGCACCGCTGGTCACGTGGACGGGAAGGCCAACACGGCGCGGGTCAGCCTGCCCACGGATCTGACCGAGGGAACCTACGTCCTGGCCTGGCGGGTCACCTCCGCGGACTCGCACGTGGTGTCGGGTGCGTTCAGCTTCAGCATCGGCCACCCGAGCGCTACGGCCGCTCCGTTGGAGCAGGACGCCCACCGTGCCGTCCTCGTCGTCGACGCGGTCGGCCGCGCCGTGGCCTTTGTCGGTTTGGCCCTCGCCCTCGGTGGCGCACTGTTCGTGGCCGTGCTCTGGCCTGCCGGCCGTACCGGCCGCCGCGGCCGACGCATCGTGTGGTCAGGCTTCGCCGTGCTGGCCGCCGGCACCGTGGTGGTCCTGCTCGTACAGGGGCCGTATGCGGCCGGCACGTCGCTGGCCGGAGTGTTCGACCCGGACCTGCTCGGCGCGGCGCTGTCCACCCGGTTGGGCCATGCGCTGCTGGCGCGGCTGGTGATCGTGCTCGCCCTCGGCGTGGCCTTCGGGATCGCCGTACGCCCCAACTTCCCCGCTGCCACGACCGGGACGGCCGGCGCCACCCGCCGGATCGTCCTGCCCGCGGTCGCCGCGGTCGGCGCCGTCGCCCTGACGCTGACCTGGGCGTTGGCGGATCACGCGCAGACCGGCGTGCAGACCTGGCTGGCCGTGCCGGCGACCAGCCTGCACCTACTCGCCATGGCCGTGTGGCTGGGCGGCCTGATCACGCTCGCGGCCTGCGTACTCATCCCGGCCGGGAGGCGGGAGACCAGCCAGGTCATCACCTTGGAGCCCGCGCTGCCCAGGTTCTCCCGGCTCGCGCAGGTCTGCTTCGCGTTGATCGCGGTGACCGGCGTCTATCTGTCGTGGCGGCAGGTGGGGACGTGGGCCGCGCTCGGCGCGACCGACTTCGGTCGGCTGCTTCTCGGCAAGCTCGCCGTCGTCCTCGCCGTGGTGGGTCTCGCCGCCGGGGCGCGGCGGTTCGTGCGGCGGCGCGGCCGCGAACCCCTCGGCCTCGACACCGCCCCCTCCGCCGCGGTGCGCCGGCTGCGCCGCTCGGTCGTGGGCGAGATCCTGCTCGGGGTCGCGGTCGTGTCGATCACGGCCGTCCTCGTCAACACCGCCCCGGCCCGCACCAGCTACGCGCCGCCGGTGCACACCACCGTCCCCATTCCCGCCGCCGCGGCCGGCTCGGCCGCCGGGCTGTGGGACACCTCGGTCGAGGTGAAGATCGAGCCGGCGAGGTCGGGCAGCAACGTCGCCGACATCTACCTCACCGGCCCGGATGGCTCGCTGGTCGCGGTACCCGAGATCTCCGGTCAGCTCGAATCACCCGACCGCGAGGTCCCGGCACTGCCCGTCACCGTCACCGCGGCCGAACCTGGCCACTACGTGGCGAACTCGATGTCCATCCCCTTCCCCGGGGTGTGGGTGCTGCGGCTGGACATCCGAGTCTCCGACTTCGACGAGACACCCGTGCGCGTCCAGTTCACGGCACGCTGAAAGGTTGGTGACACACATGCGAGGCGCTGACCGGAAGGCGTCCCGGAGCCGGTCGACGGTGGTCGCCGCCGGCTTGCTCGCCCTCGGCGTCCTGGCCGGCTGCTCCAGTGGGAGTCCGGAACCCTTGACCAAGCCCCCCTACACCGTGGACTCCATCCGTTTCGGCCTCGTCAGCCCTGGTGACCTGGGCGAAGGCGCGACCGAGATCAAGGACAACGGCCACTCCTCGCATGTCGTCTACACGCCCCCGAACAGCATCCCGACCTGCCCGTACGTTCAACGTTCCGAGGACGTCGAGGTCAATGTGGAGCCAGCGATCGAGCCGGTGGGCGGGAATGCGACCGGACGGATCATCGTCGCACCACAGCTCGTGGGGCCGTCGTCCCTTCCAGTGGTCACACAGGGCGCGGTGGTCTTCGAAAGCCCCTCACTCGCCGACAGCACGATGAACACCGTCGTGGCCGAGGCCACCAAGTGCCCGGCGACGTTCAGCGTGCTCGGCGGACCGCCGTCCGTGGTGGGCGAGTACAAGGTCGGCAGCCGATCGATCGAAATCAACGGATGGAAAGGGTACGCCCAGCATCTTGTACACACCTCGCCGCCCGACGTGAACCCGGACACCTACGACGACCTGGTCACCGTCGTGGTGCACAAGGAGAACGCCATCGTCTACGTCGGCTACGCCCAGATCAAGGCCGTGGGCAAGCGCGCCGACTCCGACGAGAAGGTCAAGGCGTTGATGAAGACCACGCTGGGCCGCCTCGGCTAGCGCGAATATCACCTATTGAAAGTGGAGGAAGGGTGAGAGTCATACCCGTTGGAAGAGCCAGGAGGGGCAAAGCCCTCCTGAGGGGCGCGACCGTGCTTGCGATGGCGGCCGCGCTGCAGATGTCGAGCGTCGGCGCGGCCCACGCGGACCCGTCCGGTCCGGTCCGCCCCGGCACGGTCGGGTCGGCCGAGGCCGAGGCGACCAGCCTGCAGAACCAGGCGGACGCGGCCGCAAAGGACGCCGCCAGGGCAGCCGCCCGCCTGGACGAGGCCAAGGCCAGGGCAGAGGAGGAGGCGCAGAAGGCCGCCGACGCCGCCGCCACGGCCGAGCAGTCGGGCAAGATCTCCGACAAGAACAAGGCGGATGCCGCCGCCGCCCAGGCCGCGCAGGCATCCGCGCAGGCAGCGCAGGCGCAGCTGGAGTACAACGACAAGGCGGCCGCGGCGGCGCAGGCCGCTGCGGCCGCGGCGGAGGCGGCGACCAACGCCGAGCGTGAGGCCGCGTCGCTCGCCGGCATCACGGACGGCACCGCCACCGAGGGGACGCAGACCCTGCCGGACACCGGGGTGTTCCCGGACAACGCGACGCACAGCGACAACGTCGAGGTCGTCGGTCACGTGCGCGGCCTGCTGTCGAACAATGGGAGCTGTCCCGCGTTCAAGGCGACGAAGTGCCCGGCGTTCTCGTCGCTGAACTTCGTGCACTACGAGAAGCTCGGCTACGACGTCATGGTCGCCAACGGCACCGGCGGCCTGGCCGTCTGGTCGCTGAAGGACCCCGAGCACCCGGAGTACATCGCCGCCGTCACCGTCGACCAGCTCAAGCAGCCGGGCGAGACCATGACCCAGTTCTGGGAGGGCGAGAACCTCACGGTCGACAGCCGGCGCAAGCTCGTCTTCCTGACCCGCGACTCGGGCACCAAGGGCCTGTTCATCATCGACATCAAGGACCCGTGGCACCCGAAGCTGCTGGGCTTCCACCGGGTCCCGCTCGGCCACACCGCGACGTGCATCAACGACTGCCGGTTCATCTGGTCGGTGGGGTCGGGTGTGCGCGGTGTGAGCTCCCCCGTCTACGTGACCGACGTGCGTGACGTCAACCACCCGTTCACCTACAGCCAGGCCGTCGTCTCCGACGTCCGGCGCACCGGTGTGACGAGCGGCTCCACGCACAGCGTCGACGTCGACTTCGACGGCGTCGTCTGGGTCTCGGGCAGCGGCGGCGTCCGCGGCTACTGGACCGACGGCAAGCACTTCGACCCGGCCACCCAGACCAAGCGCTACGCGACGGCCTACGACCCGATCCCGTACGCGGGTGGGAGCGTCAGCGGCTCGGAGAGTGCCTTCCTGCACAACGCCTACCGCTTCCCGAACGCCCTCGGCGACCGCCCGAAGGGCGACGTGGTGCTCATCACCAACGAGAACAACAACCAGAACTGCGCGAAGGCCGGCGTATTCATCCTGGCGTCGTTGGAGGGGACGCACGACGACGAAGGGATCACCTCCACGCCGGAGAACCCGGTCAAGATGACGCGGCTCGCCACCTACAGCCCCGGCGGCAAGCCCGGCCACTACGTCGACCCGACGGGTAAGGCGGGCGACTGCTCCGCGCACTGGTTCACGGTGAACGGCAACATCGTCGCCGCCGGCTTCTACGAGCAGGGCGTCCGGTTCCTGGACATCTCCGACCCGAGCAACCCGCAGCAGGTCGGCTGGTTCCGGGTGCCCGACCGCGCCGCCGGCCCCGACGGCCCGGCGATCATCGGGAGCAACGCCTCCTCGGCGTACTGGCACAACGGGTACGTCTACGTCCCCGACTACGGTCGAGGCGTCGACATCCTGAAGTTCACCGGCGACATCCCCGGTAAGCACGAGAAGAAGGTCTGCTGGAACTCCTGCGAGAAGTAGTCTTCCGCGGACCTTTCGTACGTGGAGGGGTCCCCGCGCCGCTACCGGCGGCGGGGGTCCCTCCCCGTCACCCGCCCCCTGGGGCGGACGTGCCTCGACCACCCCATTCACCACCACCGGAGCCGAGAGAGAAGCACCGAATGCAGCTCCCGACCACCCTCGACGGCCGCGGCCGGACCCGCCGCAACCGCTGGCTCGCGCCGTTGGCCCTCACCGTCCTCACGCTCCCGGCCGTAGCCGCGTGCACCTCGACCGACGACGCGCCGGCCGCACCCCGGGGGGAGATCGCCTTCGGTGTGCTCGCCCCGCTGTCCGGGCCGGACAAGGCACGCGGCCAGGATCTGGTCGACGGGGCGCGGATGGCGGTGGACGACCTCAACGTTCGTGGCGGGATCATCGGGCTGCACGTCTCCCTCGTCACCGTCGACGACGAGTGCCTCGACGACGGCGGCAAGGAGGCGGCGAAGCGGCTCCACCTCACCGAAAACGTCGCCGGCGCCCTCGGGGGCGTCTGTGACGGCGCCGCCGGGGCCGCCGCGCGGGTCCTCGGCGGTAACGGGCTGCCGTTTCTCATCACCTCCGCCAACTCGCCCACGCTGGTCAGCGCGGAGGACACTCCCACGGCCTATCTCACCAACGGCACGCCCTACCAGGAAGCGCTCGCGGCGGTGCACTGGATGGCCTACCAGGCGGCCCAGCGGCTCGCGGTGATCGCTGACGACAACCCGCAGTCGGCATACCTGGTCAACCAGGTGATCTCAGTGGCCTCGCCCGTCCCCAAGGTGGTCAGCAAGCAGACCCTGCCCGCCGGACAGCGGGACATGGCCGCAGCCGCCGCCACCGCGCTGGCCGCCGACCCCGACGTCGTGTACTGGGCCGGCCCGGCCCAGGAATCCGGCCAGCTGGCCGCAGCGCTCCGCAAAGCCGGGTACAAGGGCAAATACATCGCCTCCGCAGCGTCGGAAAGCCCCGATTTCCTCTCCGCCGCCGGCAGAGACGGCGCCGAGGGCGCGTACGTGATCACAACGGCGAGCCCGCAGAACCTCCCCGCCGCCACCGCATGGACCACGCGGTTCACCAAGGCCTTCGGCCACCCACCAGGCCGGGACGCGCTGCAGGCCTACGACGGGCTGCGCGCCCTCGGCCAGGCCGTGACGCAGACGGGAAAGGTCGACCCCGCGCTGAACAGCGAACAGCTGACCAAGCTGGAGGACAGCTTCACCACATTCCTGGGTGAGCTCCGGTTCGCTCCCGACCACACGGTCAAGTACGACAACCATCTCGTGCTGACCGTCAAGGGCGGTGCCTTCACCCTCGCCAACACCCTGCGTTCGGACAACGGCTCCTGACGGCCCGTGGTCGAGTGCCGCCTCTCCGCCCCCGATGAAGTGAGCCACCCGTGATCTTGAGCTCCCGTGCCACCGTGACCCTCGCGCTGGCCGCCGTCTGCGTCACCGGCTGCTCCAGCGCCGCCGGTCCCACGGCGAGCAAGCCGTCCTACACGGCCGACGACGTCAAGGCCGCGTTCTACAACGCAAAGGACGCCGGCGAAGGCGCGCGCGACTACTGGTACGACCGGGACTTCCACTCGCACAACAACTACGTGCCGCCGAGCGCCATCCAGACCTGCCCGTACGTCCAGCGCTCCGACACACCCAAGGCGCCGTCCAACGTCGTTCAGCCCGTCGGTGGCCAGCCGGTGGGGCAGTTCGCCGTGGAACCCATCCGGGCGACCGACTCCCACGTGCCATACGTGACCCAGAACGCCCTCGTCTTCGCCTCGGCCGCCATCGCCGACAACGCGATGAACGAGGTCGGTTCCGGGCTGGCCGCCTGCCCCGGATCGTATGAGGTCGACGGGGGACCGCCGGTCATCCTCGGCGCCTATCGCGGGACCAGCCGCCCGCTTGAGGTGTTCGGGTGGAAGGGATACGCGCAGCAGCTCGCCCACACGTACCCGCCAGGGCAGGACGACGTCTATTTCGAGGACATCGCCATCGTGGTGCTCCATCGGGCGAACCTCATCCTCTACCTCGACCTCACCCAGAAGAAGATCGTCGGAGACCGCGCCGACTCGGCCGACAAGGCCAAGGGGGCCATGGAGAAAGTGCTGCGGCGGCTGGGCTGATCGAGCGCCGGAGCACGCACGCGAGCGTGGCCGGCATGTTCAACGTCATGATTGTCGATCAAATGGAAAGCTGGAGAATGCACATGCTTCGCCGAGCCGTACGTGGCCTCGTAACCGTAGGCGTGGCGGCCTGCCTGGTCGGCGTCCTACCGACGGCGGCGTTCGCGCACGTGACGGTGAACCCGGGCACGGCCACCCAGGGCGGCTACGCCGCCCTGACGTTCCGCGTTCCCACCGAGAGCGACGACGCGAGCACCACCAAGATCGAGGTGCAGTTCCCGCCCGACTCCCCGCTGGCCTCGCTCTCGGTGAAGCCACACCCCGGCTGGTCGTACGAGATCACGAAGAAGAAGCTGGCCACACCGATCGAGGCGCACGGCGCGCAGTTCAGCGAGGTCATCGACAAGATCACCTGGACTGCGGCGGACCCGCAGTCGGCGATCAAACCGGGTGAGTACGACGAGTTCTCTGTGAGCGCCGGACCGCTGCCCGCGGCCGACCAACTGGTGTTCAAGACGCTCCAGCACTACAGCGACGGCGAGGTCGTGCGCTGGATCCAGGAGCCAGCCCCCGGCGCCGACGAGCCGGAGCGGCCCGCGCCGGTGCTCCGGCTCGTGCCCGAGGCGAACCCGGCATCCTCTCCGGCGGCGGGCACCGAGCAGGCGGCGCTGGCCGTGGACAGCGCGCCTACGACCCAGTCTGATGCGGGGGTCTGGTGGGCGGTCGGACTGTCCGTGGCCTCGCTGGTGATCGGCCTCGTGTGCGCGGCGATCCTCGTGCGGTCGCGCCGGACGTGATAGGCCGCCTCGAATTGGGGACTGCCAATCCCCTCGAATCCCCGAGGACTGGGGCGGGCCCGGGCCTCCAGGGCGCCGGCCGTTAATCGTGCGTAGTCGATCGGCGGGCGCCAGTCGCAGACGGAGTGCCGGGGGCGCCGGTTGTAGAAATCGGTGGTCCAGGTGGCGATCTTCAAAGCGCGCCTCGGTCGGGCGCAGCCCGGGCGAAGGCGATCGCCGGGTCAGCGGATTGTGGCGATGAGGCGTTGCAGGGCGGCGTGGGCGGGTGGGCCCCAGGTGGCCTTGCCGCCTGGGCGGCCGTGGACGCCGTCGTCGCCGATGAGGATGCCGCCGAGGGCGCGTGCCATCGCCCAGCCGCGGGCGCGGCGCATGGTGGCGGTGTCCGGGGTCGGCTGGTAGGCCGCGTGGAAGTGGTCGGTGGTGTCGTCCGGTAGCAGGAGCCACACGGCGGCGAGGTCGTATGCCGGGTCGCCCGCGCAGAGGTCGCCGAAGTCGATCACGCCGCAGAAGGTGCCGTCGGCGGTGAGGACGTTGGCCGGGTGCAGGTCGGCGTGGAGCCATAGCGCCGGGCCCGTCCATTGAGGCGCGGTGACCGCGTCGTGCCAGACGGCACGGACGGTGTCCGGGTCGTTGATCAGCCCTCGTTCGGTGGCGGAGGTGAGCGCCTTGGCGAATCCCTCGGCGTGGTCGGCCAGTGGCCCGCCGCGGTCGCGGCCGGGGGGCGCGCCGGTGGGGGCGGGTTGGTGAAGAGCCGTCAGGAAAGTGGCCAGGGATGTGGCCGCGTCGGAGGCTCGCGTGACGGGGGTCCGGTCGGCGGGTGTGCCCGGAACCCAGGTGGTGATGAGCCAGGGCCGAGGGAACCGTTCGGAGGGCTCGCCGAGTCGCTGCGGGACGGGGATTGGCAGCGGAAGGCGCGGGGCGAGCGTGGGCAGCCAGGCGTGCTCCTTTCGCAGCAGCGCGTCCGCGGACCCGGTCGCCCAGGGTAGCCGGACGGCCAGGTCGTGGCCGAGCCGCCACAGTTGGTTGTCCCATCCCCGCGCGCCCAGCCGAACCGGGCGATCGGCGAGGTCGGGGTGCTGGTCGCGGACCAGATCCCGGACCAACTCCGCGGTGATCTCGATCTCGACGTGGGCCATGCAGAGCAACGGTAGTGTCCCACTCAAGAGTCGGCCGCGTGCGCCACAACCTTGCCAGGGGCGGGCCCGTGGGGCCGACGGAAGACCCCGCCTTTATGGTGGACCGATGGCGTCGGTCAAGCAGATCCAAGTCACCTTCGACTGCGCAGAACCTGAGCGCGTCGCTCGTTTCTGGTGCGAGGTGTTGGGGTACGTCGTACCGCCGCCACCGGAGGGGTTTGCTAGTTGGGACGATTTCGGTCGTTCGCTGCCGCCTGAGGATCAGGGTTCATGGTTCGCATGCCTTGATCCCTCAGGTGTGGGCCCGCGACTGTTCTTCCAGCGCGTTCCGGAAGGCAAGGTCGTCAAGAATCGGCTGCATCTTGACGTGCGGGTCGGCACCGGGCTCGTGGGTGAAGAGCGGCTGGCCGCACTTGAGGCCGAATGCGCACGACTGGTCGCGCTCGGCGCGGTACGCGTGCGACTACTGCCTGCCGATGACGACAACGAGTCGTGCCTCGTGATGCAGGACATCGAGGGCAACGAGTTCTGTCTCGACTGAGTGGCCGCGAACGTGAGCGGCAGGAACCGGGACGGCCGGGCCCAAGCTCCCGGATGATGACCACGCCGGCGGTGACCACGCCGGCGGTGACCAGGCCGGCGGTGACCACGCCGGCGGTGACCAGGCCGGCCCCGGTCGAAATCGGGGAGAGGCTGAACAGCACGTCGCCGAGGTCCCGGTTGCTCGGCCGGATCACCTCGGCCGCGGCGATGATGAGCTGACCGACGATCGCGCTGGCCAGGCCCACCCGGGCGACGCGGCCGTGGCCACCGGCGGCTGAGAGTGCCAGGGCGCTGCGGCGGTCGTGGGGGTCCGGCACCCGCCGGAGGTGCCCGGCACGCTCCAGGCGGTCAAAGGATCTCAGCCCGCGGCGGACGACAAAAGCAAAGGCAAGAAGGTGTTACCCCTTGCCACTTCTAACATATAGCGCACCCGGGGGCTTGCGGCAAGACCCGGGTCTTGCCGCAGAATCGGCGGCCGGACCAGCACCGACGAGGAATTGGGGGGCCACGACGTGGGTGTGCTGTCGATGTACGGGGGACGCGGCGACCTCGAACCAATGATGTTCGAGGCGCCGGTGATTCGATCGGCCAGTGCGGTGCGACGGAGCACGGCTGACTCGGAGGTATCGCAGTGATCGAGCAGTACGTGTTGGATCTTCAAGAGGTCGATGAGACGCAGGTCGCGGTCGTTGGTGGCAAGGGCGCGCACCTGGGCGGGCTGTCGCGGATCGAAGGCGTACGCGTGCCGGCCGGCTTCTGCGTGACGACGGACGCGTTCCGGCGGATCATGGCCGAAGCGCCGTCGATCGACGATCGGCTCGATCAGCTGTCGCGCCTGAACCCGGACGACCGGGAGGCGATCCGCACGATCAGCGCGGAGATCCGCCGGACCATCGAAGGGATTGCCATCCCGGGCGATCTGGCGGCGGCGATCACCCGCGCGCTCGCCCGGCTCGGCGAGCAAGCTGCCTACGCCGTCCGATCGAGCGCGACGGCGGAGGACCTGCCGACGGCCTCCTTCGCGGGCCAGCAGGACACGTACCTGAACGTCGTGGGGCCGGCCGCAGTCCTCCAGCACGTCAGCCGGTGCTGGGCGTCGCTGTTCACCGAGCGGGCCGTGACCTACCGCCAGCGCAACGGCATCGACCACCGTACGGTCCACATGGCCGTGGTCGTGCAGCGGATGGTCTTCCCGGATGCGGCCGGCATCCTGTTCACGGCCGACCCCGTCACGTCCAACCGGAAGGTCGCCACCGTGGACGCCAGCTTCGGCCTCGGCGAAGCTCTGGTTTCCGGCCTGGTGAACCCGGACGTCTTCAAGGTGCGCGACGGCGAGGTCGTCGCCAAGGCGGTCGCCGCCAAGCAGCGTGCCGTTCACGCCCTGCCGGCTGGCGGTACCCAGGAAGTGGCGATCGACCCGCAGCGGCAGGAGCAGCCGGCGGTTACGGATGCGCAGGTCGTGCGGCTGGTGCAGCTCGGCCGGCGGATCGAAGCGCATTTCGGCTGCCCGCAGGACATCGAATGGTGCCTGGTCGACGATGACTTCCAGATCGTGCAGAGCCGGCCGATCACCACGCTGTTCCCCATCCCCGCGGCCGACGACCAGGAGAACCACATCTATCTCTCCGTTGGTCATCAGCAGATGATGACCGACCCCATGAAGCCCCTGGGGCTCTCCTGCTGGCAGCTGACGGCCATGGCGCCGATGCACGAGGCCGGCGGCAGGCTGTTCGTCGACGTCACCCAGCGCCTGGCCTCGCCCGCGGGCCGCGCCGGCTTCCTAGAGATGGCGGGGAGATCCGATCCGCTGACCAGGGACGCGCTGGAGAACGTCCTCGACCGCCACGACTTCGTCCCGGCGCTCCCGGACGGCGGGCCCGGCGGGCCGCCGGTCGGCGGTGCGTCCGCCCCGATCGAGAACGATCCGGCCATCGTCACCGAGCTGATCGAGCGCAGCCAGGCGTCCATCGCCGCCCTGCGGCACGACATCCGGACGAAGACCGGACCGGCGCTGTTCGAATTCCTGCTGGAGGCCTTCCAGGAGCACAAGCGGGTCCTCAGTGATCCATTGAGCATGCAGGCGATCATGGCGGGGATGGAGGCCACCTGGTGGCTCAACGACCGGCTGCGGGAATGGCTGGGCGAGAAGAACGCGGCCGACATCCTCACGCTGTCCGCCCCCGGTAACGTCACGTCGGAGATGGGCCTGGCGCTGCTCGACGTCGCGGACGTGATCCGCCCGCATCCGGAGGTAGTGGCGTTCCTGCAGGGCGTCGAGGACGACGGCTTCCTGAACGAGCTGCCGAAGTTCGCGGGCGGGACCGAAGCGCGCGACGCCATCGAGGCCTACCTCGACCGGTACGGCATGCGCTGCGTCGGCGAGATCGACATCACGAGGCCGCGCTGGAGCGAACGCCCCGCCACGCTCGTGCCCGTGATCCTCGACAACGTCAGGAACTTCGAGCCGGGCGCCGCCAAGCGGCGCTTCGAGCACGGGCGCCAGGAGGCGCAGAAGAAGGCGCAGGAGGTGCTCGAACGCCTGCGGGCACTGCCGGACGGGGAGCAGAAGGCCGACGAGACCAAGCGGATGATCGACCGGGTCCGGACCTTCATCGGCTACCGGGAATACCCGAAGTACGGCATCGTCAGCCGCTACTTCGTCTACAAGCAGGCCTTGCTCGAAGAGGCCGAGCGCCTCGTGCAGGCCAACGTGCTCGCCGAGAAGGAGGACGTCTTCTACCTCACGTTCCAGGAGCTCCACGACGTCGTGCGCTCGAACCAGGTGGATGACAAGCTGATCCAGCAGCGCAAGGACGCGTTCCGGTCGTACCAGGCGCTCACGCCACCCCGGGTGCTGACATCGGATGGCGAGGTCATCGCCGGGGCGTACCGACGCGACGACGTGCCGCCCGGCGCCCTGATCGGCCTACCGGTCTCCGCCGGGACCATCGAAGGGCGCGCCCGCGTCATCCTGGACATGGCCCAGGCTGATCTCGAACCGGGTGACATCCTCGTCACGGCCCACACGGACCCGAGCTGGACGCCCCTCTTCGTCGCCATCGCCGGCCTGGTGACGGAGGTCGGAGGATTGATGACACACGGCGCAGTGATCGCACGGGAGTACGGCCTGCCAGCTGTCGTCAGCGTGGTAGATGCCACCCGGCTGATTGCCGATGGGCAGCGGATCCGCGTGCACGGAAGCGACGGGTACATCGAGGTCCTGCCCTGACTGACCACGGAGCCTTTCCAACCTCCCACGTCACAAACAGCGTCCCCTGCCCCGCCGGCTACGGCATGCAGCCTCCCGCAGGCGTAGGTGTCAGGGCCCGGCTGCGAGCGCGTCCTGGGCGGCTTGAGCCTGACGTCGACCCGAGAGAGGGTCAGATCCGGCTCAAGCCGTCGCGCAGGAGCCGAATCCACGTGGGAGGCGCGCGACGGCGGGGTCGGCCAGGGTGAGCGCGACCGGGGCACCCGGTACGCCCCGAGGGCCACGTTGGTGCGCTCGCGCACGCCCTTGCGCCGCGCGTTGTCCCGTTGTGGGATCGTCAATCGGTCCGGGTGCGGAGGCCCCGCGCCAGGGTGGGGATCATCACCGCCGCAGGGACGAGGTGTAGCCCGAGGAGGGCGGTGGTGGTGGCGGTGTTTGCCCCGGAGAGGAGGGGCGGGACAAACGAGATCGCGGTCAGCGACACCGCCGTCCACACGAATCGCTCGGCGGGGCGAGCGCTCCAACGAAGAAGAGCGACGGCAATGACGATGCCCACGACCGAGAAGAAGCCGGTCACCACGGCGAACCCGGGCAACGGGATCGTCTCGCCACCATCGGGCACCTTGAAGTCGACGCCAACGGCCTGGGCAAGCGCTGCGGCGAGGGTGGTGGCCACCATCGCTACGAGCGTGGCAATGACGCCGGTGACGGCGAGCCCACGGAGTCGGTGAGTGCGGCTGGTCTCGCCCGATGCCGGGCCTGCGACGACCCCGGTGTCATTCATGCGGTTCATGTCGTTCCTCCATCATCCGGTAACTGGCGTACAGGGTGTGCTGACTGGCATGTGACGGTCCTGGCCCTGGGCGTGGCGATGCGCACCCTCGCCGTGCGACAGCCGGGGTTCCGCAGGGCGCGGACGCCGGTGCCACGGAGCCAGAACCCGGCGTCGCGTCCGAGGACCGGCCCGGGCTCGCCGTCGCGCAGCTCCAGCTGCACCCGCCCGCGGGTGACGACGCCGAACGCGTCGCACCACTCCGCCGCGACCACCGCGACACGCGCGCCACCGCGCAGCGCGAGCGTCCACACCGGGACTACTCCGTGCCGTCCGCCGGCAGGCGGTCCGGCAGCCCGAGCCGCGGGAACTGGTCGTCGTGGAACGTGACGATCTCAGTGATCGCCCCGCCGGTGACGCGCAGGACGTCGATCGTCAGCGGCAGGTATGCGCCCTCCCGCTTCCGCCACAGGTAGAAGGCGACGGCGGGCTGCCGGTTCACGGAGGTGAGGACGGCGCGCATCTGCTTCATGCCCTCGAAGCCGTCCTCGACCCAGTCGTTCACCACCGCGTCGCGGCCGACGTACAGGCCCGGCGTGGGCGGCATCGAGCAGCGGACGTCGTGCCGCAGCAGTGCGGCAAGCCCGTCGATGTCCGTGGCCACGCTGGCGTCGGTATAGCGGCGCACCAGCTCGCGCGTCCCGGCGTCCTCCTCGCCGCCGGTCCAGTCCTGCCGCTCGGCGGGCAGGTGCTCCCGCATGCCGGCGCGGGCCCGCTGCAGCGCGCTGTTCACGGAGTTGACCGAGTCCCCGAGGAGCTCCGCGACGTCCTTCGCCGGCCAGCCGAGCACGTCCCGCAGGATCAGCACGGCCCGCGGGCGCGGGGCGAGGTGCTGGACTGCGACCAGGTACGCCAGCTCGATCGTCTCCCGCGCGACGGCGACGGTCTCCGGCTCGTCCGCGTCGCCCGCGGGCAGCTCGTCGAGCAGCCGGTCCGGGTATGGCTGCAGCCACAGCACCTCGCCGCCGGTCGCAGGCTCCGGGCGGCACTTGGCGAGCAGGTCCAGGCAGGCGTTGGTGGCGATGCGGTACAGCCAGGCCCGGAACGTCGACCGCCCCTCGAAGGTCTCCCGCCGCCGCCAGGCACGGAGGAACGTCTCCTGCACGGTGTCCTCGGCGTCCTCGAACGACCCGAGCATCCGGTAGCAGTGCACGTGCAGCTCCCGCCGGTGCCGCTCCGCCAGCCCCGAGAACGCCGGCTCGTCGACCTCGCCCAGACCGCTCCCGCCCAACCCGCTCACCCCCAGCTCCTCCAGCCGCGTGTCCGCACTCATCACGTCATCCTTCCGCCTCGTCGTGTCCCGCCGTACATGTGACGGGTGCGGGCACGACAACTCATCACTGGGGTCGGTCGGCATGGCTGATCCGGTGGCGGAACACGACGCGCGGTACGGCGAGGAGGGCGCGGGTCCGCCGGAGTGGGCGCGGGTGCGCGACCGCCTGGCGCGTGCCGGGGTCGCCTGGTTCACGACGACGCGGCGGGCATGGACGCATGGGCACGGCACGAGGTCCACCGAAAAGGATGGGCTTGATCTTGGAGCCGAGACCCGGCTCACCTGGGGACATACAGGTGCGACAACTTCGGACAGAGCCGAAATGAGCATCTCCACCGTGGTCGACGGCCAACCGCAATCCGACCCGCCCGCCGCCCGCGAGCACTAGGCGATCAGTTCGGGGAACATGCGGCTGGTCGCGGTCGTGTCAAGTTGGGTGTGCCCGAGAATGGGAGCCTCCCTCTAGTGAGGGAGATGAATCCCCTCGGGATGGGAGGCGTCATGGCGCTCTAGGCGACGATCTTGGTGGTGTGAGAGTTGACGGCAGCCCTCGTTGGGCGTACGGCACGTTCGCGTGGCTGATCTTTTTCGTCGTGTCCCACGTGGTAGCGGTGTTCCTCCCCGGCGACGATCCGACCGGCGACGGACCTTGGGGCCGAAGGGCGTACGTGATCTTCAACATCACTCTCATCCTCATGTCGGCCGTCGGGGCGGCTGTCGTTGTAGCCACCGTCCGGCCATGGGGACGACGCGTCCCTCCGGGGGTGCTCCTCACGCCGCTGTGGTTTGGCAGCGCGCTACTCGTCGTCAGAGGGGTTCCCGGGATGGTCGAAAACCTGCTGATGGTCACCGGCATCCGCCGAGGCGGCTTTGTGGGGGCGGAAGACATCTCCACGGCTGAGCTCTGGGCCGGCCTTGGGATCAACACCTATTTCTTTATTGGCGCCGTGCTGCTCGCCGTGACCACGGTCTCCTACTTCCGCCGATCACGGGGAGACAGTCACGGCTGATTGCCACACCTCCTACAGCCAGGTCATCCGCAACTGCCGCCCAGAGGGCGTTGGTGTCGACCAGGGTCGTGACGCACCGTGAGGTATGACTACCTGTCCTGCTCCTAGTCCGGCGTCGTTTCTCCCGATCATGTCGTGCTTCGCGCGGCGCCCTCCGGGGGTCGACGGCGGCTCAGCCGTGATGATGGTGGCTCGGCAGCGTGCGGGGCACCGACGCTTCGGTTCCGGGCGCCACGATCACGAACTGGCCCATCATGCCCTTGTCCTCGTGCCGGAGGATGTGGCAGTGGTACATGTAGGGCGTCTTCGGGTCGGTGTGGTGCCCGAACTGCACGGCGAGCCGCACCGTCGACTTGCCAGGGATGAACACCGTGTCCTTCGGGCCCTGCAGGTATGCCGGCGGCTGCCTCCCGTCGACGTCCAGGATGCGGAATGCCACCTCATGTATGTGGAAGTTGTGGGCGTAGACGGTGTTCTCGACGTGCCAGATCTCGGTCGCTTCCGCGGGCACCACCTCGTCGATGCGGGTCATGTCCATCTCCCGCCCGTTGATCGCGTCACTGCCGTTGAGCCGGAACTTGCGCTCCCGAGCGCCGGCGGGTGCCTCGATGCGCGGGCTCGCGGCCAGCCGCTGCGGCACCGACGGCTCTGGCTTGAGCTGGTCCGCCGCGACGAACTTCAGCAGGTCGTAGTCTCCTTCGTCGATGCCGTTGTCGCCGGCGACGCTGCGCAGCACGACCTCGTCGCGCGGCTCGAACTCGACCAGGACCTCCAGCCGCTCCCCTGGACTCAGCTGCACGGCGTCGACCGCCACCGGCGCCGCCAATAGGCCGGCGTCGGTGCCGATGACGTGGAACCGTCGCCGGTCGGCAAACTCAACGTTGTACATCCGCGCGCTCGATCCATTGAGGATGCGCAGTCGCACCAGCGCCGTGGTCACCTCGAAGAAGGGGTCGTAGACCCCGTTGACCAGGATCTGGTCGCCCATGAGACCCCACGTCGGCTTGGGGTCTTCCTGCAGCACGCCGTTCGCGTCGAGGATCTTGTCCTGCAGGATGAGCGGGACGTCGTCCACCCCGTAAGTCGAAGGCAGGCCCAGGGCGGCCGTCGCCGGGTCATCGACGAGAAAGAGGCCCGCCAGCCCGCGGTACACGTGCTTGGCGGTGCTGCCGTGCGGATGCGGGTGATACCAGGAGGTAGCGGCCGGCTGGTCGATCCTCCAGTGCGGGGACCAGGTGGCACCCGGTTGGATCATCTGGTGCGGGCCGCCATCCATCACCGCAGGCAGCCGCATGCCATGCCAGTGGACCGTACTCGGCTCGCCGAGCTGGTTGTGCACGCGCATCGCGACGCGGTCACCACGCGTCGCGCGGATCGTCGGGCCGAGGAAGGCGCCATTGAAACCCCACGTCGTAGTCGGCTTGCCTTGGAGCAACTCCACCTGCCCGGCTCGCATCGTCAACGAAAACAGCTTCGTGCCGTCCGCCGCAACGGCCGGCTCCAGCAACGGCGGCACCCTAAGCCGGTCGGCGAAGGCCAGCGTGCCGGAGTTTCCCTTCGAACCCACACCCGGGCTACCGCAACCGGCGAGTGCGGCCAGTCCGGCGAACAAAAAAAGATCACGGCGCTTCATGCAGATGATCATTCCCAGCCCGACGGAGCGCTACAACGGGGATCCGACCCCGGTAGCACCCTGACAGCCCGACGCGGTAAGCCCCTACTGGGCCCGTCGGCGTCCCTAGATCAGGCACAGGTGGTGGGAGCGACATGCCCTGACGTCGTGAGTACCCATGATGTCCACGCCGCCGGCGTCAGGCTTCACCGCCGCAGGCACCCGGCCGGCCACGCCGGCGACCGCCAAGAGGGCTGGGGCTCCCGGCGCGACGCTGGCGTGCAGCGCGGCGGCTGACCGGACCAGGGAACTGGCCGATCTCGGCCGGGTCGGAGCCGTGCGGCAATGCCGCTGATCGTCATCTGCCAGTGTGCGGTGGCGCGACGGGGAGTTGGACCGTGACGCAGAGCCCCCCAGCGGGGCGCGGGATGAGAGTGAGGGTTCCGCCGTGTGCCTGGGTGATGCTCTTCACGATTGCCAGGCCGAGGCCGACACCTGCATGGTCACCGCGGATACGTGCGGTGCCGCGCTGGAACGGTTCGGTGAGTGTCGAGACGAACAGCGGGCTGAGCTTCTCGCCGGTGTTTTCGACAGTGAGCACCACAGTCTTGGGATGAAGGCTGGTCGTGACCCACACGGTGCCCTGTTCCGCCAGGTTGTGGACGATCGCGTTGTGCATGAGGTTCGTAGCCATCTGCAGCAGGAGCGCGTGTGAACCGATGGTGGGGGTGATGTCGCCGGAGGTCTCGATGGTGAGGCCGCGTTTTTCTGCGAGCGGGAGAAGCGTTTCAGTGGCCTCTTCCGCTATGAGGGACAGGTCGACGTATTCTCGGGTGAAGGACCGCTGGTCGGCGCGGCTGAGCAGGAGCAATGCTTCAGTGAGGTCGATCGCTCGGGTGTTGACGAAGTGGAGGCGGTCGACAAGTTCCCCGGTGTCGCGGTTCAGATCGTTGCGGGCCACGTCGAGAAGTGTCTGCGTGATCGCCAGCGGGGTGCGCAGCTCGTGCGAGGCGTTGGCTGCGAATCTCTGCTGTTCGGCGACGTGCGCTTCGAGCCGCGCGAGCATGGTGTCGAAGGCGTCGGCGAGTTCGCGGAATTCATCTTTGCGGCCTTCCAACTGGATCCGGTGGGAGAGTGATCCGTTCGCGGCCAGGCGTGTGGCATGTGTGATGCGAGCCAGGGGCGCGAGCATGCTGCCGGCGAGGATCCATCCTCCCAGGAGGCCGAACACCAGCAGGAACGCCAGCACTGCGGCCGCCGCCGGGGCGAAGGCGCGCACCAGGTCGGCCTTGAGGGTTCGGATCCCACCGAGGGTGTGGATCACCTCGGGTACGTAACGCAGCAGGAACACCCACACCGCGGCGAGCAGCAGGGCACCTGCAAGCATGAGGAATCCCGCGTAGCTGAGGGTGAGTTTGAGGCGAACGCTCAAACCAGGCGCCCTATCCACTGTCCCCGCCCCCACGACCGATGCCGGATGCTGTGTCGATGCGGTAGCCGACGCCGGCCACGGTGGCGATGATCCCGGGTTCGCCGAGCCGTTTGCGCAATGCCGAGACGGTAATGCGCACGGCATTGGTGAAGGGATCGGCGTTCTCATCCCACGCTCGCTCCAAGAGTTCTTCGGCGCTGACGACACCGCCTTCGGCAGCGACGAGGACCTCGAGCACGGCAAACTGCTTCCTGGTCAGCGCGACGTACCGGCCGTCCCGGTAGACCTCCCGGCGGAACGGATCCAGACGCAGACCTGCGATCTCCCGCACAGGCGGCCTGTTGTGCGCGCGCCTGCGGTCGAGCGCTCTGAGCCTGAGTACGAGTTCTCGGAGCTCGAACGGCTTCGTGAGGTAGTCGTCGGCGCCGAGCCCGAACCCGGAGGCCTTGTCGTCAAGCCGGTCGGCAGCAGTGAGCATCAGGATCGGCATGCCGCTGCCGGAAGCGACGATGTGTTCGGCGATCTCGTCACCGGAGGGCCCGGGAATGTCGCGGTCGAGGACGGCAATGTCGTAGGCGTTGATGCTCAACAGTTCCAGAGCGGTGTCGCCGTCACCGGCGATGTCAGCCGCGATCGCTTCCAGGCGCAGCCCATCGCGGATGGCCTCTGCCATGTAGGGCTCGTCCTCAACGACCAACACACGCATGCTGACGATGCTACGAGCCGGCGCATATCGTCGGCATACCGAAAACCACATACGGGCTGACAACAAGGCCCTGCCTTGACTGACAGCATGAGTCAAATCACAGCAGCACGAACAAAGGCCCGCAGGGGGCCCACCGCCGTCGGCCTGATCGTCGTCGCGGCCGCGATCATCGGAACCCTCGTCTACCAGTCAACATCGTCAGCGGCGCCTTCTCTCAGCGAAATCCTTCGCGGCGACCACCGTACCGCTACCGCGGCTGACGGCGCACTCCCTGGCGCCGTGACAGTATTTGATGACGACTATCCCGGCGTAACCAACCTCGACCCGGATCTGCTCCAAGCCCTGCGTAAGGCGGCAACGGATGCCGCTCACGACAGCATCCAGTTCTACATCAACAGTGGCTGGCGTTCCCCCGAATACCAGAAACAGCTTCTTCGTGAGGCGGTCTCGAAATACGGCTCGGAAAAGGAGGCCGCCCGATGGGTCGCCACCCCGGACACCTCTCCTCACGTTTCCGGGGACGCGGCCGACCTCGGCCCCTCAAAAACCACCGAGTGGCTGTCAGAAAACGGCGCCGAATACGGGCTGTGCCAGGTCTACGGCAACGAGCCCTGGCACTACGAACTGCGCCCCCATGCGATCGATCGTGGCTGCCCTCCCATGTATGTCGACCCCACACGCGATCCGAGGATGCGGCAGTAACCGGCGCTGTCGCCCGGCCCCATGGAACACGTCGTGGACATCGTCGAGCACTCGACGCAAGTGCCCACAAGGGCTACCAGCCCACCCGGACGGGGAGGCTGGACGGTCTACGACCGCCCGACGAGGAATCCGCGAGCATGCCCCTAGCTAGCCGTGCCGCTGCTCGGCGAGCAGTCCGTAGATCAGAGTGTCCGCCCACTCGCCTTTCATCCAGTAGTCCTGGCGCAGGTGCGCTTCCTTGACCATGCCCACACGTTGGCACAGTCGCGCCGATGCCTCGTTGCGCGCATCGAGTCGAGCAATTACCCGGTGCATGCCGCAGTGCTCGAAGGCCACGTCGATGAGCGCTCGAACTGCCTCTGTGGCAAACCCGCGGCCCGACATCGACGGGTGGAAAATCCAGCCCATCTCGCCCCGAGACAGCGTCTCGTCGGCCGGCCACAGAACAACATCGCCGACGACCTCGCCCTTGTGCTCGACCACCAGCGCCAGAGCGGACTCGATCCCGGTTACACCCGAACGGTTGATGCGCTTGACGACCTGCTCGGCCGCCTGCTCGCGCGACCACGGTTCCCATGGAACGTAGCGAGCAACCAGCGGGTCGCCGTAGTAGGCGAGCAAGGCATCCACGTCATCCACCCGGTACTGACGTAGAAGCAGTCGGTCGGTACGAATCGGTAACGCCAGCTCAGACATGTCCCCCAACTCACCTTCCCTGACCATGACGTGATCGCGGCCACCATACGGATTCGTGCCAACGACCCGCCCAGAGGACACCGCACCCCGCCCCGACCTCGCCGCCGCGCCAGCGTAGCCCGGGGATGTCAAGGTCCGCTTGACGCCGCCGACCGGAGGGCGTCGCTCAAAGCATCGCCACTGGCACCAGTCGCAGGGCCTCAACGCCATCAAGGCGTTCAATCTCGGGCAGCCCGGTCCCATCCTTCCCGTTCAAGGGAAGTTGGAGCCGCAGCGAAGCGCGCGTCACCTGCGAGTTGAGTTGCGTGGCAAGATCGCCCTTGCCTCGGCACTGCTTGCGCAGGCGCTCATAGGCGGCGTCGCGGTCTTCGAACTGGATCGACTCCGCGTGGGGTAGCGCCCGGACGGCCTCCTCAACGGCGGCTCGCTGCTCTGCCGTAGCCGCCGGTTCCAGCCGGAAGATCGCCCCGATCCGCGACGGGAGGGGATCAACATCGGCGATCTTGAGCACAGCCCATTCGACGCCGTCGACCGTACCCATCACCAGTTCGACTGCCTCGGCGACCGACGCGTCCGTGACAGTCGCGCGAAAGGACTCCGGCAGGTGCTCCGGATCCAGATCCGCCAGCAGGTCGGGCGAGTCCTTCCGCAGTTTTTCGTAGGCCTGATCGCGGGTCTCGAAGGCGACGCCCTCCACGCTTGGCATCGCGCGTAGCCGTTGCTCCACCACACTTTTTTGCGCTGCCGTCACATCCTGGTCCAGCAGAACGGTCAACGTTGTTGGCCCGGCTTCCTGCGGCTGGGAGGTGCAAGCGGACAAAGCGGCCAGGAGCAAGAAAGCCAATACCGGCGCGACGCGACGCATGGGTCAAAATCGTAGGTGGGCGCGAGGCATCGAGTGATCCCAGGGCCGTGGCGGGCTTGCCCGATCCGTGCCCGATGCAACGAGGTTAGGCACCTTCCAACTGACCGCGCCCCCTATCGGGGTCGACGAGGACCAGGCCTAGTACGGCAGCCGCCATTGGCGGTCTGACCTGGCGGGATGCGGTGGGGGTGTGCGGGGTGTGCGAAGTGGACGCAGCCGCCTGCCGATCATG